>JBEKSF010000080.1:0-26609 GCA_049517295.1 Verrucomicrobiota bacterium
CTCCGGCTCTCTCCCCGCACGCGGGGAGAGAGGGCAAACGTGGCCCCAAAGGAGTATATTGGGTCGCATATACTTCTGTCTCGCAAAAACCGGTCGGCGAAGAATTTTGTCTCACACCCCGTCCGTTGGGGACGGCGGCCAAGAAATGGCTTTACAGGTCGAAGATCGCGGGCAAACTTAATCGTGTCTGTGGATACTATTGACAACGCGCAGGGAATCGCGGCGCCAACGGCCTCCGATTTCAGTTCATACACACGGGACGACGTGGAGGCGGCCATAGCGCGGACGCGCGATTTGCTCCTGAGCCAGCAAAAACCCGAGGGCTATTGGGTTGGCGAACTGATGGTCGATGCGACCCTCGTGGCCGACATGATCGCCTATCGACATTGGGATGGGTCGGTAGATGAAAAATGGGAGCGCAAGGCCGTCCAACACATACTTTCACTGCAATTGCCGGCGGGGGGCTGGAGCATCTATCCCGGCGGGCCGGCTGAGGTCAACGCGACTGTCAAAGCTTACCTGGCGCTCAAACTGGCCGGGGTGGCGATGACCGATGCGCGCATGTTGCGCGCCCACCAAACGGCCCTGAGCCTGGGGGGCGTCCCCCGACTCAATACGTTTTCCAAGCTCTACCTCGCCTTGCTGGGTCTGTTTCCGTGGGACTACGCTCCGACCATTCCATGCGAGGTGATCCTCATCGGGAAATGGTTCTACGTCAATTTCAACGAAATGAGTTCCTGGAGCCGCTCGATGCTTGTGCCCCTATCGATCATCAATCACTTCAAGCCGACCCGCAAAGTGCTGGGCAGCGGCGGATTGAACGAGCTTTACCCACTGGGCTTTGCCGAGCGCGACCTGATGCTGCCGCGGGATCCGCAGATGTTTACGTGGCGCAATTTCTTCCTCTGGCTGGATGGGCTGCACAAGTTTGCCGAGCGGTTCGCCCGCCACCACATTCATCCCTTCCGCAATCGCGCCTTGAAAGTGGCCGAGCAATGGATGATTAAACGCTTTGAGGGGTCCGATGGACTTGCGGCAATATTCCCCGGCATCCTCAACTCGGCCATCGCGCTCAAGGCGCTGGGTTACCCGGCAGGTCATCCCTTGATTGAGCAATGCGAACGCGAATTGAAGAAACTGGAGCATGAAACCGAACAATCCATTCGCATGGAACCGTGCCTTTCCCCCGTCTGGGACAGCGCCATCGTGGCCATCTGCCTGCACGAGTCCGGCTTGCCCAGCGATCATCCCGCCCTGGTCAAATGCTGTGACTGGCTCATTGAGCGCGAAGTCCGTTTCCGGGGAGACTGGCGCTACAAAAACCCGGCCGACGTGGAACCCAGCGGCTGGGTCTTTGAGTTCAACAATCAATGGAACCCGGACGTGGATGACACGGCGATGGTGCTGCTGGCGTTGCGCAAAATCCCCACCGCGCGGCCGCAGCGCCGGGACGCCGCCTTCCGGCGCGGGCTGGACTGGATGCTGACCTTCCAATGCAAAGACGGGGGCTGGGCTTCTTTCGACAAGGATTGCACCAAGAGCATCCTGGAGAAGGTGCCCTTTGCCGATCACAACGCCATGCTCGACCCTGAGTGCGCCGACATCACCGCGCGCATCCTCGAATTGCTGGGCTACGAGAATTTCAGCCTCGACAACCCCCAGGTGCGCAAGGCGCTGGATTTCATCCGCGAGCACCAGGAGGAGGACGGGTCCTGGTATGGCCGCTGGGGAGTAAACTATATTTATGGCACCTGGCAGGTCTTGCGCGGCCTTCGCGCCCTGGGCCTGGACATGCGCCAGCCCTGGCTCCTGAAGGCCCGCCACTGGCTGGAGAGCATCCAGCACGAGGACGGCGGGTGGGGCGAGCGCTGCAACACTTACGACGACCCGGTCTTCAAGGGCCAGGGCCCCAGCACCGCCTCGCAAACCGCCTGGGCCGTCATGGGCCTGTGCGCCTTCGACGACCCCAGCCGCCCCAGCGTTCGCAACGGAATCGACTACCTGCTCCGCATGCAAAATGGCGACGGGTCGTGGACGGAAGCCGAGGCCACCGGCACCGGATTTCCGCGCGTGTTTTATTTGAAGTACGACATGTATCGCAATAGCTGGCCGCTTTTGGCGCTGGCCACCTACCGCAACCTCCTGCCCCGCGCCGCCCGGCAGCACGCATCGTCCCAAAGCGCCGAACCCGCGCCCCGTTAGCGGCGAGACTCCACTCACGTGAGCTGGATTTACCGCTGCATCATCCGACCGGCGCTCTTCGCCCAGGAGGCTGAGAAAATCCATGATCGCACGCTACGCGCTCTGGCCCATCTGAGCCGCGCCCCATCGCTTTGCCGCGTGGCTGGAGCGTTCTGGGGCGCTCCTGAATTGCCCGTCGAACTATTCGGCCTGCGCTTTCCCAATCCCGTGGGCCTGGCCGCCGGCATGGACAAAGGGGCCTGCGCGCTTCCGGCCTGGTTCGCCTTGGGATTCGGTTTCACCGAATTGGGCGCCGTCACGTGGCGCGCCCAGCCGGGCAACCCGGAGCCGCGCGTTTTCCGCGCCATTGCGGACGAGGCGATTGTCAACCGCATGGGTTTCAACAACCCCGGCGCGCCCGTCTTTGCCCAGGCGCTGGCGCGATGGAAACAACAGGCTCTCTGGCCCCGTCATCCCGTGGGCGTCAACCTCGGCAAGTCCAAAATCACGCCGCTGGAAGCCGCCGCCGAGGATTATGCCAGCTCTTTTCGCCTGCTCCGTCCCTACGTGGATTTTATAGTTGTCAACGTCAGTTCCCCAAACACTCCCGACCTGCGCCGGCTTCAGGACAAAGCCGCGCTGGACGAAATTCTGGCCGCCCTCCAGCAAGACAACACCGGCGGTCTTCCGATCATGGTCAAGGTGGCGCCCGACCTCAGCTTTGACGCGCTGGATGACATCCTGTCGCTGGCCGCGCCCCGCCGTCTGGCGGCAATCGTCGCCACCAACACCACCGTCACGCGCCCGAAGCCGGACGATCCGAGGTTGCAGTCTATCTATGCGGAGGCCGGCGGCTTGAGCGGACGGCCCTTGCGCCAGCGCAGCACGGAAGTCATACGCCATCTTCACCGCCGGACCCGCGGCGCCTTACCCATAATCGGAGTGGGCGGGATTTTCGACGCGGCCGATGCCTGGGAAAAGATCACCGCCGGCGCGTCCCTTGTGCAAATTTACACCGCGTTGGTTTATCGCGGTCCGGGCGTTGTCAAACAGATTGTGTGCGGCTTGCGCGAGCGGCTGCGCCGGAGCGGGTTCACCCACCTGCGCCAGGCCGTGGGCATAGCGAACGCATAATGCGGAAGGGGCCAGACTATCAGGCGGCGTCAGCCCGCCGCCTGGGTTTTCTTTTCACGGCGGCGCAACGCGCGCTCCTGCCGGGCGATTTCGGCGCGCAGGAGTTCTTCCGCCGACCAGCCATGGGACTGCGCCTGGCGGGCAAGGTCAAAGAGCTGGCGGGCGAGGGCGGCCTTTTTGAATGTTGCGGCGGCGGGACGATCGCCCTCCCGGACGATCGGCGGTGACGTGGGCGCCGGCGTCGCGGCGTCGAGCAATTTTGCTTTGCGCGCTTTTTTGAGCAGTTTTTCGGCGCGCATCAGGGCGGGGAGGTGGCGAGGGATGCCATCGAGGGCGGAAGTGCGGGCGCGGTGAGTACCGTGCTTTTCGGCAGCCTTGATTTTTTCCCAGTTGGCCCACACTTCGTTCACGTTTCGGACTTTGAGGTTGCCGAAGACATGGGGATGGCGGCGCAGGAGTTTGTCGGTGATGTGCCGGGCGACTTGCTCAAAATCAAAGGCGCCGCGCTCGCGGGCCAATTGGCAGTGGAAGACGACGTGAAAGAGCAAATCACCCAATTCCTCCGCCATATCGTGGTCGTCTCCGTCTTCGATGGCGTCGAGCAGTTCATAGACCTCCTCGATGGCGAGGTAGCGGAGCGTTTTGTGGTTCTGCTGGCGGTCCCAGGGACAGCCTTTGGGAGAGCGGAGGATGGCGGTGACCTGGAGCAAGTCGTTGATGGCGGAACTGCGTTTTTTCACAAGATGACAAGGTTGTCGCGATGGACCAGGACTTTGGCGGCCTGGCGGGCGCGGATGGCCGTCGAGTCAAAAGCGGTAATGCCGCGGGCGAATTCGGTGCCGTTGAGATCGCAGATGCGGACGACGTCGCCGGTGGCGAAATCCCCGTCGCAACGCACCACACCGGGGACGAGGAGGCTTTTGCCGTTTTCGCGCAAGGCATTTTTGGCGCCGTCATCGACGATCAGCGCGCCTTTTGGATGATGGAAGAAGGCAATCCAGCGTTTGCGGCCGGCGAGCTTTGCGGGCTTGGGCACGAAGAGAGTGCCCTCGTCTTTAGCGTCCAGGATGGCGGCGAGGGCAGTCTTTTTTTTGCCCGATGCGATGACGAGGGGGATGCCGGAGCGAATAACAATGCGGGCGGCCTGCAATTTGGAGGCCATGCCGCCGACGGCGGTCGCGCTATCGGTGCCCCCGGCCATGCTTTCGATAGTGGCGTCGAGGTTTTCGATCAGTGCGATGGTGCGGGGATTGGCTTTGCCGAAGTTCTCGATGAAGCCATCGACGCTGGTGAGGATAATCAGCGCGTCCGCCGGCAGCAGGCAGGCAACCAGGGCGGAGAGCTTGTCATTGTCGCCGAATTTCAACTCGGTGAAGGAGATGGCGTCGTTTTCGTTGACGATGGGAATGACGCCGCGGGCCAGGAGGGTGACCAGAGTGTTGCGGGCGTTGAGGTGGCGCTCGTGGTGCGCCAGATCGTCGTGCGTCAACAGGACCTGCGCGACCGGGAAGCCGGCCTGGCCAAAGAGCTTTTCATAGATGGCCATCAAGCGGGATTGGCCGACGGCGGCGCAGGCCTGCAAGGCGGCCAGATCGGAGGGGCGCTTGTCGTATCCGAGGGCACCCATGCCGGCGCCGACGGCGCCGGAGGTCACGAGGACGATTTGAGTGCCGCGGGCGCGGACGGCGGCCATTTGGGCGACCAACTGGGTCAACTGGTCCAAATCGGGCTGCTTGCGGCTGTCGGTCAGGACGCCGGTGCCGAGTTTGACGACGATGCGACTGGCATTTGATAAAGAGGCACGATGCATGTGCGAATGCAGGCAAGGATGAAGGAAAGCGGGCAAATTTACAAGTTTGTCCAGCGCGGTTTGTCCAGTGCGGTCCCCGGAGCGGTGTTGTGAAGGTCGCAGCAGTGAGTTGGCATTAGAATAGCTCTACCACGCCATTTGTAAGGATTTGAAAATGAACTCGATACTGACGGCGCCGCGGGCGAAAGCGGCTTTCAGGAGGGAGTCTCTGCCCGCGCATCCCCTGTTTGAGGGGTTGGCAGGGCGTCACCAGCAGATTCTGGCGGGGTGCTCGATGCCAGCGAGCTTCGCGGCGGGCGAACTGATATTTGAGGCCGGAGAACCGGCCAGTTGTTTTTATCTGGTGATGAGCGGGTCGATTGGGCTGGGAACCTCCACCGCTCATTCCCCGCTGCGCGTTCAATCTGTCGGCCCGGGCGACATTCTGGGGTGGTCGTGGCTGTTTCCGCCGTATTACTGGCACTTTGACGCCATCGCGGAGGAGGCGACGGATGCGTTATTCTGCTATGGCAGCCGATTGCGGCAGGAATGCGACCGGAACCACGATTTCGGCTACGAATTAGTCAAGGGCATGTCGCAAATCCTGGTCGCTCACCTGCAAACCACGCGCAAGAAATGGATTGAAGGGGCGCAACTGAATCCCTCCGGGAAAGGGATCGCGCTCGACTATCTGATGATTTAGGCGGGTGGGGATGTCCGGCGCCGGCGCTCACCCGTAGCGATAGGGCGGGGTGAGGGTGAACGTGTTGGGCAGGTGCCGGACTTGGGCCACTTCTTCGTCCTCCAAAAGCACTTCGACAACGTCAAACCGAATGAGAATCGGCGGGTTTTTGAGCAGGCGCAAGTAATCAAAGGCGCAGCGCGTCAAAAGGAGGCGTTTGCGGGCGTTGACGTAGGCAGCGGGGCGCACCCAGGCTTCGGAAGAGCGCGTTTTGACTTCGACGAAGACCAGACAATCGGCGTCGCGGAAGACAAGGTCGATTTCCCCCCGTTTGGAACGGAAGTTTGCGGTCAGGAATTTCAGGCCGCGGGCTTGGAGGTGTTTTTTGGCGGCGAGTTCGCCGGCCTGGCCGCGGCGGTGCGCCAAAGGGGCGGCGCGGCTTTTGTCCCACCATTTTAATCGCTGGAGCAGGCGCATGGGCAGCGGACAAACCAAATCTCTTGAGAAGCCACTATCTAAGCTTGTTTGGCGGCATTGTCGAGAGGGTCTTTTGAAATTGCCGCAACCGGGTGCATTCACTGTTTTGGGTAAGTGCTGTTGGCGAAGAAATGCTTTCAGATTTCGGACTTCTTCGATTGAAAATTGATCATCGAAAATTTGTCATTGGTCATCGGAAGAGGCTTGTCTGAATCCTCGTTTCGCCCTGGCATTCTGGCGGCTTTGGCGGTGGCAATGGACTTGCCCAGGATGCGGAAAAGTTGGTCGCATTCATCCACTAACACGGCGACCCGCTTGGCCGCAAGCAAACGGGCTAGAATGATGAATTTCAACCACCCGCGGGTTTCGACCAGTGCCTTCAGGGCAACATTGATCTTGTGAACAAAATCGGCGCGGCTCTCGCCGGAACGGGCTTCGTCGTAATTTGGCGTCGCCGCGATCCCGCTGCGCACGATCTGGCTGGCGACGTGCCGTCCCACGCGGGTGTCCGGCAGGGCGTCCACCACTTTGGCAACACGGGCGGCAAACCGCCACAATCGATCGGAGAGTTCCTGGGGCGTCATGGCGACACTGCTAAAATGACAGATGACAGATTTTCAATTACCAATTTTCAATTGTTGAAAGCTTTCCCAAGGCAGAGATGCGCTGGAAAAAGTAAAATGCACTCCCGCAAAAATATAAAGGGACCGGCGAGGCACTTGGGTCTTGCGTTTGGGAATGGAATGGTTATTTTGCGCCCGGTTTTACCAAATTATTTTGCCATGAAACACTTGAGAAAATACCTGTCGTGGCTGCCGGGGCTGGCCCTGGCGGCTGCTTGCACCCACCAAATTGCCTCGGCGGCTGAGCCGACCAACGGAATCGCGTCCGCGAAAGCGGCCGACACCAAGGAAGTGGCCGTCATCAATACGACCGAAGGAACGATGGTCATTCAATTCTGGACGGACGCGGCGCCGAAAACGATCGCCAACTTCAAGAAGCTGGCGCGGTCGGGTTTTTATGACGGCACCTGTTTTCATCGCGTCATCAAGGGTTTCATGATCCAGGGGGGCGACCCGCTGACCAAAGACCCGCAGGCGGAAGAGCGCTGGGGTTCTGGAGACCCTGGCTACAAGATCGACGCGGAGTTCAACGACCATTCGCACGCGCGCGGAGTGATTTCAATGGCGCGGTCAAGCGACCCCAACAGCGCCGGGTGCCAGTTTTTTATCTGCCACGGCAATCCGACGTTTTTGGACCACCAATACACGACCTTTGGGAAACTGATCAAAGGGGACGACGTGCTGGAGAAGATCGCCACCACGCCGACGCATCCGCCCGACCGCCCGAACAAGCGGATGGGAATCATCAGCATAAAAATCGAGCCGGCCAGTTCGGTGCAATAGGAGGTTTGCCATGCCTGGAAATGAAGTCGCCATCCTGAAAACGAGCGCGGGTGAAATGGTCATTGAGTTTTGGCCTGAGGTCGCGCCCAAAACAGTCGAAAACTTTATATCGCTGGCGCGAAAAGGGTTTTACGACGGCACCTGCTTTCACCGGATCGTCAAAGGGTTCATGATCCAGGGGGGGGATCCGCTGACCAAGGACCCGGCGGCGGAACAGCGCTGGGGAACGGGGGATCCGGGCTACAAACTCAAGGCCGAGTTCAACGAACGCCCGCACGTGCGCGGGGTCATCTCGATGGCCCGATCGCAGGACCCCGATTCGGCGGGGTGCCAGTTTTTTATATGCCTTGCGGACGCGCGGTTTTTGGACCGGCAATACACGGCATTTGGGAAGCTGAGCAAAGGGGACGAAGTGCTGGGAAAAATCGGCGACACGCCCACCAAGCGCGGGCCAGGCGGGGAGAACAGCCGCCCGTCGTCGCGGGTGAGCCTGGAGAGCGTGACGATCTCGCCGGCCGCTTAGAGGCCCGGGCGGGCCGCAGCTATGATCGAGCCGTGGCGGAGAATTTCAACGAAGCCGGCGGGGGATTTTCGCGTCTTTTCCGTGCGCGAGGATCGGAAGATTTCGCCCCGGACGGGCGCCGCGCACGATTTTTATATAATTGACTCAGCCAGTTGGGTCAACGTCATCGCGCTGACGCCGGAGGGGACGATGGTATTGATCGAACAATACCGGCAGGGATCGAACACGGTGGAGTTGGAGATTCCGGGCGGAGTGATGGACGCGGGAGACGGGTCGCCGGAGGCGGCGGGGTGTCGGGAGTTGGCGGAGGAGACGGGTTACGAGGGGGAGGCGGCGGGAATCGTGGGCAAAGTTTTTCCCAATCCGGCGATCATGAGCAACACCTGCTTTACGGTGCTGGTGCGGAACTGCCGGCGGACCAAAGCGGTGCGGTGGGATCCGGGCGAAGACCTTGTCACAAAGCTGGTGCCGGTGGAGCAAGTGCCGGAACTGGTGGCGTCGGGTCAAATCCGGCACGCGCTGATGGTGGCGGCGTTGTATCAATTTGAGTTGTGGCGGAAGCGGGTTTGACAGAGGGGCATTGGAGTACTTTATTGGGGAGGAACCCGCCCCCGCGGGCTGAATCACGCGCGGAAAAACCGAGCGGCGAGAGCCGTGGCCCCAAGGGCGAAGGCGGACAGGACGGCCAGTGGTTTGAGGATGGTATCGAAACCGCCTCCGAAACTGATGACCTGATGGAGAGCCTGCAACGCCCAGCCGGTGGGCAGGCACAGGGCGATGATTTTTTGGGAGGGCGGGGCCACTTCCAAGGGCCACCAGCAACCTCCCAGCGCGGCCATCAACATCGCGGCAAAAATGCAAATCCCGCCCACTCGTTCTTCGGCGGAAGTGAGCGAGCCGACCAGCACGCCGAACGAACCGGCGGCCCAGGAGAAGATCAACAGCGTCAAAGCGACCGCCGGCAGGTTGGCGCCCAGATTGACGTGGAGGACGAATCTGCCGAAGGACAGGAAGACGATGATTTGCACCGCGCCCAGGAGCATCAGGCCGTAGATTTTTCCCAGGACCAGTTCGCCGCGGGAGATCGGGCAACTGATCAATCGTTTGATCACGCCGTTGCGCCGCTCGGCGGCCATCGTGGCCCCGCCGAACATGAGCAGATTCATCATCAGGTACATCACCAGGACGCTCGGGAGCGAAAAGTTGAACCCGGAAGGCACCGGTTTGCGGCCGGCGAAGCGGGAGTCAAGAAGAACGGGGTCCGGCAAGGCGATGACGGCGCGCAACCGGCTTTCGGTCAGCGGCGATGGCGGGTTGGCGCTGGTGGCGGCCTGGAGGATGTGGCCGTTCATCGCGATCAAGGCCCGCACGAGCCGCAATTCGACGATGGCCGCGTCGCTTTCATCGGAGCTTTCGTGGCGGACGAATTGCAGTTTGGCCTGCTTGTGCTCGAGCACACGGGCGGTCAGATCGGGCGGAATGCGGATGGCGCGGGCGGCGGACTGGTCCTTGTCATTCTGGACCAGATTCATGTTCTGGGCGCCCAGTTCATCGAGAAACACGCGGCCCAGGAAATTGGTGTCGGCGTTGTCAATCAAAACGGCGGGACGGCGGTTGCCGGGGTCCTCCGGGCCGTGGTTGGCAAAGCCCATGAAATAAACGAAGGCCAGAGGCATGACAAAAAGCCAGACGTAGGCGCTTTTTCTTTTCAGAAACAGGCGCAAGTCGTTGTGGCCAATGCCGAAGACGTTTTTCATGGCCGGGCTCCGCTTTGGAATCGGCGGTGAAACATCGCGACGGATACGGCGATGAGCAGCGCGCCAAGGAAGACGAGTTTGAGGAAGACGGAAAGCCACGAAACATGGCCGGCGCCGAACTGGAGTTGAGCGACGGTGTCGGCGAACCAATAGGGGGGCATGAGCGGCGTGATATGCGCGCCCAGGAAATGAGGCAAGCCGCCGCGAGGGACCATGCAACCTCCGAACATGCCCAGCGCCATGCCGGCGATATTATTGAGCACGGTGGCGCGGCGCTCGTCCGGCATCAGTGCGACCAGCAGCGCCATCAGGCCCGCGGCGAAACAGCAGTAGGCGACGACCAGACAGAGCAATGGCAGCGGCCGACGCCAAGCCAGACCGAAAGCCAATCCGCCCCCGCCGAGCATCACCGCCGCGCAGAGGAGCAGCAGGACGAGGGCGAAGAGGACCTTGCCGGCGACGAAAGGAAGCAGGCTCTGGCGCAAGGTTTGATAGCGTTCAAAGGTGCGGAAGCGCAATTCGCGGTAGAGATCGTTCATGGCGTTGCCGGCCAGAAAGAGCAGGAACATGGCGGACATCCCAGCCAGGATGACGCTGAAGATGGCGGAACCGTTGGAGTCGCTGGACTTGCCGGCCGGGGCGGCGGCGCTTTTGGCGCCGGTGGCGCCGGCCTCTTTTTCGTAAACGACGAGGGGCGGGTGGACATAAGTCTTGACAGCATCAAACTTGCGGCCGGCGCGCTCGATGAGAGCGGCGATTTGATGGTAGTCGCCTTCGCCGTCAACAGCGGCGCGCCACTGCGGGAATTCGGACTGGAAATTGCGCGAGAGAGCGTTCAAGGCGGTGACGACCACGCCGAGCATTTCATCCAGGACGGCGGGATGAACGGATTCCGCGGGGTTCTTGATCAACTCCAGCGTGACGGTCCGGGCGCCTTCCAGGTAATCGCGGGTGAAATGGGCCGGAATGATGAGGACGGCGCTGATTTCATTTTTATTGACCTGGCGCATCGCCTCCGCCCGCGCCAGAAACACGGGGTCGAGATGCTTTCCGCCCTCGCCCTGGTTCATCCCGCCGCGAAGAAACCGGGACAGCGCCGAATCGTCCTCATCGACGACGGCGAAGCGGATGCGGCCCAGGGCGGAATCGCTGGAATTGCCGCCAAAGGTCAGGGCAATGACGCCGGTGACGAGCAGCGGCATGGCGACCAGAATGAGCCAGGGCAGTGGATTGTGCCAGACACGGCGGAGGTCCTTTGCCAAAAGGGCGCGCAGCATGGCTACTCCCGGAGGTCGCGGCCTGTCAATTGCAAGAACACGTCATTCAAGCTGGGCCGTTTGAGGGTGACATTCTCGACGCGGACCGGCAGGCCGAGGAGTTCTTTGAGACAGTCGGCGGGGTCGCGGTTTCCGATGGCGGCGACGACCAGTTGGCGTTCGGATTTTTGAATGACACGGAAGTGTTGGGCAAAACCATCCCAGGTTTCGGGCGCGACGCCCTTGAAATCGGCTTCCAGGAGGAACACGCGGTCGCCGCCCAGGCGTTCCTGGAGTTCGCCCAAGGTGCCTTCGGCCAGCAAGCGGCCATGATCGATGATGCCGATGCGCTGGCAGAGCGTTTCCGCCTCTTCCAGGTAATGAGTGGTGTAAAGGATGGCGGTGCCGCGAGCGCGCAGCTTGCCGATGAATTCGAGGATGTTCAGGCGCGCCTGCGGGTCGATGCCAACCGTCGGTTCGTCCAGCAGGAGGAGTTTGGGTTCGTGGAGCAGGGCGCAGCCGAGGTTGATGCGGCGTTTCATGCCGCCGGAATAGGTTTTGACCTCGTCGCGGGCGCGGTCGGTCAGCGCGAGGGCTTCGAGCAATACGACGGCGCGCTGGCGGGCCTGGGCGGAAGTCAAGCCGGAGACACGCCCCCAGAATTCGAGATTCTCGCGGCCCGACAGTTCCTCATAGATGGCCAGTTCCTGGGGGACGACGCCCATGA
This sequence comes from Verrucomicrobiota bacterium, assembly GCA_049517295.1. Taxonomy (GTDB): domain Bacteria; phylum Verrucomicrobiota; class Verrucomicrobiia; order Limisphaerales; family Palsa-1400; genus JBEKSF01. The sequence goes on from JBEKSF010000080.1 coordinate 11,933, forward strand.
TGCTCTTGGCGCGCTGGGGGTTGGACCAGAAAGGCGAGCCGGCCACAACGACTTCCCCGGCGTCGGGTTTGAGGAGGCCGGAGATCATGGAGATGGTGGTGGTTTTGCCGGCGCCATTGGGGCCAAGCAAGCCGTAGATTTCGCCCTCGCGCACGGCAAAGCCGACGGATTCCACGGCGCGAATGGCGCCGAAAGACTTGGACAGAGATTTGACGTCAAGCAAGGCCATGTTGGCGGGAGTCTATGCCCGCGGGCGGACGGCGCAAGCAACGAATTGGTCACAGAGCGGCGCGGGGAGGCGTCTCACTTTTGATGGGATTTGGGTGTGACGAAACTTTGACCCAGATGGGACAAAGTTTGGGAGATGGTTTGGGGAACGGATTGAGGATGAACAGGATAATAAATGTTCACCTCTCGTGTTGACGCATCGTAATGATGCTTCATTTGGGAGCGGATGGCCGCCGGGGCTTTGTCGCGGGTTCTTCGGGTCCGTTGAGATCACGGAGCAGTTGTTGGAAGACCTCGTTTTTTTGGAGGTCGCCGGCAGAAATGCGGCGCAGCCGGTCCACGGTCTTGGAGGGCAACGAGAGGGTGGTGGGCACCGAATTGAAGAAGCGGCGGTCGGATTGGTCGCTCAAATTGTGAAGGTGTAATTCCACCAAGTATAATTGCGCCTCAACCGGCGCGCTGTTTGGGCCAGCATAGTGCGTTTTCGGAAGGAGACGACAATGGCGTTGAATTGGATGACGGAACGGTTAATAGTGCGGGAAGTGGCTGGAACAAACGACGGGTGTGACGATGAGATCTGTTTTCACGGCATTGAGCATCTTGTTGAGCGTGGTGATCGCGCGGGGGGACGGGGCGGTCATCCTGCATCCGGGCAGTTTCAAGGGTTATATTGACAGGTTCAATGAGGGAGACGAGGAGCTTTACGCGGGCGCCATTCGGAACAGCAATGCGTGGGCATTTCTGCGGGACAACATGCCGCTGTTCGAGTGTCCGGACAAGACGTTGGAGGAGGTTTATTACTTTCGGTGGTGGACTTACCGCAAGCACATCAAGGAGACGCCGGACGGGTACATCGTGACGGAGTTTTTCCCGGACGTGCCGTGGGCGGGAAAGGACAATTCGATCAGTTGCGCGGCGGCGCTTCACTTTTACGAGGGGCGCTGGCTGCGCGAGGGCCGATACCTTGACGATTACGCGGTGTTCTGGCTGCGCAAAGGCGGGAGCGTCCGCAGCTATAGTTTCTGGATAGCCGACGCGTTGTGGAATCGGTGCCTGGTGAGCGGCGATTGGGGAGAGGTCAAGGAACTATTGCCCGACCTTTTGGCCAATTACCATGAATGGGAGAAGTCACATTTGGGCAGCGAGGGTTTGTTCTGGCAGATCGACGATCGTGACGGGATGGAAATGCCGATCGGCGATCTCAATTACAAACCGGCCTATCGTCCGACGATCAACAGCTACATGTTCGCCGAGGCGCGGGCCATCGCACATATCGCGGACCTGGCCAAAGAGAGAGGGTTGGCCGATGAGTTCCGGGCCAAGGCGGCGAAGATCAAGCAACTGGTTCAAGAGCGGCTTTGGGACAAGGATGCGCGGTTTTTCAAGGTCCTTTCCATCCGGCCCGGCGCCAAGCTGGCGAGCGGACGCGAGTTGATTGGGTACACGCCGTGGTATGTCAACATGCTTGATCCGGGCTTTGAGGAGGCCTGGAGACAGATCATGGACACAAACGGCTTCCACGCGCCCTTTGGGCCGACGACAGCCGAACGGCGAAGCCCGCAGTTTAAGCTGTCCTACGAGGGGCACGAGTGCCAGTGGAACGGACCGAGTTGGCCGTTCTCGACCTCGATCATGCTGACGGCGATGGCGAACCTGCTGGACAATTATCGCCAGAACGCAGTCACCAGAGAGGATTATTTGGACCTGCTTGAGATTTACGCCAGGTCGCAGCATTTGAAGCGGGACGATGGCCAGATCGTGCCGTGGATTGACGAAGACCTGAATCCGTTGACCGGTGACTGGATGGCGCGCACGATCATGAAAAGGCAGGGCAATGGCATTCGTGAGCGGGGCAAGGATTACAACCATTCGACCTTCTGCGACCTGATCATCACGGGGTTGGTGGGGCTGCGGCCCCGGCCAGACGACACGGTGGAAGTCAAACCGCTGGCGCCGGAAGGACGGTGGGATTATTTTTGCCTCGACAATGTCCGCTACCACGGACACAACCTCACCATCGTGTATGACAAAACCGGCCAGCATTACGGAGGCGGCAAGGGACTGCGGATTCTGGCCGATGGGAAGGAGATCGCCAAAACCGGCGCGCTTAGTCGCATAACGGGGTTGCTGCCAAAACCGTGAGCGAACTGAAACCCATCCAATGAAACCCATATTAACAGCTTTGCTGATGTCGCTCGGCGGCTGGCTTCCCGCGGTTGCGCCGGCGGCCGAACCGCCGCCCCAAGCGCCCGCGCCGGAGACGGCCGGAGGATGGGTCAAGTACACAAATAACCCGGTGCTCGGGGGCGATCTCGGGACGTGCTTCGACATTTCGGTGATTAAGGAGGGGGACCTGTTCCGCATGTGGTTTTCGTGGCGGCCGAAGAAGAGCATCGCCTTGGTTGAGAGCCGGGACGGGGTGCATTGGAGCCAGCCGGTAATCGTGCTGCCTCCCGCGTCCAGCGGGTGGGAGGATGACGTCAATCGTCCGTCGGTTGTCAAGCGCGGGGACGGCTACGAGATGTGGTACACGGGTCAGGTGTGGCGGAACGCGGGCGATGGCGGAGGCCGGTCATGCATCGGTTACGCGACCAGTCGGGACGGGATGATGTGGAGGCGGGCCAGCGCCCGGCCTGTATTGTCGCCAGAACTGCCTTGGGAAAAGGCCGCCCTGATGTGCCCGGATGTTTTGTGGGACGAGCAAGGCAAGTTGTACCGGATGTGGTATTCCGGCGGCGAGCAGTTGGAACCCAACGCAATCGGCTACGCCACCAGCCCGGACGGATTGACGTGGAGTCGTCTGGATAAGAACCCGATATTCCAGGGTGACGGCAAGATTGGCTGGGAACAGGAGCGTGTGACCGGCTGCCAGGTGGTGCGGCAAGGCGATTGGTATCTGATGTTCTATATTGGATTTCGCGACATCGACCACGCGCAGATTGGCGTGGCGCGGTCGCGGGACGGGATTTCCGGCTGGCAGCGGCTGCCGGCGAATCCCATTGTTCGACCGGGCGTGAACCAATGGGACCATGACGCTTGCTACAAGCCCTACGCCATCCTGGACGGGCAGCGCTGGCTGCTTTGGTACAATGGACGTCATGGCGACCGGGAGCAGATAGGGCTGGCCATTCATGAGGGCGTTGATCTTGGATTCGGCCAATAATCGGGGACAAGAAGGTGGCTGGCGAGACGCCAGCCACAGGCGACCGAGACGGTCGCGCTACCTCAAAGCGAGGAAGGGCTGTTGGTTTGATTTTGACTCCCTGGTCATGGTGACTTATGAGAGACAATATGAGTAGAAGCGGCACTCCATGAATACCACCGGAATCGACGCGGAACAGCCCGAGAGCGGGGCAAAACCGGGCGGCCAACCGGCGTCTCGGAGCGAGAGGCTGGTTTCACTGGATGCGCTGCGCGGGTTTGACATGTTCTGGATTGTCGGCGCCGATGCGCTGGTGGAGGGCTTGCGCAAGGTCAGCGACAAGGGCGCGATCCACGGGCTGGCCGTCCAGTTGGACCACGCCAATTGGGCGGGATTGCACTTCGAGGACCTGATTTTTCCGCTGTTCGTGTTCATCGCCGGGGTGTCGCTGGTTTTTTCGCTCGGCCCGCGGCTGGCGACGGAGGGCCGCGCGAGCGCAGTGGCGCGGATACTGCGGCGGGCGGTGCCGCTTTACTTGCTGGGTATTTTCTACTACGGGGGCTTTGGCACGCCCTTCACCGGAATCCGACTGCTGGGTGTGCTGCAACGGATTGCGCTGGCGTACATGTTCGCGGGTTTGATTTTCGTTTATTTCGGGCAACGGGGCCGGATCGCGTGGTGCGCGGGACTGCTGGTGGGTTACTGGGCGCTGATGACCTTCGTTCCAGTGCCGGGCGGCACGGCGGGGAACTTCGCCGAGGGGCACAATCTGGCCAATTGGATTGACAGCCAATACCTGCCGTTGCGCAAGTGGGATGGGGACCACGATCCGGAGGGATTGCTGAGCACGCTGTCGGCCATCGCCAACTGTCTGCTGGGCGTGTTTGCGGGCATGGCGCTGCGCGACGCCAAAACAAGCCAGATGCGCAAGGTGGCGCTGCTGGCGGGGGCGGGTGTCGCGCTGGCGTGCCTGGGCTGGTTGTGGAACCTGCAGTTTCCCGTCATCAAGAAGATATGGACTTCGTCGTTCGTGTTGGTGACTTGCGGCTACGGCAGCCTTCTGCTGGCGGGATTTTACCTTGTTGTCGATGTTTGGGGTTGGCGGCGGTGGGCGACGCCGTTCGTGTGGATCGGGATGAACCCGATCACGATCTACATGATGAACAATCTGGTCGATATCGAGGGGATCGCGCGGCGATTTGTGGGCGGGGACCTCAACCGGTATTTCGGCAATTTCGGCGAGCTTGCGGTGGCGGTCGCGAGCCTTCTCATCACGCTGACCGTCGCCCGGTTCCTTTATCAGCGAAAGATTTTCCTCCGGTTGTGAGGCGCCGGGATTGCCCGCGGATCACGACCGTACCCTGAGGGCGTTGATCTTGGATTCGGCCAATAATCGGGGAGAAGAAGGTGGCCGGCGAGACGCCAGCCACAGGCGACCGGGACGGTCGCGCTACCTACTGGATTGAGGCGGCGCTGATGGCGCCGAGGGGGAGGTGGCCCGAAGCGGGCAGCGTCAATCCCAGCAAGTCGCCAGAGCCTGAGTCCAATCCGAAGACGGCGCGCAAATCCAATCCTCCGGCCAGGGCGGGGGAATTCGGCAGCGGGCGAAAGGCGCGCAGTGAATCGAGGCCAACGAGCTGACCGGGATGCACTCCGGGAGGTTGGCTGGTCAAGGCGGGATTGGCGAAGAAACCAGTGGGCTTTCCATTCAGTGATTCCTGGCCGGTGCGATCACGCCATTGCGCCAAGCTGGAGTAGGACTGGGCGCCCCAGGCGACTTGAACCGGAGCGCCTTCGCGCCAATAGAGATTATTCTCAAAACGCATGCGGTCGGTGGGTTGCTCGACACGGAGGGGAAGGGCGGGGGCCTTGGCGATGAAGATGTTGTTGCGCACGCGCGCTTCGACGCCGCGCCCGCAAAGCCACGCGGCCTGGTCGCACCACGGTCCGATGAGCACGGTATTATTGTAGATTTCCACGCCGGTCATGTCCTTTTTGTCGGCGCTGACCCAAAGGCCGGCGTAGTGCCGGCTCTTGCGAGAATCGTTTTCAGAGATGTTGAAGCGGACGACGCTTCCGCGATCCGTGAAGGAGGCATAGGGGTAGGTATAGACCATGAGGCCGGGACCGTCGTTATCGTGGCTGTAGTTGTATTGCAGCATGCAGTCCACACTGCCGCCGTCGATGTCAAAACCGCCGCCATCGGCGCCGCTGGTTTTGTTGGCGAAACTTTCGCAGTATTGAATGATGACGCGACGCGAGGCGCAGGTCCAGAGGCCGACGCCGCCGCCTTTTGACCGGCAGAGGGCGCCGTTGTTCCAGGCACCGCAATGCTCGATGAGGCCGCCGTCCACTTGATAAAAGACCATGCCGCTGCCGGAATGGTTTTTGAGATAGGTGGGGTCGCCGGTGTTGTCGAAGGCCTGGCAATGGGTGACGCAGACATCGGCATGCGCATAAAGGGGAGAATTCCAAGGAAGCCGCCCGGCCACTTCCATGCCGCCGCGCAGGTTGTCGCGCATGACGCAGTTTGTAATGAGGACGTGCTCAAAGCCGGCATAGGCGCCCGAGATCAGAATGCCAACGATGCCGAAGCCGCGGGCTTCGACGTTGCGGATGATGAGATTGCGGAGGCGCTGAGCATTGGTGAGCGTATTGTCGCAACGCAGGCCATAACCCGTGTTGGCCGGCCCATCGCCCGCAACGAGGAGATTCTCGATGACAACGCCGCCGGCGTTCTGGACGGTGATGCCAGTGCCGCGTCCGGCTTGGATGGTGGCGCGGCCCTGGCCAAAAGACCCGATCACCACCGGCGCGTTGGAGGTGCCGGCATCCTCCGCCGTCAGCAGCAAATTGCCGGCGAACGACTTGGCGGCGTCGAAGAGGACGCGATCGCCGGGTTGCAGGCGCGCGCGGTTGACGCGTTCAATCGTCCGCCAGGCGCGATTGGCGGAGTCGCCGCTGGCGCCGTCGTCGCCATCGTTGCGCACGAAATAGTCCGCGGCGACGAGGCGGAAGGCGGCGGGAAAAAGAAGCATGAGACACAAGAAAACACGGGCCAGGGTAGTGTTGTTGATGAGTTGTCGGGCGACTACAAGAGGCAAGAGGGAATGGTTCATTCGGCCACGGGTTGGATTCTGACGTTGTCGAACCAGTAAACGCCCGCGGGATAAAAGGCGAAAAGCATGACGCGCATTTCGGTGACCTCGGGCCGATGTTTTGTCGGGTGAAACACCTGCGAGATGGTTGTCCAGCCCTCGCCCTTGGAGTGGCAGACGACGGCGACTTCCCAGCGGCGCCGTTTTTCGCCCTGGAACATTCCCCAGCCGCGGACCCAAACCTTGGCGCCGGCGTCAGCGCCTTTGAAATCAAAGGTGATGCGATAGGCCTGGCCCGGTTTGACGGGCATCGAGTCGGAGTAAAGGGACAGGCCGTAAGTTTCGGCGATGGCGTTTCTTTCCGGCTTGGGAATGTTCCACAAATTGGTCAATCCGGTCTTGATCCACTGGGCCTGCATCGCTTGCTCGCTCGGGCGGGTGTCCATGCGGATGGCTTTGCCGTGGGCGGCATCGGGCGCCTGGGTCCATTGCACGCCCAGGCCGTCCACGCGGTCCCAGCCCAGCGGTTTGGCGTTGTCGCGTGGATCGGCTTTTTCAAAGTCACCGTTGTTGAGCAGGGTGTCCGAGCGCGCGAAGGAAGGCAGAAGAAATAAAAGGGCCAGAGCGGTGGAAACCAGGAAGTAGAGATTGGGGATTTGGAATCGCTTCATTTGATCCTGCCTTCGGCCAGCGCGCGATAGTATTCGGCGACCATATCTTCGTAACCTTTGGGCACGGCGTCCTGCGCGCCGGTGCGGATCTGGTCGCGGACCCAGGGCGGCAATTTGTCCTGCTCGCGGCGCACGGTGACCTGATCATCGACGGTTTTCTTTGCGGCGCCGAGGGCGGAGACGGCCTGGCTGAAGGCCCGGCGCACGGTCAGGCCGTCGTTTTTCCGGGCGGCGTCCTCGACGCGGTTCATGGCGTTGACGGAGGATTCGAGGTCGCCGCCGGAGACATGATAACGGCGCAGTGAGAGCGCCAGGGCCTCGGCTTGCTGGCGAATCCTGGCCTGGCGGTCGGCCAGGCGCGGCATTTTTTGGTTTGACGGCGGTGGCGCCGGCCCGCGGAGGCCTTCGCCGGCAAAGCCGGAGAGTTTTCCGCCGCCGGTGGCGCCGCCCTGGTCGTTTTTGGCGGAATCTTTGACGCTGCCTTGTTCATAAGGCTCGGGGTCCAGCCGGGTGGGGGTTTCGCGCCCTCCTTTTCCTTCGGCGGTGTCGGAGACCATTTGGCCGTGGCTGCGGCCGGTGCGGCCTTCGCCGGAGCGGCCGCCGACTTCGTTTTGGTTGGGGAGCAAATTGCCGGTAACACCGCGGGCGCTCATGTCGGAGATGGGTCCGTCGCCGGCGCCCCAGCCGGCGCCTTTGTCCGCGGAATCCATCCACGAACTGGTCACGTCCTCGACGTCGGGCGTCATGGCTTCCTCCTTGTCAAGCAAATCGCCGACGATGTCCTCCAGTTCCTTGGGCAGTTGGGCCAGGGCAATGTCAGCCGGGGCGAGCGGCTCTTCCATGCTCCACTTGATGTTATCCGGCGCGTCGGGCAGCCAGCGTTCGAGGTTGTTTTCAATTTGGTGCGCGTTTTCCAGGCCGGATTGTTCGTGCGGGACGGCCAGTTCGATTTTGGTCTGCGTGAGGGCGTCCGCGGCGGCTTGGACTTCCTGGAAAACCGAATTGATTTCCTGGGCCATGGAGGCGTCGGCGAAATCCTGCTGGGGCAGTTTGCTGAAATCGGTCAGTTTCTCCTCGAAGAACTTCGACCACTTTTCCTCCTCGCGGGCCAGTTCGCCCAGGTTGTCCTTTTCGTCTTGCGTCAAATCCATCGGTCCTTTGTCGGCGAGCGTGCGGCTGCGCTCCAAAATCCGCTCCTGGGCGGCGACGAAATCCTTCACCTCATCGAGCAATTGGCGCTGCTTGTCCTCCAGCGCCAGGGCGGGAGGCTGGGGCGCGTCCTTGCCGTCGGGCGCCGGCTTGAGTTTATCGGATCGGGCGTCGGCCATTTGGCCGAGCAGATCGAGCAGACCGGCCAGGATGGCATCCTGGCGGCGCGCAATGGCGGTGAGGCGCAAGAGCACCTGGCCATTGGGCAGGGAGTCGAGTTGGCGCAGATCGTTCTCCACGGCGGGCATATTCGTGTTGACATAGGGCGCCAGCGTCGCGGCGTAAGGCGCGCCCTCCGGCTGCCGGCCGAACAAGGCCAGTGTGTCCCGGCCCTGGGCGGCGGCCTCATTCTGCCGGGCGGCCAGCGCGCGCGACTGGTCCGCCATTCCGTGTTTGGCGATAACGTCGTCCATGTAGGTTTGCAAATTGGCTGTAAGGCGGTTGGCCTTTTCCTGTGACGCCGCGGCGCGCTGGAGCGAGGCAAAGGCCGCCGTCAGAGGATCGCCCTCCGCCAGCGCCATGTCGTCCGGCGATTTAACACGCAGCACGATGGGCCGGGAGCGGCCGGGAGCCCCGCCCGGGCGAAAATCGCGGGCGAGCGCTTCCAGGTAGTACGAGGCGCCGGACTCGAAGAGGCGCGGGTCGATCTGCAGCGACAGCGTCTCGCGCAACGGCCCCGGATCGCCGGGGGGACCGAGGTAAGTCCAGCGCTTGACGACGATGCCGGCGTCGTCTTTGTCCATGGGCCGGGCGAGGACGGAAATTTCGGCCACGCCGAAATCGTCGCGGGCCTGGAGGTCAAGCTGGAGCGTCCGGCCAAATTGCACCAGGCGGTTGCGGTCCGCGGTGAGGAAATCGACCTCCGGCGGATTGTCGGCAATGAGTTGGACGTCGCCGCGAGCGATGGGCAGCGGTTTGCCGCCGGATTGGAAAGCGGCGTCAATTTCGTAAGAGCCGGCATTGCTCGCCAGCAGCGTCGCCGTCCAGCGCGAGCCTTTTGGCTCAAAGGCGAGGGTCGTTCCGGCGGCGAGCCACTTGACCGATTCCACCGGCGGCTCGACACCGAATGAGATTTCGACCGTCGATCCCACCAGCGCCAGCAGCGGGGCGGGCGGGCCGGAAAGCGTCTGCGGCTTTTGGCCCGTGTAGGCGGGCGGCGTGACGCGGAAGGCGGCGGCATGCAAGCGCGGCGCGGGCAGCACTTTCACCGCGACGCTGCGGCTGTAAGCGTCGCCGGAAAAGACGCGGAAAGCGAAAGGCGTCTGGATGTTAGCGAAGGTGTGGAGGTAGGTCGCCTTGGTTTCGGGTTTGAGCGACATCAGGGCGTTCTGGCCGCCAGATGAGACGGGCTGGACAATGTCCGAATTCTCCTGCCAAACCATCAGCGGCGATTTGGACAGGACCGCGCCCGGGGATGCCGCCACATCGACGGCAACGTCGAGGTTTTCGCCCTCGGCCACTGTGACGTCGCCGGCCGGAGTCAACGTCAGCGCCACGTCGCCGACGGGCGGGACGTCGCTCAGCGGCAGAACGTAACGCGCGGCCGACACCGTGAATTGCCGCGGGAATAACACGATGAAGCCTGCCCAAAGCAGCAGGACGACCGTGGCCGCGCCGCCCCAGACGCGCAGTTTTGGCCGGTCCCACAGTTCGCTCACGCGGATACGGCTGGCGATTTGCTCGGACGCCGCGATGGTTTGAGCGGCGAAGGGAACTTCTTCCGGACGGAATTGGCGGCGTTGAAATTGGACGGCGTTGATGAGCAGATTATCGCGGATGCCGTATCGCGCTTCCAGGAGGAGCGCGGTGCGTTCAGGCGATTGTCGGCGCAGGAGCAGGCGCAGAACTTTGCGGAAGAAATAGACGGCGGCAAAAACCGCGCCCCCCGCGGCCAGCGGGAGCCGCAAACCGGCAGGGAGGCTGAGCAAATTGTCGCAGAGGAACAGAACCAGCCAAAGACCCAGGCAAACGGCCAGCCACCAGCACAAACCGGCCAGGAGGGCGGACCATTTGAACCGCGCGGACGCGGCCTTGACCAAGTCGCTCAGATTGGATTCGGTCTCGCGCATTGACGTTGCGGCTGGATTCTCAATTTCAAAACCTCGCAAATCACTTCATACGTGAGGCGATTCATGGTGTTAGTGTAAACCTTTTGGCCTGGGATGGGAAGAGGCAGTTAAAGGGTATTTCGTGGCGCAAGCCTTGGAAACCGGAGGCTGAACATAAGTACTTTGAGATTTAGATCGGGATTTGTTGGCTGTTTTTTCCCATTGGTGGACATTAATTAAATGGATGGATGACGCGACTGACATGGATTTGGTGCGGCAATACGCCGAGCAGAATTCCGACATGGCCTTTGCGGCACTGGTTTCGCGTCACGTGAACCTGGTCTATTCCGCCGCATTGCGGAAGACCGCAAATCCCGCCGCCGCGGAGGAGATCACGCAGGGCGTGTTTGTCATCCTCGCGCAAAAAGCCGGACGCATCCCCGATAAGACAAATCTACCCGGCTGGCTGTATCAAACCGCGCGGTTGACGGCGGCCAGCTTCCTGAAGAGCGAAGCCCGCCGCGCCCGGCGCGAACAAGAGGCCTATATGCAAACCAAGCTTGACGCCGGCACACCCGACGAAACCTGGACGCAACTCGCGCCGCTTTTGGAGGATGCGATGGGACAATTGGATGAAAAAGAGCGTGGCGCGGTCGTGCTGCGGTTTTTCGGCGACAAAAGCTTCGCCGAAATGTCTGAAGTTTGCGGGATCAGCGAAAACGCGGCGCAAAAACGAGTCCGCCGCGCCCTGGAAAAGCTGCACCGCTATTTTTCCAAGCGGGGCGTCTCGTCCACCACGACCCTCATAGGCGCTTTGATTTCCGCGAATGCCGTTCAGGCTGCGCCGGCGACGCTGGCAAAATCGGTGGCTGCCGCGGCGGCAGCCAAAGCGGCGGCGGCCGGCGGCTCAACCTCAACCCTCGTCAAAGGAGCATTGAAAATCATGGCGTGGACAAAAGCAAAGACAGCGGTGGTCGCTGGCGTGGCAGCCATCTTGGCTGTCGGCACAACGCCGATTGTTATTCACCAGTTCCGGCCAACCGCGGCGCCGGAACACTTCACGAGGACTTTCTTTAAAGCGTTCACGACAAGGAATTGGGATCAAGTCGCCAAGTTCTTTCCGTCAACTTTCCCGAGCGAGAATCTCGAGCGCGTCAAGGAACTGGCCGGGGGTTTGGAAGTCATCCGCATTGGCCAGCCATTCCAATCGAACATCTATCCCGGCTGGTTGGTGCCCTACGAAATCAAATTAGCGCCGATGGAGATCAATATGCGGGTATCCAACACCAATTCGGCGGGCCGTTATGTTGTGAACGGGATATATGACGGCAAACTTCAGCCGATGGAGAAGTTGGATTGGGCCAAAGAACCGGAAGCGCTGGCGGCCAATGATGTTTATGCCCGCATGACTCCCGCCCAGGTCGTGAAGGCCTACTTCGACGCTTCCAAGAACGGGGACTGGGCGGCGATGGGAAAGCTGGCTCCGGAATCCGACGTGGAGCAAACCAAGCAGCAATTCGCCGACGCGGGAAAAAATGGCGGGGACCCGCGCAAATTGCTTCCCGCCGTGGACGTGGGGGAAGCCGTCTGGTCGCCGGAGGAATCGTCCTGGTTTGTGAAGTGCCGTATTACCGGCCAAGTGCAGAAGAACGACCTGAGAGTCCGGCTTGATCGTCACAAAGGCTGGATATATGAAGGCGGTTTCTGATAACATGTTCAAGCAAAGGAGAAAGCATGAAAGAGAGGATCAAACCTGAGAGGGCCTTCACGCTGGTCGAACTGTTGGTGGCCATGGCCATTATCGGGATTCTGGCCGGGTTATTGTTGACGGCGTTAAGCCCCTCCAAAGCCAACGCGAAGCGGACGGCCTGCTTGAACAATTTGAAACAAATCAATTATGGCATCCGCATGTATTGTGATGATTCCGGCGGGATTTCTCCTGCCGCAAAAATGCCTTCATTCGCCTATAAGGACCTCATAAAGAGTTATGTCGGTTTGAAAGGCGGTTCGTCGCCGCAAGACAGGATATTTGCCTGCCCGGCGGACACGTTTCACTATGAAACAACGAAAGATGGCCGCGATTTTTACTTAACCAACGCGGCGATGCATGAAAGCAAACGTTATAATTACACGAGCTATTGGTTCAATGGGATGAACTTCCCTCCCCGCACCAACGCACATCCCGCCCTTGGCATCGCCGGGGTGAAAATAGCCTCGATCGAAGAGCCTGCCAAAACCGTGCTGGTGGCGGAGGCCCCGGCTTCCTATCCCTATTCATGGCATCAACCGGACGCGCCGATGCAACTTTCTCCTGGTGACATCCCCATGTTCAACAACGCCCAGGACGTGGTCAGCTTCGTTGACGGCCATGCAAGCTACATCAAAATGTTCTGGGACGAATCGGTGCGCGCGTACTCGTTTTTCTACAATCCGCCCGCCGGATACGACTACAAATGGAGCGGGGATTAGAAATTGTAATATTTGCCGCATGGCAAATTGATTCAATGATCCAACGGCAAGACATAAAGAAATGGTGCGAAATTGTGGCCCGCGAATTTCGGCCTGAGCAAATTATTCTCTTCGGCTCATACGCAAACGGCACTCCCACAGAAGACTCCGATGTTGATGTCCTTGTCGTAATGCCGTTGGCGCGCGGGCATCGCGGCGTGCGGCAGGCGGCGGCGATTCGGGAACGTGTCCCTGCTCCCTTTCCGATGGATGTCATTGTGCGTTCGCCCCAAGAAATTGCGCGGTGCCTGGCGCGCGGCGACAGCTTCATCACCGGCGTCCTGCGTTGCGGCCAAATGATGTGTGAAGGCGAGCACACGTGAGTGAATGCTGAAGGCCGAGGAAGATTTTCTTGCCGCGACAGCGCTCAACCGCCGGCGCAAGAAGCCGCTTTGGAACATAGTCTGTTTCCACGTTCAACAGGCGTTGGGATTGCGTTGATCTGCCCCCCCCAATGACCGGGCAGTGTGCTCGTTGCCGAACGCCTATAAAACCGCGTCTTTGAACTCCCTGCACGCCACAGCCAACCGCTCTGTCGAAGCACTTTACGTGATTCCGAGGACCCTAATGACCCCAAATGGCTCTCGAGGGCCGTAATTGCGCAATTCGCACGGGGCGAAAGAGAGAATCCGTGACATCCGGGCCATCCGTGGTTGACTCCGGTTTGATGAAACATGAGGAATTGACCGGCCAGATCCTTGGCGCGGCGATGACCGTTTTGAATGAATTCAAACCGGGTTTGGACGGGAAGTTGCACAACCCCAGTGAGGACCGGAAGAGTAACCACGGATTTCCCGGATGACACGGATGGAAAAAAGCACGGACAACGCCAAGCTCCGGATGCGGCATACCACCGATAATGTCGGGAACCATAAATTGGATGAATTATAGGACGTACATATCCTCTGGATGCGCCTATCGCGAGGCCCGGACGGCGGCGTCGAGAAAATGTTCAGTTTCCAGGGCCTTTTCATCGTCCCACGATTTTGGCCAGGCGCCCCAGAACACGCCAACGAATTCTTCCCTGCGATTGATGTAGAGATGTTGTCCGAAAATACCCTCCGCTATAAAAGCCTCTTCTCCATTGGGCGAAGGTTGTTGAGGAGGATAAAGCCACCAAAAATATCCGTATCCGCCTGTCGAATTGGGCGCGAGATTGCCGTAGTCTGCCTGAGGGGAATCGAGGCGGGGATGGGTGGCGTCGTCAACCCAGTTTTCCGGGACGACTTGCTTTCCTCCCGCTATTCCACCATTCAGAATGAATTCGCCGAATCGTCCATAGTCTCTCAGTGTCGCTGCGATGAGAGCGCCTCCAAACTCCTGTCCGCCGCTTGAATCCAGCACCCACGTGGCATCCTCCTCCATCCCGAAAGGCGACCAAATCTTTTCAGACAGGTAGTCGGCGAGAGTCTTGTGAGTAGCAGCCGCGACCACGAGGCCGATAACGGTGGCATCGAGACTCGAGTAGTGAAATTTCGTGCCCGGTGGCGCCTGTCGAGAGACGGCTTTGGCCAGGCCCAGCACACAGGAGGGGCCGGCTCGATTGTAATAGCATTCCATCAGGCGGTTAAAATCCGAGTTGCGATCCGCATAATCTTCATTGAACTTGATTCCGGAAGACATCTGCAACAGGTTCTTGATGGTGGTTTTCTCGTAAGCGGAACCCTTCAACTGCGGCAAGTACTTGGTAACCGGATCGTCAATACTCGCGATAGAGCCGTCCTTGAGAGCGGCACCCGCAAGCGTCGATGTCACGGATTTGGCAATCGACCA
>JBEKSF010000081.1:0-26607 GCA_049517295.1 Verrucomicrobiota bacterium
TGGCAATCGACCATGACGGCCACTTCGTCTTTTCCGTATTCCCGGAGCCATACTTTTCCAGAACGATCTTCCCGTCCTTGATGAGCAACAGGCCAGTCACGTTGTTTCGAGACATGAAGTCATCCGTGGTCACCGTTGTGCCTTTGGCTTGGTAGGCAACGGTAAGAGGCTTTTTGGCTCTCGGCAACGGATATACCGCGTGTCCTCTCTTGATAACACGGGTCGCGAACAAGTCAGCCATCCGCCGGAAGGTGGCTGGCATGGCCGCCGGCGAAAGGAACATGAAGTCCTGAACTTTTCCAACGCTTTCGCTGTTCCTGCGACTCTCGATTGTTGTCTCCGACAGAAGATCGGCCCTGGCCATCTCCCCGCCGTATGCCGTTGGAAAAAATCGCAAACACAGAAAAAACGCCAGGATTCCCGCCGCTTTATTGTGCGCTGCTTTACAGTGAGTCATATTCATTTAGACAAGGCATATAGCGGCTGCTCACGCTAAAATGGATCGTCTCTGAAGCGGGTCGGAAGGCGTTTCGTGTGACCGACGGCACTTTCAAGCCGATTGATCATCGTTGACAGTAGAATGACCAGGATGTTAGTTTTCCGTCGAAGAAGAGGATGACCATGCGTTTCGGAAGCAAAGCACGCCCGGGAGTAATGCGATCCCTCGTGATTCGAGGCATTAGCGTCTTGTTTGACTGTTGATGATGATATGACCTGATGTTTGTTCATCACCATGAAAAAGGCGACGATGTTTCTCCGCTACAGCCGAGCCCGGCGGGTCATCACGGCGCTTTACGTTTTTCTGGCCGGAAGCGATTCGGCGTTGGAAACTGTGCTTCGCCACCCCGTCCAATGAATCACATGTTTAAATGTCAACCTGACTTGGTAATGACTCAGCGCTCCGATAGGCGGCCGCGGGACGTTCAGCTAATCTGCTGGCTTTTCCTCCTCATCGGCATCGGCGTGGCAGGCTTAGGCGTTAGACTGTTATGGAAGGGCATCCGCACGGAACATTGGCCGGTGGTGGAGGGTGTAGTCCTGTCCGCGGACATGGGGCAACAGTCGGCCGGTCATGGAAGCAGAACCTATTGTCCGGAGGTCACGTACACCTACCGGGTGGGCAATTCCAATTATGCGGGCTCAGAGATTGCCGTCGGGCAAATGTCTGCGTCCCGGGAATATGCGCAAGGAGTACTCCAACGTTATCCGGTTGGACAAAAAGTCACCGTGCATTACGCGGTGGACGATCCATCGGAGGCCGTGCTGGAATCGGGGATTCACGGCGGCACGTGGATATGCCTGGGCGTGGGAACGGCGTTCACACTATTTGGCATCATGTTTTTGCAAATCATGCGAGCCGCCGTGAGTGCGCAACTGTCCGTTTCCTCGTCGGAAGTGTCGTCGGTCCAGATCCGACCGGGTGGCCGCGTCATGATGGACAAGCCGCCCGTGTTGATGGGCGTGATCTTTCTTCTGGCAGGGATTGGGCTATCCTTCGTACCGGCCGACAAGGACAAACCAAGCTGGTTGATGTACGCTGTGGGCGCCTTCTTTTTCTGCGGCGGCGTGATGCTCCTGCTGATGCGCCTAAAGTCAAAATAGGCAAGCGTCGCCACTAATCATTCTCGCGCTGCGACGCGCAACCGGCATGCGGAGGGTCGGCGGAATTTTCTTCTTCTCCGTTTGGGAGAAAGCCGGAATGAGGGGCCTCTTGGTTATACAGACCCGATTTCACAACCCGCGGCGGGAGATTAGACGAGGAAGCTCAAGTGAATGCGTTAAAGGGGAGGGCGTTTGCTCACTCGCCAACGGACCAGACGCCGCCGTCCTTGCGAATGCGCCACAGTTTGTCGGATAACTCCACCGCCGGCACGGCTTCGCTGGCGGCGCCGATGCCGCGGAATAAGTAGCCCTGGCCGGCCAGCATCAACCGCTCGCTGCCTTCCTCGGTCTTCCAGCGGAGGATTTCCAGGCGCCAGGGCTGGCTGCGGGTTTCCTCCAGAGTTGTTTTCCCCTTCCGGACCGCGAAAACCAGCGAATAAATATCGGCGCCCGCCGGGTCGCGCACCGCGCCGAACACACGGCGCTGGTCAAAGAAATCCTCCGAATTCGCCATTGCCTGGCGCACCTGGGCCAGCGCTTTGGCGTCCGGCGATGCGGGCCAGCCGACCACAATTCTGCCGCCGGTTTTGAGCGCGAGGAAAACCTCATGGCCCAACGGGGAGGGCATTTTGAACTCGCCCGTCGCGCCGCCCCGCGTCGCCTCCAATCGCACCAACTCCCCGCGCGTGAGCGCCGCGATTTGCGTTCCGGCGGCGAGTCCGGGCCAGTTCACGCGCAGCGTCACTGTCGCTTCCCCGGGCGCGGTCGCGTCGGCAAATGAAATCCTCGCTGGGAAGACGAGCGACTTGAACGAGTCTCCTTCGTTGCCGGTTTGTTTGGCTGGCAGGATGACCTTGCGCGTTCCATCCTCGCCCTCGACGTAAAGCACGGTGGTGTAAAGGTGGCCTGACAGGGTCGCGCCATCGGAGAGCGTGACGGTGGTTTGGAGGGAGCGCACGGGATACGGATCGCCGAAGAATTCCTTTGCGGTCTGGCCCGCTTCGCGGAAGCGCCATTTGCGTTGCATTTCCTCGTGTTCGGGGGTGAGGCGGATTTCGCGCACCTGGTCCAGGGCCAGCACTCGAATGTCCTTGCCGGCCTGGATTTTCAATTCGCCGCCCGGCGTCGGTGAAATGTTCCCAGCCAGCGTGGCGCCGTCGGAGAATTCCACTTTGCCCGGGCGCGCTTGCGCGTCCGCGGAAGCGCCCGCGCCAAAAACCAGGAGCAAACAGGACGCGATGAAAGAGAGTTTCACAACGAGCCTTTCAGAACATATTCATTTTCCGCCGCAGCATCCACTCCAACATGAGCACCAACAGGAAGGCGAGCGCAAACCACGGCCCCGCCTCGGCCAGGGAGGATTCCTGGACGGAAACCTTGCGCAGGCTGGTGCCGGCCAGGCGCGCCACAAATTGGCCGGCGTCGGATTCCGGAAAGTACGCGCCGCCGGCCGATTCGGCCAGCCGCTTAAGGAAGACCTCGTCCAATTCAAGGCGGGTGCCTTCAGGCACCAGGGGCGCGACGGGGAAGTTGCGCTCGTAAGTCGCGGGCGGGCGGTCACCCTGGTACGCGACGAGGCGGAAGTTATAGTTGTCGCGCTCGCGGAAACGCAGTTTGACTTGAAAGGCCTGCGCTTCCCCCGGCATCGGTTCGACATTGACGGGGTAGTTTGTATTTTGTGTTGACAAAGACGCCGTGAAGCGGAACGCGCCCCCGGGCGCGCCCGTGAGGCGGATTTCGCCGACGGCCTGTTCGCCGGGCCGGTAGAAATCCTTGTCCCAGCGCACGGCGAAATTCTGGCCGCCTTCGGTTTTACCGGAGAGATTGCGCACGGCCTGGCGCCAGAAGAGGCCGTAGGCCGAGCGCAAGGGTTCGGGCTGGGTCGCCCATTTCCAAAGGGTGTTGCTGGCGATGCCCATCACCTTGCCCTTGCCGTAGGGCTGCACCGCCACGACCGCGACCTCGCGCGCGCCAAGGCGGACGGTCAGCAGGGCGGTCGCGCCGGGTTTCAATTCGCCCGGCAGATTCACGCTGTCGAGCGTGACCGAACCGCGCGTGACCACATCTTCGACGGTCGCCAAAATGGGATGGCCCAGTCCCGTCGGCGCGACATGGACGGCGAAGGCGCCTTGTTCCAGTGGCGGTTCCGCGTCGGAAAGCCGCCACGGGAAGAACGCCGCCAGGGGCGTTTGCGCGTAACCGCCGCGGCCAAAGGAATCGTCGCCGCCGAGAAAAACCAGCGTGCCGCCCTCCTGGACGAATTGGATGAGGGCCTGCATTTGTTCGGGGGAGCAATCGGCCGCCGGAAAAGAATCGATCACAACCACGTCATAGGGTTTCAACCCTTCTTTGGTGCCCGGAAAACCGGCCGCCAGCGCTTCGTCGCCAGCCAGGCGGTCGCCCTGGAGCGTGAAGCGGTCGCCCGTGGTGCGGAGGAGGGCGGTGAAGGCGATTCCCGGGTCGCGCGCCAATTCGTTGCGAAGCATTTTGAATCCCTGGCCCAATTGGCGCGAGAAATAGAGAACGCGCAGCGCCTTCTTCTGAACATTCACGGTAACGACGCGCCAGTTGTTCAAGGGGGAAAGCTCGCCGTTGACGGGTTCGACGCTGACGCGATAACGCAGCACGCCCGTTTCGCTGCTCTTGGCCGTCAGCCGCGCCCGCGCCCGCAAAGCCGAGAGGCTCACTGTTTGTTCGCTGGCCTTTTGCCAGCCGCCGGCCACAGCGCGTTCCAGCAAGACGCGGACATTCGAGATTCTTTGCGCAAAGCCGCCGCCGTGTCCGGCGCGGGCCTGGATGTCGGCGGTGATGTCGAAATCGGTGTCCTTTTCCACCAGCGCGGGGGCCTGCGCGTCCGCGAGGGCAAGGTCATTCCAGGTTGCCGGGTCGGCGCCAATGCCGACGATGGAGAGCGGGATTTTGGGCAGCGCGGGATTGTCGATGGCCTCGTCGCCGCCGTCGGTCAGGAGAACGACGCCGAGATAGGAGGCGATGTCATTGCGCTCCGCCAGCGCGAGCAGGCAGCCGCCCATGTCGGTGCCGCGCGTGCCGGAGGCCGGGATTTGGCCGGGCTTGTGAATGCGGGTGTCGAACTCCAATTCGTCAAAGGAGAGGCCGGCGGGCTTGGAGCGCTTCCATTGTTCGATGATGGACCGGGCGCGGTCGGCGCGCGGGCGGCGGTAATCGTCCGCCACGTCCATCGAGGACGAGGAGTCTGTCAACACGAGGACTTTGCTTTTTGTCAAGTCGAAGCGCCGGATGGCCGAGACGGGATCGAAGAGCGCGAGCAGGAGCAGGAGCAGTGTCAATAATTTGGGGGCGAGCAGCCAGCGCGCCCGGCCTGGCGGCGCGCGCCGGAGCAATCGCCGGTAAAGCAGCCACAGCCACAAGGCGGCCCCAAGCAGGAGCGCGCCGCACCAAATCGGCGCCAGGCGCGGATGCCACTGGATGTTGGCCAGAACAATCGTCATGTCGGCACCGGAGCGGATGAAGAGGCGGCGGCCGGGGCGCGCGGCTTCAGCGGCGGGGGATTGGCCAGCCAGCCTTCCAAGCCAAGACAGGCGAAGGCGAGCAGAATCAGCGGCAGGCTCAAATCCAGCGAGCGCTCTTGTTTTCGAAGCTCCGGCAGCAGGCTTTGGCCGTCGGGCAAATCCTTCACCGTGTAACTCAAGGCGCCCAAGGCAGGCAGGTCGTCGCTGGTGATGAACTTCTGCCGTCCTTCCTTTTCCGACGAACTTACGGCGGCGTAGGTTGTCCGCGGGCCGATGCGCATGGCATAGACGCCGGCGCGCGGGAAGGTCAGGAATTGGGCGGGTTTGCCTTTCCAATCCAGCGCGCTGCCGCACAGGGATTGGACCTGGAGGGCATCGGCGTTGGTCGAAGCGAGGTGGAGCGGTTCGCCCGCGACCAGCGCAATGGATTTTGCCGATGCGCCGGAGTCAGCCAACACCATGCCTTGAGCGAGCGCGACAAACGCGGGCTTGAGTGGCAGCGTGCTCCAGGCCGGGTCAAAGGCCAACCCGCTGGCCAACAGGAGGCCCGCGCCCACTTTTTGCGAGGCGAGCACGACGTTTCCATCTTCGACTCCGAGCACGGGTGTGCCGTCGGCGGCGATGCGCAGCGGGTAAAATCGGAAAACTTTCACATTGTGCAGGGCCACTTCGCCCTTGTCATCGCGCAGGTCGTCGAACATCGCGCTGGCTTTGTCGAGCACCGTCAGCGCCAGGCCGTTGGAGGCGCTTTGCAAGCTGTGCGGGGAAATGGCGAACCAGTCGGGCATCCCAACAACTGGAGTCGAGTCGTTCGGCGAAGGGAGCACCAAAACCGTGCCGCCGGCGGCCAGCAATTGATGCGCCGCCGAAGCCCCGCGCGCCAGGCGGTCCCAAGTCGTCACGGCAAAGCTGGCGGTGCCGCCCGCAAGACTGGCGGGGAGGGAATCCCCGCCGCTGAACGACACGACCAGACCCGACAAGCGGCCTTGGCCCGAAGGCGACATCGCCAGCGGCAAATATCCGAAGTCGCCAGGTTCGCCGGCGAAGAGCACGCCGTGTTTCTCGCCGCAGACGAACGCCGCCGCGGCGTCGTTGTCGGCGGGAAAGTCGTCGCCGTCGAGCGAGAACAAAGCCCAGCGCAGCCCCGGATTGGATGCTTCCATTGTGACGGTGGCGGACTTTCTGGCGCCTGGGGCCACCGTGAGTTCCTGGCTGCCGCGGTTTCCGGAGTCGTCCAGCCAGTTGAGCCGGACTTGCGCCTCGACCGGGCCGGGATTCACCAATTGCGCCTCAACCGGGAAACGCCGCCCGGCCACGACGGGGCGGCTGGGCATCTGCACCCCCGCCAGCGAGACGTTGGGCTGGCTGGCAAAGGGCGAGGGGATGCGATGGACGACGATCCGCGCGCCCGGACGCGGCGGGCGCAAATCGACGGGAACCTGGCTCCATTTCTCCGTCTGCAGATCCGACAGGACGTGAATCTCGCAGCGCGCCGCCGAGGTGTGCTCCAGCATCGCCACCGCGCTGGCCATGGCGGCGGCCACGCTGCCGCCGGCGTCGGTTTCGCTGACGTTGTCGAGGGCGATTTTGAGGGCGTCCTTGTCGGACGTCAGGCCGGCCGGCAGCGGCACGGCCGGGTCGGGCACGAGAAGGACGAGGCCGGCGGCGTCCCGGTCGCGCATATTATTGACAATATCGCGGGCGGCGTCCACCGCCTGCTTGAGTTTGGAGCGGCCGCCCTGGGCGGCGCCGCTCATCGAGCCGGAGTTGTCAATTACAATGACGGCGGCGGCGCCGCCTTCGCGGCCGACGCCAAACCAAACCGGCCGCGCCAGCGCCAGGAGGACCAGCAGGATCAGCAGGGCGCGCAGCAGCAGGATGAGCCATTCCCGCAGGCGGCGGCGCGCGTTGAGCCTGGGGTCCAGCCGGTGGAAAAACATCAGCGTCGGGAATGGGCGCGGCAGTTTTTTGAGCCGGAAGAAGAGATGAAAAATGACCGGCAGCGCCGCCAGCGGGAGGAGGAGGGTAAAGAATGGATTGAGCAGGGAAAGCGTCACGTCATCCGCCTTTGGCGCGGTGGAGTTGGCGGTGCAGAACTTCCTCCACCGGCTGGCGGGTGTCCAGCAAATGGTATTCGGCCAGGGAGTCCAGGCAGCCGCGGCGGATTTCCTCCAGGAATTTTTGCACTTCCTGCGCGTAGGCCTCGCGCAGTTCGTCGGCTTGCACGACCAACCGGGCGCCGGTTTCCAGCTCGCGCAACTCGGCCAGGCCCATGAAATCCAGGCTCATCTCGGCGGGGTCCAGCGGCTGAAGCACGAGGATCTCGTGCTTGTTGTGACGCAGATGCTGCAAGCCCTTGACCAGATCGACCGGGTCCTGCAACAGATCGGAAATCAAGACCACCAGGCTGCGGCGCTGGATTTGTTCGGCGATCTGATGGAGGGCGCGGTCAATCCGGCTGCGGCCGGAGGCCTTGATGCCTTCCAGCGCCAGCAGCAAGGGGCGCAGTCCCTCCAGCGAGCGGGCCGGCGGGAGGGATTGGCGGATTTCCTCATTGAAGAGCGTCAGACCGGCGGCGTCGGATTGATTGACAAGGACGTACATCAAGCCGGCGGCAAGGAAACAGCCATAATCAATTTTGGAGCGCGCGCCGCCGGCGCGAAAGGCCATGCTTTCGGAGGTGTCCAGGAGAATGTAGGCGCACAGGTTGGTCTCCTCCTGATAACGGCGGATGACGTAGCGGTCGCTGCGGGCATAGACCGGCCAGTCAATAAGATTGGGCGGGTCCCCGCGCGTGTATTCGCGGTAATCGGCGAACTCGACCGACGCGCCGTGATGTGGGGAGCGGTGCAAGCCCTGCAGGGCGCCCTCGACCGGTTTGCGCACGGACAAGGTCAAACCGCGGAGCCGGTCGGCCAATTCGGGGGGGAGGAATTTGTAGGCGGAAACCGGGTTCATATTCCGCGGGTGAGCCGGGAGTTATTTCCCGTAGTCCGGCTCCTTGACCGCCTCCAGGATTTTTTTGACGATTTGGTCCGTGTCCACCCCTTCGCTGGCGGCGGTGAAATTGGGGAAAATGCGATGGCGCAACACCGGCAGGGCGTATTGGCGCACGTCGGCGCAGGAGACGCTGAAGCGGCCCTGGAGAAGAACGTGCGCCTTGGCGGCCAGCAACAGGTACTGGCCGGCGCGCGTGCCGGCGCCCCAGCGCACCCAGCGGTTGACGAAATCGGGCGCGCCGCCGGCGTTCGGGCGCGTGGCGCGGATGAGGCTCAGCGCGTAAAGGGCCACGTGCTGGCTGACGGGCATCTGGCGGACGTGGCGCTGAAGTTCGAGCACCGCCGCGGCGTCGAGCACCTGGGCCGCGCTTGAGGGGACGTCGCGGGTGGTGTCAAGAATAACCTGTTGCTCCTCCGCCGCGCTGGGGTAGCCGAGGTTGACGCAAAACATGAAGCGGTCCAGTTGGGCTTCGGGCAGGGGATAGGTGCCTTCCTGTTCGATGGGATTTTGGGTGGCCAGCACCATGAACGGTTCGGGCAAATCGTAGGTCGTGCCGGAAATGGTGACCCGATGTTCCTGCATCGCCTCCAGGAGCGCGGCCTGCGTTTTGGGCGGGGTGCGGTTGATTTCGTCGGCCAGCAGGAGGTTGGCGAAGATCGGGCCGCGGTGAAAGCGGAAGGCGCGTTTGCCGGTGGCCGAATCCTCCTCCAGGATGTCCGTGCCGGTGATGTCCGATGGCATGAGGTCCGGGGTGAACTGAATGCGGCGGGACTGGAGGTTGACGGCCTGGCCCAGTGTTTTGACCATCAGGGTCTTGGCCAGGCCCGGCACGCCGATGAGCAGGCAATGGCCGCGCGCGAACATCGCCACCAGTATCTGGTTCAACACTTCCCGCTGCCCAATGATGGTCTTGCCGATTTCTTCCAGGACCCTTTCCCGCGCGTCCTTGAAGCGCGCGATGACCGCCTCCGGCGCCGGGGCGGCCGCGACGGGCGTCGAAACGGCCTCCGGCGCGGGCGCAACTTCCACCTCGTCGTTGACAAATATAAAATCAACGTCCCCCAGCGCAAACACCAGGCCCTGCTGGAGCGCCACCGAGGAGGCGCGCCGGCCGTTGACGACGATGCCGTTGCTGCTGCCGGCATCCTCAAGCTGGAAGCCCTCGCCGTTGCGCGTGATGACGGCGTGATGGGACGAGATCGAACCGGACGGCACGCAGACGTCATTGTCCTCCAGGCGCCCGATGGTGGTCCGGTCCTTGAGCGGGACCCTGCATTGGCGGTCCTGGAATTTGTAAATCAGGGCGGGCATGTGGTTCAATGAGTCATGGCGTACATAATAATGTTGACGCCGAGCTTGATGGCCGAGTCCGGTTGGTATGCCCTGGCCAGCGGGTGGTCCAGGCCTTCCCAGCCGGCTTCCAGGTCAATCGGGCTGTAAATCACCTTCAAATCGCCGTGGAGCCAGATGCCTTCCAGATAAGGCTCCTTGAGTCCGGGTCTGGCGGTGGC
Source organism: Verrucomicrobiota bacterium (assembly GCA_049517295.1). Taxonomy (GTDB): domain Bacteria; phylum Verrucomicrobiota; class Verrucomicrobiia; order Limisphaerales; family Palsa-1400; genus JBEKSF01. The sequence goes on from JBEKSF010000081.1 coordinate 9,605, forward strand.
GAGGGCGGGCGTGTAACTGGCCGACGAGAGGTTAAAAACCGAGGTGAACACCGGATGACCCGCCGGAAGCGGCTTCAGCGCGGCGTCGGGGAGGACTTTGCCCAATTCGCGGCGGACGGACCGGTCGAAGGTCTGGAGGCCGAGGCTATTATTGACAAGCAGCGTCCCGCCGCCGTCCAGAAAGCGCCGGAGCGCGGCCACCGCCCCGGCGTCCCAATGAAAATCGTCCAAACCCGTCAAGTAAAGGAAGGTGAACGGGGACAAATCGTCCTTGCCCGGCTGGACGGGCACGCGCTTGAGGCTGACGCGCAGGGCGGTGTCCTGGCGCAGTTGCTCCAGCAGCCGCGTGGCGCCGCCCGCCTCGGCATTCCAGCCGCCCTCGTGCCTGAGTTGGGCAAAGACAAATTCGTCCGTCGGCCGCTTTTCATCCAGCGCGCCGTAGAGTTCGGGTTTCGACTCTTCGCGACCGAGGCGCGCGTAGCCGACGGCGTAAGCGATGAGGTTGAGACCGATTTTGTCGGCCGAGCTGACATCGTAATAGACCGCCTGCGGCAGCAGCGGCACCTCATGGCCGTCCCACCCGCAGCCCAGGCCGTATTTGGAGAGGAGGATGCCGATGCGCGAATAGACATAAATGGCTTCCAGCGCGGGTTGCTCGGATTTCAGGTTCCTGGGGTATTTGACTTTGTCCACGTCGGTGAAAACATGGTAAAGGGGATGATCGCGGGGCACCTCGTGGAAGCCCAGTTCGGGAAACGTTTTTTCCATCGCTTCGCGAAACGACTGGTAGAAATACGGCGAGCCAGCGATGCTGTCGGCCACGATCATCCCGCCGCGCAAGACGTAAGCGCGCAACAATTGCAGTTCGTTTGGCGAGAACTTGATGGTGCGCACGCCACTAAAGAATAGGATTGGGGTTTTCGCGGGGTCGCCGTCAAACGAACTGAGTGTGAAGTTATCCACGCCATAGGCGACGCCGAGGGATTCGGTGGCGCGCCGCATCAATTGCTGGACGTCGCCGGGGCACAAGTTCCAATCCTCCACGCGGGTTTGCTGGCCGGAGGCGTAAGTGAAGGTGGCGTTTTCGCCCCAGACAATTTTTGCGATGAGCTTCGGCGGACTCGGCTCGCGTTTGCGTTCGGTGCGGCGCAGGGGTGTGGCGGGCAGCGGCAGAGGCGGAAACGATTCGCCGCCGGAGATGCGCCGTTTGCCCGCTTCGGGCGGCGGCCCAAGGGGGACAAACCAGTCCTTTTCATCCGCCCGCGCCAGCAACCCCCCTCCCAGGAGCAGGGCCAGCCACCAGTGCCGATTTTTCATAATAATCAGATCAATTAAACAATGCCAAAGATGAGCCGCCCGCGCAACCACAAGCATTTCATTGCCTGCCCCATTTGTCCTTGGCTTTGGCGGCCGATTCGCTGTAGGGAAAGTTTTTCAGCAGTTCCAGCACGACTGGCCGCGCCTGGTTGGTTCTGCCCAGCGCATAGCCGGCTTCGGCCAGGTCATAGAGCAGTTCCGAGCGCCGGGGATCGCCTTGACTCATCGGGAGCAGGAGGCGCGCGGTCGTGAAGGCGCGCTGAAATTCCTTCCGGCCCAAACAAAGTCTCAAACGGACCAAGCCGGTGTCCACCGACATCCGCTCCAATGGATTTGCAAAAGTGAATTGGTCCAGCGCGCGTTGGGCGGCGTCGAAGTCGCCGCGTTCCACCGAGAGGCTGGCGCTTTCCAATTGGCCGGCGCGGGCGATATCGAAGCGGGCGCTAGTTTTCGCGGGCGCCTCGCTGGCGGCGGCGTATCTGGCGCGGGCGTTGTCGGTCTGGCCGCGCGCCAGGAGAATGTCAATTTGCGCCAGTTTCCAGAGCCGCCTCTCGTCGGCACTCAGCCCCAAGCCGGAGATGCCGGCAAGCAGTTGCGCCGCTTCTTCCAGGTCGCCCGATGAGTGAATGAGCAAGTCGGCCAGGCGCAGTTTCACTTTATCGTCCAACGCCGCGATGCTGCGATGCGGGTTGAGGTCCGCGCGCCATGCCTTTTCCGCCAATCCGTCGCCCCAGTCGCCTTGATGCTCAAAACCGAGGCCGAGGTTGTAAAAGGTCGGGGCGGATGCCGTGGTGTTGAATTCGTCCTGGCGTTTGAGCATGGCCTCGCCGGCGCCCAGAAAGAGTTCGCGGTCATCGGCGCGATCGCCCAGATCAATGATCGCGCCGAGGTCCCGCGCCGGCATGCGCGCCAAATCGCGATGCAGAAAATCCCGCTTTGCCTCATCGAAAACATCGTCCCGCCACCAATCGATTTGACGCCAGTGCGGAGCGACGCGGACCAGCGCCGAGTTGGTTGCCACGCAGGCCCGCCGGTCCCATGCTTCCACGGTCACGCGCCGCAAGCCGGGTTCGGGGAAGAAATGCCGGACGGAAGCGCCCTCGGCATCGCTGCCGTCGTCAAAGTGCCAGTGGAAGGCACGGGCCGCGTGAGCGTCCAAGGCGCGAAAACGAACCCGGACGGTGATGCTTGCGCCGATCGCGCAGTGGTCCTCGGTCTGCCACTCAAAATAAACTTGTTCCGGCTGGGAAGGGGCCAATTCCAGGTTTGCGGCGTGAAAATGCGCGATGGGCAAAAAGGCCGACGGCGGCATGACTTCAAACCGATCCGATCCCGGCGGTTTCCACGCCGCCACGGCCGCGGAGGCGCCGTCGAATTGGATTTGCACATAATCAATGCGATGCACGCCGGATTGAAGCTGGAGAGCGCCGCTATGCTCGCCGCGCCGGCCCTCCCCGGCGCCGTGCCTGCCCAGCCACTGCGCCACTGTCCGGCCATCGACCTGCAAATAGGAGGCATCGTCCGAGGCGGTCGCAAAAACATAGACGCCGCCCCGGAACACCCTGAACCAGCCGGTGAAATCAGCGACGTAATAAGTGAAAGGCCCGAAAGGGTTGACGCCGGAGAAAATGTCCGGCACTTCGCCGCACCCAAACGGCGGCCCGGCGGATTGGAGCAGTCGCGCGACTTGCGCCGCCGTGTCAGCCGGCTGCTCGCCGCAAGGGCGGGTCTGCTCGATCACACCCGCTTCCGGATTCCATCCTTCCGGCGCCTCCGGGAGACTGGCGCCAAAGCACAGATAATACCTTTCCGCGCCGCCGGAGGTGTCGAAGAGAAGACGCGTTGCTTCGCCAGCGGCGAACCAGATTGTCTTGAAAGCCACCGGCTTTCCGTCGCCTGTAAAAACACCAAAGCCGGCGGGCTTGCCCAGACAGGGCGCTGTCTCCGCCACCCCGACTGTGGCGGGCCAGGGCGAATCGGAATTCCTTTCAATGCGCAAACGGACCGGCGCCGCCGGCAGGCGCCCCTCTTGACCCGGCGCGGAAAGCGGGCCGATGACGATCAGAAAAAGCCACAACAGCCCTCTCAGAGAGGCTGGCAAAATATCGGTCATGATGAAACGTCCAGGCAGGGCAAACTGCCATGATTGCCGTTTCACGGCAAGGATGGCCGCACGTGGCGGGTTCGGGCGGCCAGAGGGGGCACGACGATGCTTCGCCAGTCTCCCACCTCGCCGCGAGCATCGCGCGACGCGGACCTTTTGATTGCCGCGATTCCCAGGAAGGCGTTGACAATCGAGCGAGGCTGTCGTACAGAGAATTAGTATGAGTTCTACTGTAAGTATTACGGAACTTCAAGACCAGGCGCCTCGGGTTGTCAAACGCGCTGAACGTAACGGCAGCGTCGCCGTTTGCCGGCATGGCCGCACGGTGGCGTTTGTCGTCTCCAGGGAGCGGATGGAGGCGATTCTGGAGACACTGGAGATCATGGCGGATGAAAGCGCCATGCAGTCAATCCGCCAGTACGAGTCGGGAAAAACAAAGCCCAAGCCGTTCAAGCCGGATGAAATATAGAACGCTCTGGATGCCTCAAGCCGGGGCGTTCATAAAGTCGCTCGCGCCGGAAGCTCGGCGGGAGATTCGTCAAGCGATCAAAAAACTGGCTGAGGGCAAAACCGCCGGGCTGGACCTGCGCACACTTGAAGGATCGCTTCAGGGATATATGCGGTTGCGAGTTCGAGCCTATCGCGTGATTTACCGCGTCAGCGCCGCTACCCGAGGCCCCGCGCTCATCCTGGTGGCTGCGGGCGCCCGTTCCACGGTTTATGAGGCCTACGAAAAAATCCTCGCCGAACAGACTCTGGAATAAGGCTAATGGGTGACCCCTGGCTCATGATTGCCGTTTCACGGCAAGGCCGGCCGCGCAGGCTGTCCAGGAATGTGTAACGCGCCGCCGAAAGCCACCCGTTTAAATCCGCGCGAGTCAAGTTTGCCTTTCCTGGCCCGGAGGGCTATGACTGACCACAAAACAAAAGACACCCTTATGAAATCAAATCGCATATCCACCTTTCATGGCAGTTGTTTCAAGAATGCGGCCTGGGGTTGCGCGGCGGCCGTCCTGGGCGCGCTGTTGCAAGTCGCGGCCCTTCCGCTTTTGCGCGCCGGCCCGCTGGATGACCTCGACAAGCCGATGGAGGGCCGCTCCATGCGCGCCACCTCCACCATGCGCGAGGGCGAGGTCCGGCGCATGGGCGAAGAAAAGCTCTTTCCCAAGGCCCCCCCTCGCGGCGACACCAACGAAATGAGCAACTGGGACAACTTTCGCGTCGCGCCCGGCAAGACGCACGTTTTGCTGGACGAGGAAGGGCCGGGCGTCATCAACCACATCTGGATGACCTTCCTCGGCCCGGAGAAACAAGAGTGGGCCAAGGACGGCTCGGCCAACCATCAGGAGTTGCTCCTGCGCATTTTCTGGGACGGCAACAAGCGGCCGGGCGTCGAGGCGCCGGTGGGCGATTTTTTCGCCAGTTGCTTCGGCCGGCGCCATGAAGTCATCAGCCTGCCGGTGGTCGTTTCGGACGGCTCGGCCTACAACTGTTTTTGGCCCATGCCGTTTCGGAAATCCGCGCGCATTGAAATTGTCAACCAGGCCGACAAACCCCTGAGCCTGCTCTACTACAACATTGATTGGGTCAAGAAGAAGAGTCTCCCCAAAAACACGCCTTACTTTTACGCCCAATACCGCCAGGAATACCCCGTCGAGCACGGCAAGGATTACCTCATCCTGGACACCAAGGGCAAAGGCCACTATGTCGGCACGGTCCTGGCCGTTCGCACCCGCAGCCCGGAGTGGTTCGGAGAAGGCGACGAAAAAATTTATATTGACGGCGAGAAGATCGCCTCCGTCTGGGGCACGGGGACGGAGGATTATTTTCTCATGGCCTGGGGATTGAGGCCTTGCAACACCCCTTACTACGGATGCCCCTGGTTTGATCAATGGGGCATCGTTGGGGCGCACGCCGAGGCCTATCGCTGGCACATCAACGATCCGATCATCTTCAATACCGGCATCCGCGTGACCCTCGAACATTGGGGCTGGATGTCCCCTGACGAAAACCCCAATTACAAGCACATGAGTTGGAATGAACGCGAAGACGACTATTCCAGCGTCGCTTTTTGGTACCAAACCGGCGAGCCGACGTTCAATTGCCGCGCGCCCGACGCCGCCCACCGCCGGCTGCCCAGCCTGGAACGGCTCATCGTTCCGGCGGCCCAATTCGCGGACGCCCGGTTTCATGGCCGGGGCAACGCCCAAGCCCAACAACTGGACCTCTACGAGGAGCCGCAATTGCTCTACCAACCGGAAAGCGCGGAAGGCGCCTGGGTCGAAATGCATTTCACCGTGACCAACAAGGAACCGCTGCGCCTGCTGCTCAACTCGACCAAGGCGCCGGATTTCGGCATCTATCAGGCCACCCTCAATGGCGTCAAGCTCGCTGGCCCGCTGGACTTCTACAATGCCAAAGTGGTCAATGAGGAAACGCACCTGCTGGACTTTTGGCCGGACCCCGGCGACTACACATTGCGTTTGGAATGCGCGGGCAAAAACCATGCTTCCAGCGGCTGCTATTGCGGGATTGAGTCCCTCCGTTTGCGCTGCCGCCGCCCGCGAGTCACCACCATGGCGCATGACAGGGACAAGGATTGGCGAAAAGACCCGACGTTATATGATTGACAACGTCATGACGGCTTTTCATTGCGCCAAAATGTTTCATGGCGGGCGGGCGCGGGAACCGGCATTATCGGCGCCGGGATGAAAGATTTGTCTCGCGCCCTCAACTATTTCCACCCCCTGGCACTTGTTCACGGATTTTGTGTCGAAGTTTCGATTCCCTTCACCCGCTCCATTGCATATAAACGACTTACAAATCAGTGCAGTAAAGTGAGGCGTTCTCGTTGTTCTTCTGGGCTTTTGTCCACTGTCGCAAAGCTTCTGCGGTTGGTGGGGCGATGATTTCCGCGACGGCCCTTTGAAACCATTAGAGGCTGTTTTAAAAACCGCCCGGTCAGGGGACCGGGCCTACAAAAGACTGGATTTCCGGTCGTTTCCTGTAGGCCGCGTGCCCCCACGCGGCGCTTTGTCACATTTTTAAAACACGCTCTTAGAATTATGCGATCTCAGGAGATTGGCCCGGTCAGCGATTTTGAAAATCGCAAATGAATAAATGATTTTTTTCTTGCCAAGTTCTTGGACTGTGCTAATCATTCAAATGGCCGCTACTAATTTATCCTGTGACCTCCCAGCGTCGTTGCGTCAGGGAGCCGGCAAATTCGAGAGGTTTTGCCGGGAGCGGTCCTCTTTTCCCAGGCCACAAGCCGCGCTTTCGGCGCGGGCTGTTTGGTTTCGCTGGGTTTCTTTTTCTGTGTTTCGTTTCCCTGGCTGGGATGGCTGCGGGCCTGACCAACGCCGCTGGTGCCGATCCCACAAAGGACACGCGGGAGGTCAAGGCGAACCGGACTGTTCCTTCGGTCGAGCCGCCAAAGACCTCTTTGGCCTTTTCCGCGAATCCCAGCACCGAGGAAATCTTCCGAGCGCATGTTTTCCAGGAGCCGCTGGTCGTGGTCGGGGGCGAGCCGACTGCGGCGGAGAATTCGGCGCTGGCAACCGCTTTGCTCGCTTATGCGAAACGCTCCGGCCCAGACGATTTTTCCGCGCTCACAGGGTTCTTGAACGAGCATCCAGAGTCATCGTGGAACGCCGCGTTGTTCACCGACCTGGGCTTGGAGTATTACACCACCGCACATTATTCCCTGGCGCTCGATGCGTGGAGCAATGCCTGGTCGTTTGCCAAAGATGCCAGAGACCCCAAGGCTGTGGCGCTGGTGAACCGCGCGTTTGGCGAATTGCTCAGAATGAATTCGCGGCTGGGCCGCATGGATGAGATGGAGCGGTTGCTGAATTCCGTTGGCAATCAGCCGGTGGGGGGACCAGCCGATCAGCGAGTGGTTGATGCGCGCGAGGCCTTGTGGAATATGAAGAACCGGCCCGAAATTGCGTTTCGGTGCGGCCCGCTGGCGCTACGCAGCATTCGAATCGCGCTCAACATGGACGGCGCCAGTGACGCCGAAGTTCTGAAAACCGCCTCCACGCAAAAGGGTTGCTCATTGCCGCAAGTGGCCAAGTTGTCCAAAAAAATGGGCCTCAATTACCGGATGGCCTTTCGGAATTCGGGAGACTTTGTCGTGCCGTCTGTGGTTCATTGGAAGGTGGGACATTACGCTGCGGTGATTCGCAAAGTCGGTGATCTATACGAATTGCACGACCCAACCTTTGGCAATTCAACCTGGGCCACGAAGCAAGCCCTTGAAGCCGAAGCCAGCGGTTATTTCCTTGTCGCCTCTGGGCTTCTGCCTCCGGGATGGCGCGCGGTGAATGAAGAGGAGGGCGCCACCGTCTGGGGCAAGGGCCTGGCCTTCGGCAACGACCCGCAGCGCATCGCGAAGAATGATCTGGCGACGGGCGGAAGCTGTCCGGCGCAAGGCATGGCGGCAGCCAAGGTTCATTTAATGGATGTTAATCTGAGCCTGAGCGACAGCCCGGTTGGCTACCGGCCGCCGGTTGGACCGCCGCCGCGGTTTGTGTTGCGCTACAACCTACGCGATATTTTTCAACCAGCCAATTTTACGTACGGAAACTTAGGCCCCCAATGGACAAGCGATTGGATTACTTACATTACGGATAATCCAATGAACGGGCTGGCGGACGTGAACTTGTACGTCAGCGGCGGCGGCCAACGGACGTACACCGGCTTCGACACTAACACCCAGTCCTTCGCCTACCAACAAATTGACCAGAACCTCCTCACGCGGACCGGCCCCAGCAGTTATCAATTGCTCAGTGGCGACGGCTCCATGATGGTTTTCAGCCAATCGGACGGCTCGGTGGGAAGTTCGCGCAACATCTTTCTGACGCAGGAAATTGACCCCCAGGGCAACGCGCTGACATTTACTTACAATTCGAATCTTTGCCTCGTGGCGGTACAGGACGCCATCGGTCAGGTCACGACCCTGACCTACGGACTGCCCAGCACGAATATTGGCCCTCCCGGACCAAATCAAGGCACCTGCCCCGCCGATCCCTACAAACTCACGAGCGTCACTGATCCGTTCGGACGGGCCGCGACGTTTAATTATCAGCCTCAGGTCGTAGCTGTATCTACCCTCTACGTTAATGGCCAACCTTTCTCCGTTACGCCCACCTACGCCTGGGGACTTGCCAGCGATACAGACGTGATCGGCATCACCTCGCAGTTCGGTTATCAGGCGGTCCCGACTTCCAGCACGATTCAAGGAAGCATCGTCACGACCGATTACATCAACCAGGTCAATTCGCTGACCACGCCCTACGGCACAACCTCCTATATCAGCGCGAATAACGGCGACCTTCGTTCCCTCGATATCGTTTATCCTGACAGCAGCCGGGAGCGGGTGGAATACAACCAGACTGTCACGAACTTGCCTGCGTCGGATCCACCATTGAGTGTGCCAGTCGGCGTGTACCTTGACAATGGGGGTCTTCGATACCGGTCCAGTTATTATTGGGACCGCAAGGCCAGCGCGCTGGCCTATGGAGACTATTCCAAGGCGCGGCACTACCAATGGCTGCACTCGGAGACTGGCCTGAGCTCTGGCACCTTGGCATCCGCCAAGATGCCGCTTGAGGGCCGCGTCTGGTTTGACTATGCGGGGCAATCGAATCCCAACAACATTTCCTCGAATACTTTGCCCGCTCACATCGGACGAGTTTTGGACGATGGCACCACCCAGCTTTATACTTCCGCGTATAATCCTTTCGGTCATGTAACCAACTCGATTGACCCAGTCGGGCGAACACTGAGCTTCATCTACGACACCAATGGTGTTGATTTGCTTCAGGTACGGCAGACGCGACTAGGCCAGAATGAACTGCTTGCCACGATAGCCTACAACTCTCAGCATCGGCCGCTGACCGCAACCGATGCGGCGGGCCGGACCACGACCTTCACCTACAATGCGCGGGGGCAGTTGCTCACCGTAACGGACCCTCTCAACGAGACCACAACCTGCGATTACGACACCAATGGCTATTTGCTCTCTGTGGATGGCCCTTTGCCCGGCACGAACGACGTCACCACGATGACCTATGACACGTTCGGCAGGGTCCGGACCCTAACTGACGTGAGCGGCTATGTCCTGACTTTCAATTATGACAACCTGAACCGTGTGACGCGCCTCACCCATCCCGATTCCACCTTCAGTCAATACTCTTATAATCTTTTGGATTGCGTCTCTTACCAGGATCGGGCCGGACGCCTGACTTCCTTCGCTTATGACAACCTGCGGCAATTAAGCTCAATGACCGATCCTCTTGGCCGGACGACTCTTTTCGAGTGGTGCCGTTGCGGCGCCCTCCAGAGCATCACGGATCCAATGGGACGCACGACTTCCTGGATTGCGGACGTTCAGGGAAGGCGCATCGCCAAGCAATACAACGACGGCTCACAGGTGACTTACGTCTATGAGAATACCACCAGCCGACTGCGGCAAATGACGGATGAACGGCAGCAAACCACCGCTTACGCCTACAATGTTGACGACACACTCAGTTCCATCGGCTACGGGAATGCCTTGGTCGCGACGCCCAGCGTGACTCTCACGTACGACCCGAATTATAGACGGATCGCCTCGGCAACGGATGGCATCGGCACCAGGAATTATGCTTACATCCCAATTGCATTCCCACCCGTGTTGGGCGCCGGGGAATTGGAGGGCATTACGGGCCCTTTGCCCAATGAAGCCACTAGCTACGTTTACGACAATCTGGACCGGCCTGTGCGGAAAACCGTGGACGGAGTTGTCTCAACCTGCGCTTTTGACGCAGTCGGCCGGATTGCCGGCATATCCAATGAGCTTGGAGCGTTTACTTATAACTATGATGGCGGTTCGCACCGGCTAGTTTCCGAAACCTTTCCCAACGGGCAGACGACGACCATCGGCTACGGTAACAATCTGCAGGATTTTGTGTTCCAACAGATTACAAATGCGATCGGGGCGACTCCCATTTCCCAATTCAGTTACAGTCATGACATCTCCAGGGGGCAGATTACGATATGGTCACAGCAGGCAGCTTCTCAAGCACCCTCGATTTTTTCCTTTGGCTACGACGCGGTCAACCAACTCCTTTCCGCTGCGGTGACCAATTCCGGCGCGCCCGTTAATGCCTTTGGGTACACCTATGACCTGGCGGGCAATCGTTTGACTGAACTTGCCGGGGGCGCGACGGCGACTTCCACTTACAACGCCTTGAACCAACTCAATATTACAGCGAATGCGCCAATCAGTTCCCGCACCAACGAATGGGATGCCCAAAACCGCCTCACCGCCATTAATCAGGGCAACCTGCGGACTGAGTTTGCATACGACGGCCTGAGCCATCTGGCATCCATTCGCCGGCTCCAGAACGGTTCCCGGGTATGCTTCCGGCGCTTCGTCTGGTACAATAACAACATTTACGAGGAACGGGATGAGTCAGGAACCAACGTCACCAAACGCTTTTATCCGCAGGGCGTCGTGCTGGAAACCGGCACAAATGCGGGCTTTTATTACTATACCCGGGACCATTTGGGTTCCATCCGGGAATTAACCGACACCAATGGAAACGTGCGGGCCCGCTATGCGTACGATCCCTTTGGCCGTCAGACCAAGGTGAGCGGTGACCTGGACGCAGATTTTGGATTCGCTGGCATGTTCTGGACCTCTGAACCATCGCTGTCCCTGACGCGTTTCCGCGCCTACGACCCCAACCTAGGCCGGTGGCTTTCACGCGATCCACTGCGTAACGCCGAATTTCGCCAAGGTCCGAACCTGTATGCCTATGTCCGCAACGAACCCATCGGCCGGAGGGACTCCAGTGGGTTATGCAACGACACCGTGGAATGCACTTGCTTGAGACAGCCTTGCACCTGCGCCATGGCCGGACTTGCGGCCGCCGGAAATACCGCGGCCGCTGCCGCGCCGGCTGCCGCGGCGGTCGTGGTGGCGGTGGAAGAGGCCGGTGGTCCGGAGGCGGTCGAGCAGGATATTGTTGCCGCGGGACAAGCTTGTGAAGGCCCCTTGCAGGCTGGCGTCCAGGCTTTGCAGCAAACCCTTGACACGCTTTCCACCCTTCCTCCTTCAACCCAGGAGGTCTTCCTTAACTATGGAGCCACCTTCATTCCAGAGCTCGCCGAAACGCTGATACCCGAAGAAACGGTTACCATAGTAGGAGAAAACGCGTTTTGGATTTCAAAATGGGTCTCAGCGGCGTGGCAAATAGCCCAACAGGGTGTGCCCTGGGATGAGTGGCCCCAAGCGCTCCTAAGAATACAACTGCAAGCCGATGAGATCTTTCAGACTCTTAACTTGGAAGATCTTTCCATGCTTGGGCTTTAACTCATCTCCACTAATGAACCCTCGCCTCGGAACATGCGCTCAACGGCGCTCAGATAGGAGCCGCGCTGGCGCCAAACGGAAGCAGGCGCCGCGGGCCCTGCCCGGCAGGCGGAATTGGTCTGCAGTTTTGGGGGCGCTCGGCTATGCGGCCATGGTCTGCGTCACCGCGCGTTTCGCCCACGCCCAAAATTCGCAGTTCTTTTTTGATCCGACCGGAAACCTTCAGGCGCAGGCATCCGAAACCAGTGAACTCCCGCAAATCATCGGCCAGCCGCAGATGCAAGTCGTCATTCCGGGCAATAATGCGTCCTTTTCAGTCGGTGTCGCCGACACCTTGGGCGTAACCTATCAATGGTATTTCAATAGCACGGCCATTCCCGGCGCGACTGCCGACTCGCTGTTGATTACGAACGCCAGCAGCGGCAATGAAGGGCCTTATTGGGTGGCGGTTTCGAACGCTATCGGTTCCGTCGCCAGCGTTCTCGCTAATTTGTACATTGACTCCCGCGGCTGCGGCATGCCCGATTCCTGGCAGTTGCAATACTTTGGCAATCTCAATCAGCAGGCCACTGGTGATTACGATGGCGATGGCGTTGACAACTTGCAGGAATTCCTAGACGGCACCAATCCGACCAACGCCGCGTCGGCTTTGTATCGGATTACCCTCGTGAGCGACGGCGGCACCGTCATGATTTCGCCTGACCAACCGACCTATACCAACGGCCAAACCGTGATGCTGACTGCAACCAGCACGAACACAAACTCATTTCACGCGTGGACTGGCAACGTCACGACTCGCAGCAATTCCATCACGGTCACCATGACGAACGATCTGACATTGTTTGCGCACTTTTTGCCATTTACGCTGCTATGGACCAACCTTGCGAACGGCGATTGGAATGGGGCGTCAAATTGGTCGCCGAATCTGATTCCCGGCAACGGCGAGAGCGTCCTCATCCAAAACCAAACGACCGTTACCGAAAACAGCAATGTGGACGTGGTGGATTTCACGCTTGGAAATAGCATCTTTACCGCGGGGTTGGCCGGCACCGGCACGGTCACAATCGCCGGAGTCGGCACTTGGAACAATGGAACGATGAGCGGGGGTGGCACGACCGTTGTGAAGCCCGGCGCTTCGCTGGTTATCGTCAATAGCGTCAATAGCTCGGCCCTGGGTCTGACCGACCGCATCCTCGAAAACGAGGGCTCGATCGTGTGGGGCGGCGGCAATTTTTCGCTAACTGGTGTAATTACAAACGATCCCGGCGGGCAATTTCAACTGGCTGCCCCTGCGACGATCCGTTATGGCGGCGGCACGGCGCGGTTTGATAACGTCGGCTCTGTGATCATTGTGGGCAACGCGGCAACGACTTTCGGTGTTGCATTTAATAATTATGGAGCAGTCGATTTTCCAAGCGGTACATTGACTTTGTCTGACGGTGGTTTCCAGGGCGGAACCATACCGGTGCCTGCAGGCGCGCTGCTGAATCTTGCGGGAGGCACGTTTACGTCGTCCAGCAATCTTTCCATCACTGGCAGCGGCACGCTGATGGTGGGCGGTGGCTCGGGGGCGACACTGGGCGGCACAATCAACGTGACCGGCAGCAATATCTTCAGCAGCGGCGGGACTGAGCTGAATGGCAATTATGTATGCACCAACAACGTCCTGACCATCTCGGGCGGAAGCGTCAACTTCGACGGCACCGGTTTGGTTTCGCCGTCCGTGATCAGTTTGAGCAGTGGCACCCTCGGCGGCAGCAATCTCGTAACCGCAAGTAGCGCGATGAGTTGGACGGGCGGAGCTATGACCGGCACTGGCCGAACGTTTATTCCACAGGGAGTGACGCTCACAATCAGCAACTCTATCTCCATCACCTCTCGCACTTTAGACAACGGCGGAGTCACCACTTGGACAGGGGCCGGAGCCATCGATATGAACGGCGGCGTGATTACCAACGAACCTGGCGCGTTGTTCCAGGTGCAAAACCCCGCAAGCATCAGTTTCGGCGGTGGTTCTCCACGGTTCGACAACGCCGGGACTTTTATCATCACTGGCAGCGGCACGATGACGTTGGGCGGGGCGGCCTTAAACAATTTCAACACGGTGGAAATTCAAGGGGGCACGCTCTTGCTCCAAGATGGCGGCAACAACACCGGCAGCATCTCCGTGCCGGGCGGTACGGCCATTAATTTCGGCGGCGGGACTTTCAATTCCAGCAGCGGCTCGTCCATCATCGGCGGCGGCAGCCTGCTGGTCAGCGGCGGCACCGAAACCCTCAGCGGCGTCATTAATCTAGCCGGCAGCAATATCTTCAGCGCCGGCGGCACCGAACTGAACGGCGCTTATACCTGCACCAACAACTCCCTGGCCATCTCGGGCGGGACGGTCAACTTCGACGGCACCGGTTTGGTTTCACCCTCAGTGATCAGTTTGAGCAGCGGTACGCTCGGCGGCAGCAATCTCGTCACCGCAAGCAGCGCGATGAGTTGGACGGGTGGGGCCATGAGCGGCACGGGCCGAACGTTTATTCCGCCGGGAGTGACGCTCACCATCAGCAACGCGCCTATTTCGATCACCTCGCGCACGCTGGACAACGCCGGGATTGTGACTTGGCCGGGCGCCAACTTCCTGAACATGAACGGCGGCGTGATCACGAATCGCGTCGGCGCCTTGTTCAATCCCCAAAACGCCTCCGCCATTGAATTCGGTGGTGGGTCCCCGCGATTCGACAACGCTGGAACCTTTCGCAAAACCGTCAGCGCCGGCACTCTGACGTTCGCCACCGTCAGTTTTACGAATTACGGGACCGTGGACATTCAGACCGGTGTTCTTTACGCGAATGGCGGCGGATATGCCTCCTCGTCAAACGCCGTGCTCAACTGCGCCATCGGCGGCACTGTACCCGAAACCAATTACGGCCAGCTTCAGGTTGCCGGTTCCGTTACCCTGGACGGCACTCTCAGCGTCAACCTGACAAACAATTATATTCCCACAACAAATGACTCGTTCATCGTATTGATCGCTGGCACGCGTAACGGCACATTCGCTAATTTCATCTATCCATCGAATGCTGTCACGATGCAGTTGAGCAGCACCGCCACCTCGGTGATCCTAAGCGTCAACAACGTCCTCGTCGTTCCACAGCCGCTCCTGTTGCCGCTGCTACTTTCCGGCTCAAATGTCACCCTTACTTGGACGGCGGTGTCGAACACGACCTATCGCGCTGAATTCAACCCGGACCTGAACCCTTCCAATTGGAATGCCCTGTCTGGGGATGTGACCGCCGTTACTAACATGGCCAGCAAGTTGGACATCCTGACTCCAAGCAATCGCTTTTACCGAATACAGGTTATTCCGTGAGTTGAGCTGTCTTCTGCAAGCAATCTTGCACCACTTTAAGCGACTATCTGCAGCTCGATGGAATTACAAATTACTGGACAAACGAGCCACGTCTTGCTGGCAAGATAAGTAAGCGTTTCATTACAATGATGCATGGAAATGTATTCTGTCTTGCCCAGCTCGCGCAGGGCTTCAAGAGAAAGCTCGATCGGATTCTCCACCAAACCTCCAACCTTCAATTTGAAATCCCGGAATCCATTTGCCGCGAGTCGCTTCCATTGGTCGGAAACCGGCATTTTTCCAGCTTAGGGGTCAGCTTAGGGGTCACCCATTAGGCTTAGGGGTCAGTCCTCGGAATCAAGTAAATGAACTTGACACGGCGGCTGGCCGGGGGTCAGCTTAGGGGTCACCCATTAGGGCAGTTGTCAACAGGCAAAACGCTTTTGTCCCCAATTTTCTTTATTGAGTTCTTCCTGGGCCGCCAAACTCTTCTTTACAGGCCGCATCCGATCCCTTCATTTCGCTCGCGTGATTCCGTCCCGCTTCCCGTTTCCCGTGAAGCGATCCGTTCAGTCACCCATCAGGTTCTAGCGCGTTGTTGACAGCCTGGCCTCTTTGGGCCTTTTTCTAAAAGCTGCCTTTGTCTTTTCTTCCCTTTTGCCCCTCGCGCCCAACTCGGTTTTCCGAGTCCAGAAAACGTTCGGTGCCGGGCCGTGTTCATTTAGTATTCAAGAACAGTGGTTCCTGGGCCGCGCGGGCCGGACCAGTCCAACCTCTTGGTGACTCACGGCACGGTCGAATCGCCTCTAAAGTCATCTCGACAGCCATCTCTTTTCTTTGCTCAAGCGGGAGAGCGGACGCATCCAATCAGTCCTGCGGGCTTGACGCCAACCCTTTCGGTGGCTTGCGCCCGCTCTCCCTAAATCTGTTTTTTGGCGCCGGGAAATATCCGCTCGGCGTCGTAGGGCGTGTTCTCTCTCATCATGTGCCAGGCCGCCTTGGCCAGCTTGCAGGCCAGCGCCTTGGTCGCCACAATCTTGTTGACTTGCGCGCTCTTGCGGTCGTGGAACCTCCGGCACCGATCGTCGTGGCGCCGGGCCAACTGGGCCGCCTCCACAAACGCCCAGGCCAGATATTGGTTGCCGCACTTGCTGTTGTTTTCTCCTTTCTTTTTGCCGTTGGACAAGCGCCGGCTGTCCACGCACCGGCAGTAGCTGGCGTAGTCTCCCGGACTGGCGAATCGCTTCGGATCGACCGTCTCCAGCGCAATCGTCATCCCCAGAATCTTTCCCACCCCGGGGATGCTCTGCAACACCTGGTAATCCGGCAGCTTCTTGACCGTGGCCAGAATGGCCGCTTCGATCTGTTGGATGCTCCGGCCCAGTTGCTCCACCAGTTGCAAGTCCAGCCGCGTGATCAATTGGTCGGCTGGATGCTCGAACAACTTCTCCGCGTCCTGGGGCTCCAGCGCCTTGATCGCTCCCGTGCCCAAGTCCCGGCCCGTCACGCGCATATGCAGGCTCTTCAAACTCAGGATCAAACTGGTGCGCTTATGCACCAGGCCCATCCGCCGCCGCAGCAAATCCCGCACCGCACGCACGGCCCTCTCACATATATAACCGGTGGGCAGAATGTCCAGCCGCGCCATCTCCGCCAGAAAAAAGCCGTCCGACTTGTCGTCGGCATGCTTGAGCCCGTTGTACTGTTCCATCGCCGCCGGGTTGGCCAGAACCACCGGATAACCGTGGTCCTGCAATCCGTCCACCAGCCAATACCAATTGTAAGTCGATTCCACCGCAATCTTCTCCAGACGTTTCTTAAACGGTTTGAGCGCCCGCAACACGCTCTCCAGGTGGCAGGGCAGCCTCTTCTCAAAG
>JBEKSF010000082.1:0-26532 GCA_049517295.1 Verrucomicrobiota bacterium
AAATCGCACGCTCGCCTGTCACACCAAACCGAATCGAGTTCACTTTCAGGGCCTCTCGGCTCCCGTTTGTTACGGACTGGCATTTCGCTTTCAGTTGCTCTCCACGGCCGGCTCGCGCCACCGCAGTTGCTTTCCGCTACAGGCCGGTTGACTTGGCCTGACGGGGACTTCCACCCCGCTACGTTGTCGTCTTCACAGTCGCACGATTTCGCCCCTAGCGGGGCTGAGGTTGGCACACGCAAATCGTGTTGTTCCTCAGTGGTTTATGCCTTAAGTGTTCAGGCAGAAACATGGAGGCAGGAAGATAAAAAAAAGGCGGTTACTTTTGCTCAATGACCATGTCCTCGCCGACGGCGCGCTGGAGGCGGGCGCGGGCGACGGCGTAGTCGTGGAGGGCCTGCACCTGGGTGGTGCGGGCCTGGGTCAGGGCGGTTTGGGCGCTGAGGACGTCCAACTGCGTGCCGCTGCCGGCTCTCATGCGGGCTTCGGCCAGGCGCAAGGCCTCCTCGGCCTCTTCCAGAACGGTTTTCTGCGACTCCAGCACTTCGCCTGCTTCAATGAAATTGGAATGGGCGGTGCGGACATCCAGTTCGATCTGGCGCCCGCTTTCCTGGACGTCCAGTTCCGCCTGCTCGTAACGGGCCTTGGCTTCGACGACTTTGCCGCGGGTCAGTTGGCCGTCGAAAAGACTCCAATTGACCTGTGCGCCGGCGACCCACCCGTAGAGGTCGGCGCTCAAATTGTTTTCGTAGGGCAAGCTCTGCCATTGGTAGCCGGCAAAAAGGGAGGCGGCCGGTTTGTAGGGGGACCTGGCGTTGACCAAGTCCTCGCGGCGCAGGGCCTGGGCCTTGCGCAAGGCGGCCAATTCGGGCCGTTTTTCCAGGGCGCGCGCCAGGGCGGAGGGCAAATCGATATCATAAGGCCGCGCCTCCAGCGTGTCGCTCAATTGCAAGGGGATGTCGTCCCAAATGGTTCTGGGGAGATTGACGGCAAGCAGATTGAGGAGGTTGTTTTTGGCGATTCGATGATCGTTTCTGGCCTGGATCAGGCGCGGACGTTCGTTGGCCAGTTCGACTTGAGCGCGGAGCACGTCGAATTGCGGGACGGTGCCGGCGTCAAAGCGGCGCTTGGTGTCGCCCAATTCGCGCGTGAGCAGTTCGACGGAGGCCTGGTGGACAGCGATTTGCTGCGCCGCGACCAGGACATCATCGTAGGCGATGCGCACGGCCAGGAGGGTGTCGGCCAGGGTGGTCTGGTAATTGAGGAGGGCTTGTTCGCGGGTCAATTTAGCGGAGCGGAAGGCGGAGGTGAGGCGGCCGCCGGCGTAAATGGTCTGCTGCACTTTGACATCGGCCGACCAGTTCTGGTCGGGGAACTGGATGTAAGAACTGAAGGGCGCCGGGAGGGGAAAGCTTTCGATCAATTGCGGTTGTTGGGCGTTGAAGGCGCCCCCGGCGGTCAATTGGGGCAGCGCAACGGCGCGCAGTTGGATTTGGATGCCATAGGAGGCGCGCAAATCGGCGTTGCCCTTGAGAATGGCGGTGTTCTGGCGCAGGGCCAGAGCGAGGGCCTCGGCGCGCGCCAGCGGATGGGAAAAGAGGGCGTCCGAACCGGCGGCATTGGTTTGAGCGCGCGCAGCCAAAGCCACGCCGCCCGCCAGGAGCAGCGCGATGGAGAAGGTTTGCCTCATAAAATACTCACCAGAGCCACCATGTCAGCAACGGTGCCAGCACCAAGCTCGGATAATAATTGGCGACCTCGATTTTTTTCAGTTCCAAAATGATCATGGCGACGCAGAAAATCAGCAGGCCGTCCACCGCGTTGATGGCGTCGATCAACGGGGCGGGCTGTGCGCGCAAGGCGGGTTCCAACAACTGCACGGCGCGGATCAGCGCCCCCTGGAACGCCAAGACCGGGATGGCGGAAAGGGTCACACTCCATCCGAATGTGGCGCAAAAGGCGAAAGTCGCCAGGCCGTCTGTGCCGGCCTTGACCAGGAAGGTGGGAGCAAATCCGGTCAGGCCTTCCTGCACCGAGGCCAGCACGGCCAGCGGCCCGGCGCAAAAGAGAGATGTCGCGACCATGAAACCGTCGTTGACCGGCCGGCGGCCGGCGGAGACAGTCAGGAGCCGCGTGGCGTAATGGCCGATGGAGTTGGAAAGCTTTTGCAGACGCATCAGTTTGCCGGCCAGTTTGCCCAGAGCCAGTGCCAGGAGGAGAATGCCCATTTCCTTGGCGATCTGCCTGAAACTGCCATTGACACTGACCCAGGTGAGACGCAGGCCGAACCAGAGCGCAAAGACGCCCAGGACGATTTTGAGCGCCGCCTGGCTCAAAGCCGGAATGGGCTTCCTGAAGGCCAGCGCCCCGACTCCGCCCAAAATAATGCCGGCGGCGTTGAGGATCGCGCCGATCATGCGGTGGGCGGCCAGCAGGGGTCTTTCCGTCCAGCCGGCGCGAAGATATAGGGGGCAGCGTCGTTCAACCCCGACAGTTAAACGCCTGGGGCGGGCAATGTCAAAAATGGATGTTATTAAAGCGCGTTTTAACGGTTGACAACTGCGTGGAAGCGTCTAGGATTAGGCTATGATTTGATTCGGGTAGCGGTACGTTTCTTCAGCGGGGTTCCCCACCCCCACCTCCTTGGCGTCTGCTGCCCGAATCACCTTTTTTAACGATTGCGGTGGAATTGACAGCAATTCGCCATCGGGTATAGGCTCTGGGCTTGAAATGAAAAGACTTGTTCCCCTGACACTTGCGGCGATTGTCCTAACCTCCAGCGCTTGGGCGCAACACAACACCGCGGCGGTCTATTTGACCGCCAAAGACGGCCAACAACGGCTGGCCAAAATGGAGGACTTGAACCTGACGGATTTGGCGCAACCTGTTGAACAGCAACAGTGTGTGTTTGTCGATCCCTCCAAGCGGTTCCAGACAATGATTGGCATCGGGGGGGCGTTGACAGACGCCTCGGCGGAAACGTTCTACAAGCTGCCCAAGGACAAACAGCAGGAGATTCTCCGGGCTTATTTTGATCGACAGAACGGCATCGGTTACACGTTGGGCCGCACGTCGATACACAGTTGCGATTTCTCCAGCGAAAGCTACACCTACGTGACCAATGGCGACACGGAACTGGCCAGTTTCGACGTTGCGCATGACCTGAAATACCGTCTGCCGTTCATCAAGGAGGCCCTGGCCGCGGCGGGGAAGGAATTCAGCCTGTTCATCAGCCCGTGGAGTCCGCCAGGGTGGATGAAGAGCAACAACGACATGTTGCACGGGGGCACGCTGTTGCCGCAGTACGCGGAGGCGTGGGCCAATTATTATGTCAAATTCATCCAGGCCTACGAAAAAGAGGGGGTGCCAATCTGGGGCTTGACGATGCAAAACGAGCCGATGGCCGTGCAGACGTGGGAATCGTGCATTTACACCGCCCAGGAGGAGCGGGATTTTGTCAAAAACCACCTCGGCCCCGCCCTGACCAAGGCCGGATTGGGCGGCAAAAAGCTGATGATCTGGGACCATAACCGCAGCCTGATGTACGAGCGGGCCGAAGTGGCCCTGGACGATCCCGGCGCGGCCAAATACATTTGGGGCGTCGCATTCCACTGGTACGTGGGCGACAACTTTGACAACGTGCGGCGGGTACAGGAGGCCTATCCGCGAACGCACACCCTCTTTAGCGAAGGGTGCAACGGCCCCTTTGACATGGCGCAAATCAACGACTGGCGTTTTGGGGAGCTTTACGGCAACTCCATCATCCATGACCTCAACAATGGCGCCGTCGGGTGGACGGATTGGAACGTGTTGCTGGACGAGCGCGGAGGGCCGAATCACGTGGGCAATTATTGCTTCGCGCCCATTCATGGCGACACGCGGACGGGGCAGTTGTATTACATGAACGCCTATTATTACATCGGGCATTTCTCCAAGTTCATCCGTCCCGGGGCGAAACGGGTCGTGGCCTCGGCGACGGTTGACCGGCTGGACACGACGGCGTTCGTGAACCGGGACGGACAAATCGCGGTGGTGGTGATGAATGCCTCCAACGAGGAGCAGCCGTTTTATCTGTGGATCAACGGCAAGGCGGCCAAAACCACCAGTCCGAGTCATTCCATCATGACATTGGTTTTGTAAGGCGGCAGAAAAGGCGGATCATGAGCCAGCACGCGCTGAACCGGACGAAATGTTACCTGGCGGGGAACATCGAGAACAGCAACGCGCCGCATTCGTGGCGCAATCTGGTCAAAACGGAGTTGAAGGAGACGGGGATTATTTTTTTTGACCCGCTGAAGAAGCCGTTCATGGATTCGCTGAGCGAAGACAAGGAACACATCGCGCGGCTGATCAAGTTGCGCGAGGAGGGGCGGTTTGAGGATCTGGCGCGGATCATGCGCAAGATTCGGGTGGAGGACTTGAGCCTGGTGGACCGGGCGGATTTCATCATCGCCTCAATATCGGCCAAAACGGCGTCGTGGGGCACGGCGGAAGAGGTATTTTGGGCCAACCGGATGAAGAAGCCGATTTTCCTTGTCGTTTCCGAAGGCAGGCGCTGGTGTCCGTTCTGGATATTCGGCACGCTGCCGGCGGACGAAATCTACGGCAAGGTGGAGGAGGTGATCGCGGAGATCAAGCGGCTGGACAGCGGCGAGAAGAAGATGGACTTGACACGGTGGAAGATTTTCCGGGAGGAATACCGGTGAGGCGATTGCGGGGGTTGGATGTAAGAGATGACTTAGGCGCTTTTTGAGGAAGCCAACTTCTCCATGCCCTCGGCGTTAAGGCGAAGCAAGACCCACTCGTTCATGACTCGCGCGCCCATTTTTTGATAAACGTCCAGCGCAGCCTGGTTCCAATTCAAGACGGTCCATTCGAATCGCCCGCAGTTTCGCTCGGCGCCGATTCGGGCCACCGCTTCGATGAGCCGGCGCCCCAGTCCGCGATGACGGAATTGCGGGCGGACATACACATCCTCCAGCCAAAGACCCCGGCGGCCGAGAAAGCTGGAGAAGGTGAAGAAGTAAATTGCGTAACCGGCGACCTCGCCACTTTCATGCGCCAGCAAAGCGCCGGCGGCCGCGTGTTGGCCAAAGAGCGACTCATGCAGCGATTCAGTCGTGGCCTCCATTTCGTGTTCCAGGCGTTCAAATCGGGCCAGTTCACGGATCAATTCCAGCAGAGCCGGGATTTCAGAGGGTGTGATCGCATTGATAGTAGCAGCCATGGGATCAACTTAATCAAGGTGACCCGCTTGTAAAATCCAAACTTGTTTTGACTTGCCTTCAAGCCCTCCCCGTGGCCATCATGCGGGCTGCCAGTCAAACGCAGAGACGTGAACAGGCGCAGTTTTTTATGAAGCGAATTTGCCTAATTTCGACCGTCCTGTTGATGGCGTTGCTGGCCCTGCCTGTCACCGCCCAGGTGCGGATTACCGAATTCATGGCGAGCAACACGCGCACGCTCACGGATGAGGATGGGGATTATTCGGATTGGATCGAGATCCAAAACACATCGGGCACCAATGTGAACCTGTTCAATTGGGCGCTGACCGATAGCACGGGCAATCCAACCAAATGGCTTTTCCCATCCACGAACATCGCGGCCGGCAGTTTCATGGTGATTTTCGCTTCCGGCAAAGACCGGCGCGAGCCTGGCCATGAACTGCACACCAATTTCAAACTGGGCGCTTCAGGCGAGTATCTGGCGCTGTTGCGTCCCGACCTCTCGATTGCCACCGAGTTCTGGCCGTCCTATCCCCAGCAGTTTCCAGATGTCTCCTACGGCGTTGTAATGGGCTTTATCACCACCACGCTGGTGGCCACCAACGCCACGATTCATTACCTCATTCCCACCAACTCCTCGGTTGATGGAACATGGCAGCAAACCGGCTTCGATGATTCGGCCTGGCGGGTGGGAGGCAATGGAATCGGATACGAAACGGGCATCTATAATCCCGGAGAAGTATCGTTCGCCGCCAAAGTGCTTGCCTCCCAGCCCGTCGCTTACTGGCGGCTGAACGAAACCAATGGCGTCCAAGCGGCCAATGCCGGGACCGCCGGCATCGAAGATGCGGCGGGTTACCTGGGGAATATCATACTGGGCAAACCCGGTCCGCGGCCGCCGAGCTGTCCGACGTTGGAAGCGAGCAACTATGCGCCCGCATTTGACGGGGTCAGCGCGGCCGTCAATGGGCCGTACGAACTGGTCAACGATTTGCCCGCCTTCACCATCGCCGGTTGGATCAATCCTTCGACGACGCAGCAAAGCAGCCGCGCGGGTTTGTTCGGCCAGAACGACACGATGGAATTTGGATTCACTTCCTATCCCACCATCCAAATCTGGACTCCGGCCGGCTCGGTGTCCGCGAACTATCCCTACGCAATCAATCAGTGGCACTACATCACAGCCGTAGGGGGCAACGGGCAGCTTTCGCTTTTTTTCGACGCCGCGAAGGTCGGGAGCACTTCGGTATCGGCGGCGAGTTTTGGCGCATCGCTTTTCAATTTCAACATTGGCGGCGACGGGGTCTTTGATCCCACTGGGAATTATTTCAAGGGCGGTATTGACGAGGTAGCGGTCTGGTACCGGGCGCTTGCCACCAACGAGATCGCCGGATTTCTCTCCACAAACGTCGAAGACGGCAACTATAGCAATTATATCAACACCGATGTTCGCGCCCTGATGTATGGTTCCAACGCCACCGCGTACGTGCGCATCCCCTTCAGCGTTGCTGGTCCGCCGGCCTTCAATACGTTGAGCCTGCTGGTGCGCTACAACGCCGGCTTCGTCGCGTTCCTCAACGGGCAGCAAATCGCCTCCGCCAACGCGCCCGCCACGCCAGGCTGGAAATCCACCGCCACACAACTGAATCTGGACCCGCTGGCGGTGCAATGGCAGGAATTCGATTTAAGCACGGCGCAGGCGTATTTGCAGGCGGGCACCAACGTGCTGGCCATTCAGGGACTGAACCTCGGTGCGACAAACACAGATTTTCTGCTCCAGGCGCAATTGCTGGGCCAAACCGTCACGAATTGGCTCGCCGCTTATCGCTATTTCTCCGTGCCGACTCCCGGCGGCCCCAACGGCACCAGCACCAACGATCTGGGCCCGATCATGTCCGGCGCCAGCCACAGTCCCAACGTGCCGCAGATCACCGATTCCCTCAGCGTCACCGCAGCGGTGGCACCCGAATTCAACGCCATTTCCAACGTCACGCTGCATTACCGCATCATGTTTGGCGCCGAAAGCACCGCGCCGATGAACGATTCGGGCACCAATGGCGATGCCGTCGGCGGCGACGGGATTTGGACGGGCAAAATTCCCGCCGGGGTGGCGTCGGCGGGTCAACTGATTCGTTATTATGTCACGGCTTCAGACACAGCCGGCAACGCCTCGCGCTGGCCGATATTCCCGGACCCGACCGAATCGGAGCAGTATTATGGAACGGTTGTCGCCGATCCATCGATTCAAACGCAATTGCCCGTGGCGTGTTTATTCATTCAAAATCCGTCCGACGCGGATAATCGAACCGGCACGCAGGCCTCGCTTTTTTATCTGGACGAGCTGTATGACAACCTCTCCATTCACGTGCATGGGGAGACCTCCATCGGGTGGCCGAAGAAAAGCCACGATCTGGTATTTCCCAAAGACCACGACTTTCTTTACACGCCGAACGGCACGCGAGAGAAGGAAGTCACTTTCATGACCGACTACAGCGACAAGGCGAGGATCCGCACCACCCTCACCTACGCCGCGATCGCCCAATCGGGCGGCGTGGGCTGTTTCTCCTTTCCCATCCGCATCCATCTCAACGGCCCGTTTTGGGGGCTTGAAGACATGGTCGAATATATGGATGAATTGTTTTTGGATCGGATCGGGCGCGATGACAACGGCGCGCTCTACAAAATGTATAACGAGATGAGCACCGCATCGGGGAATGTGAAGGAAACGCGCCAATCGGACCCCACGGGCACGGATGACTTGACCGCCCTGATTACGAACCTGGATGAGTCCATACCGCTGGCCACCCGCGTTGCCTACGCCTACGACAACCTCGACCTCCCCGAGACAGCAAGCTATTTTGCGGACATGGCGCTGGTCAGCGATCAGGATGTCGGCCACAAAAATTATTATCTCTATCGCGACAGCGACAACACCGGCGAATGGGCGATTTTCCCGTGGGACGTTGACCTTTCGTGGGGGCGGAACTGGGTGGACGATTTCTCAGGGTCAAACTATTTCAACGACGTCATTTTTACAACGAACGTCCTTAATTTCTATCCCGGCGCGCCCATCCAGTCGAAACCTTCCAACCGCCTGTTCGATCTGTTTTTTGCGTCGGGCGATTTCAGCCAGATGTATCTGCGGCGCCTGCGGACGTTGATGGACACGATCCTCATGCCGTCCGGGACGCCGGCGGCGTCGCAGGTCATCGAACCACTCATCCGTCAATACGAAAACACACTTAACCCGCCGGGCATCTCGCCGTCCGACACCGCGCTGGACTACGCGAGCTGGGGGCCGACATGGGGGAACACCAACCTCAGCCATTTCCCGAATGACGCGGAGCGCCTGATCTCCGTTTTTCTTGCCGGACGGCGCACGTTTCTATACACAAGCCGTTACGCCACGCTTAACGGCAGCACCACCGTCAGCATCAGCAACTCCATTCCGGCCTCGCAGCCGACCAATACCATCGTCCTGATAGCCTCCTCCGACTACGCTCCTGTCAGCGGGAATCCCGCGGAACAATACATTCAACTGCGCAACACCAACTCCTACGCCGTCGATGTTTCCAACTGGCGCCTCACCGGCGCCATTGAGTTCCTCATGGTGCCCGGCACGGTCATTCCCGCCGGCAAATCTCTTTATCTTGCGGCCAGCGTCAACGCCTTCCGCGCCCGCGCCGCCAGTCCGCACGCCGGCCAGAACATTTTCGTCCAGGGGCCGTTCGCGGGCTTGCTCAGCGCGCAGGGGAACTCCGCGCTGATCCTCGAAAATGACCGGGGTGCGGTTGTCAACAAGAACAGCTTCGCGGGAAACACCTCCGCCCTTCCATTCACGCCGGGCAATCTGGCCGTCGTGCGCGTGGGCGACGGCGCGGAATCCCTCAGCAGCCACGGAAACTCCGTTTTTGTGGACCAATTCACCACCGGCGGGGCGCTGGCCGGCAGTATCGCCATTCCCGATGAATCGTCCAACGCGCTGATCACCAGCGGCAGCGCCACCTCCGAGGGCGGCCTGACGCTCTCGCCCGACGGGCGGCTGCTCATGCTCGCGGGCTACAATATTGCCTATACGAACAGCTCTTCCTCCGTGGCAAACGCAAGCGCGGCAACGGTTCCCCGTGTCATTGGCGCCGTCGATGCCGGCGGCGCGTTTGCCATCCTGGGCCTGACCACGAACCAATACGGCTCCAACAACATCCGGTCCGCCACAACCGACGGCCTCGGCAATTATTGGGGCGCGGGCGCCAACAGCGGGACATTTTATTTCGGCGACAATGTCCCCGCTACGATTCAATCCACCGTCGCCAACAGTGTGATTATCCAGGACTTGGGCGGGAACCTGTATTTCAGCACCAGCAAGTCCACTCCCGGCATCTGGAAAATCCCCGGCACGCCCGTGAGCGCCGCGACTCCGTCCCTCTTCCTCCCCACCGGGTCGGACAGCAGCCCGTTTGCGTTCGCCTTCAACTCCAATTTCACGACCGCGTATATCGCCGACGACACGCTTGGCGCGAAAGGCGGAATCCAGCGGTGGGATTTGAGCGGCAATGCCTGGACCCTCACCTACGCGTTCACCGCTCTTACCAACGTCGGCGCGCGCGGCCTGGCGGTGGATTTCACCGGCCCTCGCCCTGTCATCTACGCCACCACGGCGGAATCCTCCACCAACCGCATTGTCACGCTGACCGACACAGGCGCGGCATCCATCGCGGCCACACTGGCAACCGCGGGTGTCAACCAGATTTATCGCGGCATCGCCTTTGCACCCTCGGCGGGCGTTGCGCCACATTTCTGCGGCGCGGCGTCCTCGGCCCAAGGCTTCCGGTTAAGCTGGGCGGCTCTGCTGGACCGCAACTATACCGTGCAATACAATGGCGACATTTCCACGACCAACTGGCAGTTCCTTACCAACCTGACTGCGGCCCTGCCGGTATTGACCGTGACCGACCCCGCCGCGCCCGCGGGCGCCAACCGTTTCTACCGGGTGATTTTGAACCCGTGAAGGGAACAGATTAAAGTTACACAGAGATTGTGAAAACTTTGACCGTTGGCGAAGCCCAGGGGCAACTGGCCGAACTGATTGCCGAGGCGCATCAGGGAGAGGTCATTGTCCTGACCGATGGCGAGAAGCAGGTCTGGCTCGACACGGACAAACCCATCGACTTGGAGAAGAATTTGAAACCATTGTCCGGAACGGAGTCGCGGCGCTGCTACCAGCAAGCGAACCGCGAATTTGACGCGCTTGAACATCACCTCGCCAGCCAGCCGGCCCCGCCCCCCGAAGTGGAATGAAAGCCTGGGATATTTAAGCGAATCTGGTGAATCGGCGCGGGGCCGTCAGCGCGGAGCGCAAGAGGCAGATCATCGCAACGATCAATCGCGCCAATGGGCAACTCTGTAATAAGCCGGGAAAAGTGTTAATAGTGAGGACTGACAACCGCACACGACACGCGGTTGACTGCCCTTATTGCCGACAAATGCCGACATCACTTTGGCGGCGGGTTTCTTTCCTCGTCTTGCCTTTCGATTTTCACCTTTAAAGGTGCCACCCCCGAGAGGACATCTTTATACAGTTTGGCGACTTCTGGATTCGTTGGAAGTGAAGCAACCTCCATCTTTATCGACCTGTTTCCGTTGAGCATTTCGGTCAAACTGGTGCGAACGCTTGCCTGCCACGTCTCAAAATCCCCATGTGCTCGTGGGCAATAGGGCGTCTGAAGCTGGACACGATCAAATTTGAAATTCAGTTCTTTTGACATGACGTAGAGAAGCTCAAGAAAAAGGTCTAATCCTTTTTCAGACCATCGGTTCACAGTCGAGTTGTCGAATTGCTGCGTCAGGTGATTGAGATAGACCTTCCATGCGTCCAAAACCGCTTGCTCTTTCTCTGTGCGTCCAAGCGGGCCACCATAAAAAGCCAGGTCGATCATATTTAAGGCTTGGACGTGGTCCGGCGCAATGCGCGTGGCCCGTGTGGCCATCAAAGTTTGAAAAACCCAGAGTTTCCGATTGCGGCGCTCGCGCAGCACCTCCACCCATTTTTGAGCCTGAACCGCGAGAATAGGGCCAAGAACGGTCGCCCCCACGATACAGTAATCACTGGTTGTCATGCGAACAGCCATAACAGAAACCAACGGAAAAACAAGCGATTTATAAATCCGCCAATAGATGGCAGCGATAAAACGCGAAAGCAATTGTCGCGTGTGTCAAAGCGACCGAAGTTTCCTTAGCCTGGGGCCGGGGGGTAGGGCAATGGGGGAATACAAGGGGACACGCGGGGCCGCGCCCTCTTGTCTCTCGCAATGAAAGGCCGAAGTCGAGCGGTCACCCGTTGGTGGAGGCCCAGACACGGAGAGCAAAAGCGGCGAGACCGAGCATCGTAGGTTGAGCAAATGGGCAAGTCAGCGGAACGGAGAGGCTTTCAGGCTGAGGGATAAGCTCGAATCGGTCGAGGGGTCAAACCGTAGTTTCGTCCATTCTTGGTGCATTCGGGCGGAATCCATTAGGCGCAACATTGCGTTTATCAGGCATGAGTTTTAGGTCAAGTGTATGATAGAATGAAGCCGAGTGGACAAAGCTCTTGTTTGGCCTCTTGGAAGGAAAAGTGTGAAAAAGGCGAAGATAAACAACTTGGATAGGGCGGGCATTTTTCGCGGGTCAATTCGATCCTACTTTCATTTACCATCTGGTAATCTCTCCTATGTGTGCGATGTTTGGGCATGGAACATTCGTCCGAAGAAATCGAAATCTTGCAGCTTCTTGCGGACCTTCAAAAGGTCCTTGGCATCGCGGTTAATTCCCTCGGTGGCATGACCCCGAAGAACCCCGAAGCGCATTACATTGGATTTGTTGGTAAAGGGGTCAACATTGCCGCCGACGGCTATTTGATTCTTCGCCGCGCATTTCGGGTGAGTTCATCCAAACTGCTCGTCCGTCCGGCTATTGAACTCGTTTTGGATGGCGCGGCGGTCGAACACGAGCCTGGATTGCTGGTTCGCATGGCCTATTCGGAGTGGGAGGAAGACGGTCGTATGTTCAACAGTCCAGCCAGCCAAGCGCAACACGGGCAGAACTGGGAAAAATTTGAGCAAAGGGTTCGGACTTTCGATCCGAGTTGCAGAATAATCCGCAAGCGACTTAGTCTCCGGGAAGCAGCTAAATTTGCTAAAATGGAGCAGCATTACCAAGTATCGTATCGTCTCTATTGCAAATTCACGCACGGAGCTTTGGGAGCGTTGTCGGGCGCTCTTGACGAAGTGACGGATGATTCCGATTCACGAGTTATGAGCTGGTGCGTGTGTCAAGCCCTTGGCCTGCTTGAAAGGCAGACCCCGGCGAAGCTTCCCGATTTGGGTGTTTTTTACGAGAGGCTGGATCGCTTGGTCTTTCTGTCGTAGGGGTCAAACCGTGGGTCAAACGGTAGTTTCGTCCATTCTTGGTGCATTCGGGCGGAATCCATTAGGAGCAACGTTGCGTTTGTCGGCGTAAGTTTTGGGTCAAATGTATGAAAGAATGAAGCCGAGTGGACAAAGCTATTGTTTGCCCACTTGGATTGGATGACCTGCAGAAGGCCCGGGATTTCACGGCGGATTTTGAAAACTTGTTAATCGGTTCCGGCCGATAATTCAATAAACTTCGTCGTGTGTTCCAACGGCTTCGAGCAGGATGGCTTCTTGTCCGCGATGTTTGACAAATTGAAAGACGATGCGTAGGTCATACCCGGCGCTGCACGCCCACGAGCCGGCCAGCTTGCCCTTTAACTTGTGAGTTTTGAGCTGCGGATGAAAGGCATCTGATGCAAGCAATTCCAGCGTCAATTCCAATTCCGGCCCGAATTGAGGATTCCTGTGAACAAAACGCCGGGCGGAACGAACAAATGCTTTGGAGGGAAGCAGCGGGCGTTTCAAGCAAGGATGCGTTTAACGATTTGTTTGGGCGTGGCAGGGCGGCAACGGCCCTCTCCAAATTCCCCGCGCGCCGATCTCACCGCTTCGAGCAGGGCTTCGCGGCGGCGTTCGGCCAGACGACGTTGCAAAACCTCCACCAGCGATTCTTGTTCTTCGACGCCCAATTGGTCAGCCGAATCCAACACTTGCGCAAAAGTCGCCATGGCACACAGAATAGGCCCGTTCCTACGCGGATGCAAGCGCCAAGAGACCGCCCGATCACAGAACCAAACGCCCCGTGGGGGCACGCGGCCTACAGGGACGGGGCGGACGCGGTTGCGGGGCGCTCAGGCGATTTCGAGGATGCGGGCCAACTCGCGGAAATCGTCTATGATGTAGCGGGCGGTCTTGCCCACTTCCTGTGTCTTGGGACGGAAGGCGACGGCCAGGCCGACACGCTCGAAACAGGAGATGTCGTTTTCATGGTCGCCAACGTGACAGATTTCCTCGGGAACAACGTCGTGCTTGCGGCAGATGCGCGGCAGGAGGCGGTGCTTATGCCAAGTCGGAACGGCGTGGTCGATGGTGCCGCTGAAAATGCCCCGGCGGATGTGCAGGGTGTTGCAAAAACAGAAGTCCATTCCCGTTTCGCCGGCCGCCCGATTGCCGACGAGGTCGATGCAGCCGGAGAGAAGGCCGCGCACCAGCTTGCCCTTGCTGGCTTGCAGGAATTGCGTCGCGCCGGGGGAATAGGGGATGGGATAGAGCACGGCGGCGGCCTGTTGGACGGCGCGGCCGCGGAGGTCGGCGGCGTCTTCCTCGGCCCATTGGCCGCTCCTTTCGGCGGTTTCGTAGTATTTTTTGCTGCGCAGATCCCACGATTCCTTGAGGCCATAGGCGAAGGCCAGGGCGTCCCAACTGGATTGGAAGGCGCTGCCGATCTTGGTGTAGGCGAAGAGGCAGCCGTCGCCATCGATGGTGACGAGTTTGATTTTGCGGCGCATTGCCTCAAAGCGTGTTGAGGACGTTGATCAGATGCCGCAGGCGGCCGTAGTCCCTGCGATTAAAGCCGAAAGCAATGCGCGGCATGCCCAGCGTGGCGGCTTCGTCCTGTTCCTCGGGCATGGCCTCGATGGCGCGGATTTTTTCGCCGGTGATGATGTCCTCGAAGTCCTCGTTCAGGGCCTGGATGGCGGAGGGGGAGGGGGCGTGGC
Organism: Verrucomicrobiota bacterium; assembly: GCA_049517295.1. Lineage (GTDB taxonomy): Bacteria > Verrucomicrobiota > Verrucomicrobiia > Limisphaerales > Palsa-1400 > JBEKSF01. The sequence goes on from JBEKSF010000082.1 coordinate 14,332, forward strand.
GGAGGCGGATGACCAGTTTGTCGGCCACCGAGCGCATGGAATGATAATTGCGATAGAAGCGCTGGATTTGTTTGACAGCGTCATCGGCGCTTTCGGTCATGTAATAAAGGTTCAGGTCCGGCGGGCTGATCAACTGATGGCGGAGAAGGTGCTCGCGGATGTGCTTGTCCCAGGTCCGCCAATAAGCCGAGCCGGGCGGATTGATCAAGACCAGCGGACGCAGCCGGGTCTTGCCGGTTTGCATCAGGGTCAAGGCCTCGTAACCTTCGTCCATCGTACCGAAGCCGCCCGGGAACAGGGCGATGGCGTCGGCATGGCGCACGAAGGTGAGTTTGCGGGTGAAGAAGTATTTGAAGGTGATCAGCTTTTTGTCGCCCTGCATGATGGGGTTGGTGCCTTCTTCCCAAGGCAGGCGGATGCTGGCGCCGAAGCTGTTTTCCAAACCGGCGCCTTCGTGGCCGGCGCGCATGATGCCCGGGCCCGCGCCGGTGATGATCATCCAGCCGGCGGCGGCCATTTTGCGTCCGAACTCGGCGGCCTGGCGGTATTCGGGTTCTTCCAGTTTGGTGCGGGCGGAGCCGAAGATGGTGACCTTGCGTTTGTCGGCGTAGGGTTTAAAGAGGCGGAAGGCGTAGCGCAATTCGCGCACGGCGGTGCGGATGACGCGCACGTCGCCGCGGTCTTCGACGTCGGTCAGGAGCTTGAGGGCGTTGAGAATGATGTCGGCCACCAGGTCCTGGTTGTGGCCGCAGCCTTTATAGACGATCAGGTCCTGGATGCGGCGCTGCAGTTCAGGCTCGACGGGCTGCTTGAGGACTTTCTCTATTGCCATAATGCGACGGGCTCACACGCCGATGTCTTCATTCCACAACTGGGGATTTTTGGCGATGAAGTCCCGCATCAGTTGAATGCACTCCGGATTTTGCAGCACTTCGACCTTCACGCCATTGGCGCGCAGATGCTCTTCGGCACCCATGAAGGTGACGTTTTCGCCCACGATCACGTGAGGAATGGCGTAAAGCAAAATGGCGCCGCTGCACATCGGGCAGGGCGAGAGCGTGGTGTAGATGACGCAACGCCGGTAAACGGCGGCGCGCTGGCGTCCGGCGTTTTCCAGGCAATTCATTTCGCCGTGATGAATCACGCTGCCCTTTTGCACGCGCTGGTTGTGGCCGCGCCCGATGATCCGGCCATCGCAGACCAGCACCGAGCCGATGGGAATGCCGCCAACGGCGAGGCCTTTTTTGGCTTCGTCAACGGCGGCTTGCAGAAATGGGTCCATAATATTACCTACAGCGGGCCGCGCTCGCGCCAGCGGCATGAATCAACTGGCGCGGCGGCACTCAGTTGGATATATTGCCGGAGAGTTCAGGAATTGAAAAGCAATCTTATGCCCACGCTCGCCACAACCGTTGACGGACTTAAACTGCCCAATCCCTTTGTCATTGCCTCCGGCCCGCCAGGGACCAACCTCAACGTCATTGCCAAGGCCTTCCAGGAGGGCTGGGGCGCCGTCATTGCCAAGACCATCAGCTTGGATTCCTCCAAAGTCGTCAATGTCACGCCACGCTACGCCAAATTGATGGCCCAAGACCGCCAGGAGGTTGTCGGATGGGAGAACATCGAGCTGATCAGCGACCGCCCGTTCAATATCTGGCTGGACGAATTCAAGAAGTGCAAAGACCTCTTTCCCGACGGCGTGCTGATCGCCTCCATCATGGAGGAGTATCGCAAGGACGCCTGGGTGGAGATCGTGGAGCGCTGCCAGGACGCCGGGGTGGACGGGTTTGAATGCAACTTTTCCTGCCCGCACGGATTGCCCGAGCGCAAAATGGGCTCGGCCATGGGCGAGGACTGCGACATCCTGGCGGAGGTGTGCGGGTGGGTGATGGGAGCGGCCAAGAAGCCCGTGTGGGCCAAGATGACTCCGAACATCACGCACATCGAAGACCCCAGCCGCGCCGCCTTGCGCGCGGGCTGCCAGGGCATCAGCGCGATCAACACCATCCGGTGCGTCATGGGCATCAACCTGGAGACCCTGCGGCCCGAGCCGACGGTGGAAGGCTTGAGCACGGCGGGCGGTTATTCCTCCAAGGCGATTCGCCCGATCGCCTTGCGGATGGTGATGGAAATCGCGACCATGATGGCCCGGGAGTTCCCGGACCGCACCCTTTCCGGCATTGGGGGAATCGAAACCGGGGGCGACGCGGCGCAATTTATACTTGTCGGAGCGGACACGGTGCAGGTTTGCACGGGGGTGATGAAATACGGCTACGAATGCGTCAAGCCGATGCGGGAGGAGTTGCTGGCGTTCATGGAGAAGCACAAATTCAACACGGTGGCCGATTTCAAGGGCCGCAGCCTGCCCTATTTCACGACGCATTTTGATCTGGTGCGGAAACAGGCCCAGCGCAAGGCCGCGCAAAAAGCGGTCCAAAAGAAAGTCGTCACCGCCGACGGCGAATGGCGGGGCGATTCGTTTGTGCAGCAATCCGACGCCCTCTCGCGCTCTTGAGCCGATGAACAACTGCCCGGTTTTCATTGGAGGAGTGTGGCGCACCTTGACCGGCGTGGCGACGACGCCCGTTTTCAATCCGTCCACCGGAAACGTCATCGCGGAGACGCCCCTAAGCACGGCGCGGCACGTGGATGAAGCCGTCGAGGCCGCCGCGGCCGCCTTCCCCGCCTGGGCGGATACGCCGCCCGTGGAGCGCGCGCGTGTGCTGTTCAGTTTCAAGATGCTGCTGGAGCGGAACTTCGAGGAGTTGATCCGCCTCAACACCCGCGAGCACGGCAAAACTCTGGCCGAGTCGCGCGGCGACGTTAAACGCGGCATTGAGATGGTTGAATTCGCGTGCGGCATTCCTTCGCTCCTCATGGGCGAGAGCCTGGAAAACGTCGCCCGCGGCATTGATTGCGAGACGCTGCGCCAGCCGCTGGGAGTGTGCGCCGGGATCACGCCGTTCAACTTCCCGGCGATGGTCCCGCTGTGGATGTATCCGGTCGCGCTGGCCTGCGGCAATACCTTCGTGCTCAAGCCCAGCGAAAAAGTCCCCCTTACCGCCATCCGGATCGTGCAACTGCTGGAGGAGGCGGGATTGCCCAAGGGCGTTATGAACGTGGTTCACGGCGGGCGCGACTGCGTCGAGGCCTTGCTGACCAATGCGAAGATCAAAGCGGTTTCGTTTGTCGGTTCGACGCCCGTGGCGCGGCACGTGTTTGAAGTGGCCACGCGCCACGGCAAACGGGTCCAGTCCAACGGCGGCGCAAAAAACTACGTTTTCATCATGCCCGACGCCGACGTGGAAAACTCGGCCCGCGGGGTTATCGAGGCCGCCTACGGATGCGCTGGGGAACGGTGCATGGCCGGTTCAACGGCCCTGGTCATCGGCGAGGCCTCCCAACGGGTGCTGCCGGCGATTGTCGAGGCGGCGCGCGCCATCCAGGTCGGGCCGACTGACCGCGAAGCGCAGCCGCAGATGGGGCCGGTCATCACCCGCCAGCATCGCGAGCGGGTCGAACAATTGATTGACAGCGCGGCGCGGGAAGGGGCCAAAGTTGCCGTCGATGGGCGCGGCGCGCGCGTGGCCGACGAGCCGAATGGCTTCTTTGTCGGCGCGACTATTTTGGACGAGGTGCAGTGTGGCATGACGGTGGCGCGGGAGGAGGTATTCGGCCCGGTGCTCAACGTCATGCGATTTGAGGATTTGGACGCCGCCATCGAAATGGCCAACCGCTCGCCCTACGGCAACGGCGCGTCCATCTTCACGCGATCGGGCAAGGCGGCGCGGGAGTTCAAGCATCGGATCAAAGCAGGGATGGTGGGGATCAATATTGGTGTGCCGGCGTCGGTGGCATGGTTTCCGTTCGTCGGGTGGGACGAATCATTTTTTGGGGACTTGCATATTCAGGGCAAGGAAGGCGTGCAATTCTTCACCCGGCAAAAGGTCACCACCACGCGCTGGTTCAGCTACGGCGAGGGCGACATCTGGCATCGGTAGGCGCGCGGTCAAAACAGCATGGCCATCGCGGTGCGGAACGCGGACAGGTCGAAAGGTTTGCGCAGGACGGCGTTGACGGGGTTGTTTTTTCCAGGCCGGTCGCCGTATCCAGTCAACATCAGTATGGGTTGATCGGGGGTGACCTGCCTGATTCGAACCGCCAGTTCATTGCCGGCGACGAACGGCATCCGTCCGTCCGTCACGACCAGGTCAAAATGATTTTGGTTGAACAAACTGAACGCTTCGGCCCCATTGTTGGCCTCCACCACAATATGTTTGTCAACGGCAAGCAGCTTGCGGACGACTTCCCGGACCTCGCGGTCGTCATCCGCCAATAAGATGCGCTTTCCGCACAACGGCTCCTGTTGGCTATTCACAAATATGTTCTTGCGGAAGCATGTTTTCTGCCATCGCAGAAATGAGAAACGCAAATCGGACCGCCGTCACTTTGCCGTTGCGACGGGGAACAAGCCCTCCAGCTTCGCCACTTCCTCCTCCGCCCGTTGCACCAGGTCCGCCAACTGGTCGATTGGGATTTGAAGGGCTTGGACCGCCGGCGTAGCATCCGGCAAATCCTGCGGCTGTTCCCCGGCGCCTTGATCCAGTCTGTGGGCCGCGATGTTTCCGAGGCAGACTATGGCGGACATCCGCGCAAAGGGTTCCGGCCAGCCCTGATCGTGATGGAGCGAGACTGGGGTCGAAATGTCCAGGGGCACACCCCATCGCGCCAGCAAACGGGCGCCAACGGCTCCGTGTGCAAATCCAAATTCCGCCTTTTCAACCGCTTCCAGCCCGCGCCCGAAACCGCCGGATTGGCGGAGCAATGCCCCGTACTTGGGGCCTTCAGCCGACGCCAGGACCAGCTTGCCGATGTCATGCAATAATCCGGCCGTGTAAGCAGCCCCTTCGGAGTCGCCGGTTTGTTTTGCAATCATGCCCGACAACACGGCGGTGGCCGCCGAATGGCGCCAAAGCTCGTCCACATTGATGGAATCGCCCGCCGTTCCCGCCGACATGGTTTTGAGACTGAACATGGCGAGCGCCCTCCGGTAAACCTCGTAGAAACCCAGGCGCATGACGGCGTCAAAAACATCGACCACAGTTTCATCGGCGCCGAAATGGGCGGAATTGCAAAGCCGCAGCACCTCGGCGGTGAGGGCGGGATCGACGCTCAGCAAATTGACGACTTCATCGACGTCGCATTCGGGCTCCCGGAAAAGCGCGATCAATTTCACCATAACGACGGGCGCCGTCGGCAGATGCTCGACGGCGTCGATGTAATGGTCCAGATCGTCCCTCATGCAAAAAGACTCAAGCGCAATTGTTTGCGGCCACCAGGGCCTGGGTTGGTATCGGCAGAAAACGCAAACCCTATAGGCCGATTTATTGCTCAAGCCGATAAAACCGGCTGCCAGCCGACGGAATGACGATGATGAAGTTGTTCGTACCGTCGTTGTTGACTGTCTCGGGGGGAGTCACCCAATTGGCGGTGGTCAAGTCGTTGTTCTGTTGCAAATTCCATCCGGTGGAGGGATAGGGCCAGGAAACGACCACAGTGTTCGTGGACGTGAGAGAAACCGTGAGAGAGTTTTCGGGCGACACATCCCCCAAAAGTCGCGCCACGCCGAAGAGGTTGTTGGCGCTGCCCGCGACCACGGCCCGTCCGATTTGGTCCAGCGCAACAGCGCTGCCGGTATCATTGCCGCCATCGGAGAAACTCACCAGAACTTGACCGCCGATTCCGTAGGCCTCGTCGAGCGAGCCGTCCGGGTTGTAGCGCACGACAGCATACTCGTCATTGGTGCCAACCAGGCTAAGGCCGGCCGCGATAATTTTGCCGTCGGGTTGGAGCGCCAGGGAAGTGGCGTAAGAGGTGTCGAAGCCGACTTGGGTGACGACTTGGCCGCCAGTCCCGAAGGAGGCGTCGAGCACACCATTAGTGGTGTAGCGCGCCAGAGCGAAGTAATCGCCCCCCCCGGCCACGAAAGGAATAATGGCGGCGCCAGCGACAATGATCCTTCCGTCCGGCTGAAGAGCCATCGCATAACCCAGGCCGGCATTGCCGCTGCCAAAGTCGGTGGTCACTCTTCCGAACGAGCCGAAGGAAATATCGAGCGCGCCGTTGGCGTTGTAGCGAGCCAGCGCAAAGTCAATACTCGAGCCGACACCGGTATAGCCCGCAACGACAATTTTTCCGTCGGTTTGAATCCCGACTGCCTGGGCCAAGGAGCCGGTGGCAACGGCTGTGGTCACGACGCCGCTACCGCCAAAGGAAGAGTCGAGCGCGCCATTGGTAGTGAAACGGGCGAGGCCGAAGAGTTGCGGATTGCTGGAGGTCGTGCCGGCAAGGACGATTTTGCCATCCGGTTGAATGGCCATCGCATTGGCGGAGTTAACCGCCGAGACCGTGGTAATCGTTACCCCTGCGCTGCCAAAGGAGGCGTCCAGAGAACCGTCGGGATTGTAACGCACGAGAGCAAAACCGCCACTGCCACCTCCCGCCGCGACAATTTTGCCATCGGATTGAATCAGGACGGCATTGGCGCCGGAACCGTTCGTGCCGACACTCGTGGTGAGTTTGCCATTGGAGCCGAAGGTGCCGTCGAGTGTGCCGTCGGGGTTGTAGCGCGCCAGCGCAAAGACGTTGTTACTGCTATTGTTGGCGTTGCCGGCAACAACGATCGAGCCGTTCGCCTGAATGGCCACCGCGGCGGCTTGCGAAGCGAGGTCCGAGATGTCGGCGGTGACCACTCCACCGTTACCGAAGGAGGAGTCCGGGACACCCGCGGAGGTGAAACGCGCGGCGGCGAAATCGTATTCGTGCTCAACGACGCCCCGGTAGCCCGCGAGGACGAATTCACCGTACTGACGGGCCATCGCATAAGCGGCGGCAGATCCGCCGATCGCGCTTGGGATGATTGGGAGCGTGACTTTTCCGGTGCCGGCGGCGCCGAAGGTCGTGTCGAGCGAGCCAGTGGCGGTGTAGCGGGCCAAGGCAAAGTAGCAGTTGGTTCCGTCACTCCCGTAGCCTCCAACGGTTATCTTGCGCGGTTGGAGAAGATCTCCCAGGACAATTACAGACTGCGCAGAATCGGAGGCGGAGGTTTCGGAGCCGACGACGTTGGTGACGATGCCGCCGTTGCCAAAAGTGGTGTCCAAAAAGCCGTCAAGGTTGTAGCGCGCCAGGGCAAAGTAAGTGCGATCCGAATTCCAATCCCAGTATTGGCCCGCAACTACCAGCTTGTCCGGGTTTTCAATGCTATTGTCGCCCACTTGGTAGGCCAGGGCATTGCCTGAATCAACGTAGTCAAATGAACTGTTCGATCCTATGCGGGTGAAGACCTGGCCGGTGCCGTTGGCGCCAAAAGTGGTGTCGAGCACGCCATTGGTCGTGTAGCGGGAAACCGCGAGATCAACACCCGGATCACCACTGCCCAAGCCCGAACCCGCAACCACAAATTTGCCGTCCGCCTCAATGAGCAAGGCATTGGCCGTGGTATATTCGTTCGCTTCAGGCTCCACAACTGTTCCGCCGCTGCCGAACGATCTGTCGAGCGTGCCATTGGTTTGATAGATCGCCAGGGCGATGCCGGTGTCGCTTCCAGTGCCGAAGGCGCCGAGATTGCCTGCGACCACTATTCGACCGTCGCCCAGGATTGTCATCGCGGTGATTTGAGATTGCTGGCCGACGTCGGTATAGACGATACCGGTGCCGTTGGTGCCGAAAGTCGGATCGAGCGAGCCATCCGCGTTGTAGCGCACGAGCACGAAATCAGAATAGTCGGGGTTATCGTAACCATAACCCGCCGCGACGATTTTACCGTCAACCTGGATTTGCAGGGCGTTTGCACCGACCTCGGCACCCTGAGGCCCGCCTGAATTGACGGGTGTGAAAACTCTGCCTCCCTGACCGAACGAAGAATCCAACACATTATTGGTATCGAGACGAATGACCGCAAATTCCGCAATTCCATCGGGATAATTGGGCTGGACAAACCCCGCCATGACCAATCTGCCGTCAGCTTGCACAGCGACGGCTTGCCCCTGCGCATGGCCGCCGCCAAAGCCGGTTCGTAATGTGCCGGTGCCGGCAAAGGTGGTGTCCAAGTCGCCAGGATTGGCCCGCGCGATTGAGAGTTGAAGGTTGAGGATTGAGAGCGACATCAACGCCAGCGCAACCGCTGGGTGATTGAGTCTGATTGTCATGGAGCCTTATTCCTTTCCGCGAGTGCTTTGACGGCCGCTTCCAGTTCGTTCAATCGGCCGGCCAGCGCCTGATTGTCTTCTTTAAGATTTTGAATCTCCGCCTCCTTTTCGTTCAGCTTCTGGTTCAATCCCTGGATGGCGGCCAACGCCACGCCTTGGCCGTCCACAAAAGCAATGAGTTTCTCGTCGTTGCCCACACCGAAGGCGGCGTTAAAGTCCTGCGCCATCGGGCCGACATGCCGGATGCCCGCGGATTCGTTGGTGAAACGCCAGCTCTGAATCGGCAGCGCTGCCAACCGTGCCAAAATGTCCTCCGGCTTCACTGCCATGAAGCCGGTCTTGAGGTTGCGGTCGGACACCGCAGCCGGTTGCGTGCTCAGCATTAGAGTGTTGCCGTTGGTGCCCAGGATGATGCCGGTACCAGCCTGTAAATTGATGGCGTCGGTCAGCCCGTTGAGGCTGGTGACGGCCTGGCCCGGCGCCAGATCGGCGACCACCCCTGCTGAATACGCATAGTAGGCCTGGGGCGTCGGCGCGATTGGCAGCGGCGAGTTGAGCGGCGTGAACGGGGCGCCCGCGACGCCCGTCGGCCTGACCGCGATGCTCAACCAACTCGAAGCGTCGCCGACGGTGGCCGGATCGAAAGGGAGCGGCAGGCTGAACAGGCCGTTGACCACCTGCACGGTCTGGGTGACCACCTGGCTGAGGGCAAGGCCGTTGCTTGGCCCGTTCAGGAGTTGCAAGGTGAAATCGTAAGAGCCATTGGCTCCCGTGTTAATCCCCGGAGTGTTTGTGTTTAATTGATTGGTGCCGACGAGACTCAGGGAGCCCTGAAAAAATGCATAGGGAACTGTGAACGGATGATAGTAAATCCACGGCGGCGGGTCCGGCGCAATGTCCGGCACGACGGCGGTGACATTGACGCGCGATTCATTGGTCTGCCCGCTCGCCGGATCAACGTAGTCGTCAATGACCGTCACGATGTTGGTCTTGGGCACGGCTTCGGAAAACATTGTGAAACCCACCGACGGCTGCCCCGGCGATAGACAGCCGCCGGCAAACACAAAGGTGATGTCGCCAAAGGGCGCCAGCGTGGCCGATTGGATGGAAGCAGTGCCGCCAAAGACTTCGTCGTAGCCACAACCCTGCGGAGCGCCAAAATGGATGAGCAACTTGACGCAGTGATTGGACGCTGACGACAACTTGCTCATGTCAATCATATAGTTGAAAAAATAGGCCTCCGGCGGATAGGAGAAAGTCGGAGCCGAGGCGTACACGCCGCTCTGGATGATGCCCGTGCCGGAGACGCTGTTGAGGGTGAAAGTGCCGGTGGCCGTAATCGGAGAGGGAAAGAGGAACGCATTCTGGAGGCATCCAGAGGGCGCCTCGTCGGTAATGGTCAGTAAAGTGTCTGCCCGCGCGCAGGCCGCCGCGAGGAAACCGAGCAGGATTTGAGTTTTTAATTTGTTCATTTTTCTGTCCTTTCCATTGTTTGCAGCGTGTCGCTGCGCATGGATGAACGATAGTGCGCTCTTTAACTTGCGTTTAACTCAACGGGATTAGTTCGCTACGCCCTTAAAATATACGATGCTTTTCGGAAGTCAACCGGCTGAAAGAAAAAGGACATTTATGCGTGACAGACCCTCCGCCCTCCGGCCTTTTGCACCCGCCACTCCGCGCCTGTCATTGAGCGAGGCGGACAATGAGGCGTGTGGTTTGCGCGGGATCATGCCGCATGCGGATGCGCCAGACCAGTTCGTCGGGGCTGACGACGCGGATGCCTGGGGGAAGGCGCTGAGCACACCAAGTAACCGGCAAATAACCGCGCGCGCCTCCCTGGCTTGAGGCCTTGTCTTGCGGCATGTTCTCCGCGTCTTCGTCGGTTCCTGGCGCTGGTTTGAAATAGGACCAGGCGTGAGCGATGACCCAATCATAGCGCGGCAGTTTTTCGGAAGGCGTTTGTTCAACGGTTTGCTGGATTTCGCGGGCGACCTTGGCCGGGGTGCCGGCGCGCTGGCGCTGGTTCGCATGCTCCCATATCGAATAGCGGGCCGAGATGACGGGCACCTCAACGCCATTGCGGTCCTTGACCCAAATTATCCTGCCGGCTCCGGCTTCATACCGGTCATACTGGAATGCCAGAATCGCAAGCAGACCGTCGGTTTGGCCCGCGAAGACCTCGTAGGCCTTCAGTGCGTCGGGTGAATCGAACTTGACCACGTTGAAGCCGATAGAGTGGGTGTTGTTTCTCTTCATCAAGGCCCACGTGCGCCGGGCGTGTTGGGCGAGCAGTTCCCACCGGTTCGGTCGATCGATGCCGAAGAGGTCAGGATAATAGTAGCCGCCGCCCCACTCGAGGAACCAGTCGTTGGGCGACTGGGTGGCTACCGCGTAGTCGATGGCTTCAGGGCACAATTGCGCCAAATGGGCAAAGCAGCATGACCAGCCGAACGGAATCTTCCCGCGGTCAGGGCTCGCCCAATAGTACTTGCCATTGCCCACGCGGAAGAAGTCCCCCTCGGAGAAGTCAACATTGTCGCCGTCGCTATCGACGAAGCACACGGCGCTGCGCCGGTCCGTCCAGTCGATCGTTCGCGGGTCGAAGCTCCTGACCTTGGGAAGTTCGGCGCTTTCGGTGCCAGCCATCAAAACCGGCAAGTTGACAGCCCAGTCAGTAGCCGTCTGGATGTGTCCCCAAGTGCTGGACATCTCTGTCGTCTTGAATTCGTCACCCCCGTTCCAGCCGAGAATCGGCGAGAGCGGTTGGAGCCATTTCATGGCCGTGGGCACCGGCTCGGCATATCCGAACACGGTCAAGGTTTTCTGTGCGATGGCCAGGTCGCGGACGTTGGGCTTGCGAGGATCCTGGGTGCAGAGCATCCGGCGGTTGAACCGGTCTTGGTAGGTCTGGAAACACCAGGCCTGCGTTTTTCCCCGAACATCCGCGAGCATCTTGAGTCCGTGCTGTTTGGCTTCTCCTTCGATGCTTTCATCCACGATGATGCCGTCGAGAAGTCCCGCCAGGCTCGTGGCCACGTTGACCGAGCAGTCCATGTCCGGGCGATGCTGGTTGAATTCGCCTTTGGAATGATCCGAACTGTAGAGGATATAACCCTGGATGATTCCCTTCCTGGCATAGCGGTCCACCAGGTCCCAGAGAGCAAATGTGCCTCGCAGTTCCAGTTGCGGCTGTCGCTTCAACAGGCGGGCCAACCAATCCTCCGCGTCGATGCTGTCGATCCCAAGCCACACCATCTCGTCGGCGCGGCCTTCATTAACTGCTTTGGCGGCCAGACCCGCCACGGACTGCGCCATCATCTCGCAGGGCGCGCGCGGCGCGGGCAACCCATCATTTTGCAGGCGGACCAGCGCTTTCGGCATCGCTTGGACCGGCCACCAGCGGTTTTCGTCCTGTCCGGCCGGCGCGGAGTTGGCGATCCGCAGGCCCATTAAGATAAGCAGGATTGGCAGGTTGAACCCACGTCGCCGCAGTCGAGCGTTCATTTAACGTGAGCTTGCTTTGTTGACGCAAGACGGTCAACGAAGCAGTTCGACTTATCGCCAAGCAATAGACAGGGGCGGGGCGCATTCGTAACCGTCGCTAACCCGTTGAGTTGCAACAGGGATTGAATTGGGACTGAACTCCCGCACGCAGACTTTTTACTCTGGCGGCATGTCGAATAAACAGATTAGTCCCCGTTCACCTGAACCTATGGCCGTCAAATATATTGCGATTTATCTTGCCTCAAAATCAAATAAACGGTAAAAACTGACCATGAGGCGGGTTTCGGGGACTCAAACAACACTTGGCTGCCAGGCCATTTCGACCTCGCATGATTTTCCAGCCAATTACACCTCCGTTGCCGACGGCGGGACGGGGCCGGGAGATTGGGCCGCCTTGCTGGACATCGGCGCTTACACCACCAACGCTTCCGCCGGCTGCTGGCTGCTGGCTGTGGACCCGTCCGCCAGCAACATCGTCTTCATCGCCCAG
>JBEKSF010000083.1:0-26209 GCA_049517295.1 Verrucomicrobiota bacterium
CAACTGGATCCCAACGGGGGATAGACGGCCGTAAATGCCAATGTGCCGGCCTGGCCGGCATAAGGCGCTATATTCGCGCCGTATAAAATCGAGTTGTTCGGCCCGGAACCAAGCGCGACAGGAGACAAATTCACGCCGTCAAACGAAACGGTAAATTGAGCGTACGGAAGCGCCAACCAAGCGTCGAATTCCAAGTATTGAGACCCAACAGGAACGGTGCCCGTTTGGGCAATCGAAGCTCCTTCCTTTACATCACTGTTCCCCGGTTCACCTCCCGCCTGAAGCAAGACACTGTAATTTCCGTCAATGACACCCGGACTAAACGGAGGCATCCCTGCTGCGGGATAGTTCGGGCCAAAGATATCAATGATCGCTTCTCCGGTAGAGTAACCATTCTGTAGCACCTGAGTCTGCTCGTCCGTGCCGATGTACGCGGTCCATCCCGGCAGGGCCGAACTGACGGAAACAAACGATGGAGGCCCCGCCGTCAGGGTAGCCGATTCAAAATCGAGATTCTGAAATGTCCCCTGGGCGTGAACGGATAATACAGCCATTGCCGCGCTCACCGACGATGTAATTAGTATTTTTGTCTTCATACACTTTATTTTGTTACAAACGGATCTCCGACCGCCTGAAATTGAATACATGGACCGTATAGTGTAAGCGATCCAGACCATGCGGAAATGGCGGAAGACTTTCCGGCCGCCCAATTTCCGTAATAGTTAGAGGTATTTTGCTGCATACCAAGTGGTTCGTTCACATAAGTTATTGCCCCGACCGGTGTATTGGAGTAGTTGTAGCAGTTGAAGTTCGTTCCCGCGAACGCATTTGCCGCAAACCATGTCAGAAAGCCCGACTGACCACCGCCACTCCGCTGACCGTCGTAAGAATCGGTACATGCCATAATGTACCACCCATTGTTACCGAAGAACGTCACCTCGCCGTTCGTCGCCATTCCGGGACTGTGGGTTCCGTCGGTCCCTCCGGAATAATAACCCGCGACGTTCGTGCCGAAGATAATATTCGTTCGCCAGTCGCTGCCAAAAACGGATGCCGAAGGATTGGCGTTTGTAACGCCCTGTTCCGCGTACAGCCCGGGGGTCTGGGCATTCTCGGCGTAGTCGAAGTACCAATTGGTGTTTCCGTAACCTCCTTTCGAGGCGCTGATGAAAAGTGTTCCCGGAGAACAAGTGCTGGCCATGCTTGCCAATTTGTTGATGTACGCGATGCAGTCATTGGTCCCGCCAGCCCCGTTCATGTTGATGCTCGTAACGTACGGATTCCAAGTCGGAAGATAGTCAACGGTTTGAAAGAGGGTGTTATAGCCGATGTTCATGTCGTATTGTATGCTCGCGGTTCCCAACACGTTTGTGACGCGTGAGGGCAGGTCCTGAAATAAAACAACGTATTGCGGCCGTTTGGTCGGATTGGCTGTGAGCCAGTTCACGATCGGCGCTGTAAACGTGTTGGTATAATCGCTCCACTGAATTACCTCGTTTGTAGCGCAACTGATCCCCAGTACATTGGCATTGCCGACCATCGGGCGATGCGCCATATAATACGCGCACACATTTGAACTGAACGAAATGTTCGTCGAGTTGTAAACCAGCAGCAGATCTTTGCTCACGTCAATCGGATATTGAATCTGGGGCGAGAAGATCGCCGCCATCGTGTGGTTGCCGCCGGCGGCAATCAGTTTGACCACGATGGGGGGATGGATGTTAGTCTGTATAGTGGGTGGTAAGGTATTCGTGTCGGTTGTGATGACGATATTGGTTAGTCCGGCGGGAACGTTTGTCTGGCCGGTGCTGTTTTCTCCCCACGCAATCAACGTGCCGTCGTTTTTCAGCGCCACGCTGTGCGCATCGCCGGCGGCCACGGCCATCACGTTGCTCAAACCCGCTGGGACATTGGTTTGGCCGAAATTGTCAAGTCCCCAAGCCACCACGGTTCCGTCTGCTTTCAGGGCCAGGTTGTGCCATTCCCCGGCCGCAATCGCCACAACGTTGGTCAATCCCGCGGGCACGTTCGTCTCGCCGTCCGGATTGTAGCCCCAAGCCACGACGGTTCCATTGGATTGCAAGGCCAGAGTGTGCATCGGACCCGCCGCGATGGCAGTGACATTGGACAAGCTCGAAGGAACGTTGGTTTGGTTGGAGGTATTCAAGCCCCACGCTTTCACCGTCCCGTTGGTCAATAGCGCGACGTCGAATTGCCAGCCGCAGGCGATGGCTTTAACGCCGGTAACGTTGGTCGGAACGACCGTGCCGTAAGCTCCATCCAGCCCCCAGGCAGTCACCGTTCCATTCGCCGTCAACGCGAGGGCTTGCCCAAGGCCCGCGGCGACAGCGACCACATTGGAGGTCGGAGGCGCGGTGGTGACGGATGAGTTGGTCACGGAGTACAAATTGGTGCCGTCCGAGTATTGGCCCCATTGCACCACCGTGCCGGTGTCGGTGACGGCCACGGATTGGTATTCCCCCGCCGCAATGGCGGTTGCATTGGTCAACCAGGCGGGCCGGTTACATTCACCAGAAGCATCTGATCCCCATGTTTCAACCATTCCCGGCATTGCCACAAGATGGGTCAGGGTTGCGTTGGTGTACCCTGCCGCGTTGATGACAGACACCGTGTAGGTGCCATCGTCGGAGGGCATCGGATAGTCAGTCGCATAACTGTCCGAGGTGGCACCGGGGATATTTGTGCCGTTCAATTGCCATTGATAACCCAACGGATACTTCGATTGCCCTGCGGCGGTCGCCTCAACGCTCATAGTTGTCGCCCAATTGATCCAAGTCGGGCCTGGCCCGGACGGTGTGGTGGAGACGATTTGGGGAGGAAGTACCAAAGTGAAAGTCGCCACCGAACTGGTGATCGAGCCGAAGTCCGTGGTGATAACCACCTGGTAGCTGCCGTCGTTGGTCGCCGACGTGTTCGTCAGCGTCAGGGTCGCATTGGTGGCGTCTGTCACGTTCACACCATTAAATTGCCATTGATACTGCACGCCCGCAACCCCTTCTCCTTCTGCGGTAAATTTCACCGTTCCGCCTGCCAGAGCATACTGATCGGTCGGTTGTGTGAAGATCACTGGATTCAAGATCCCCGATTCAACGACCAGGTTGTGCCCAAGACCGGCTGAGATCGCTTTCACACCGGCCATGCCCGCCGGGATATTCGTCACTGTCGCATCGTCTCCCCAAGCAACCACATTCCCGTTTCCCTGGAGGGCCAAGGCTGCCTGACCCCCGGTCGCCACCGCGACGACGTTGGACAGGCCGGAAGGAACATTGGTAACGTAATCCCCGTAGGGAGCGCCGGCACCCCATCCCTCGACCGTGCCGTTTTTGCGCAACGCCAGGCTGTTATACGCTCCCGCCGCAATGGCGGCGACATTGGTGAGGTTCAGGTTGGAGGGAACCTGCGTCCCATACGCCGCCCCCGTGCCATAAACATTGGTGAATCCCCAGGCAACGCAACTCCCATTGGACAGCAACGCCAGGTCCTGGCCGTCACTGGCCGCTATGGCCACGACGTTGGAGGTCGGAGGCGCGCTAGCCATCGTACGATTTGTTACAGAACAGAAGTAGTTTGACGGACAGAAATACCATCCCCAGTTCGTAACCGAGCCGTTTGCCAGCAGGGCGACGCCGTGATAATACCCCGCGGCGATGCCGACAATGTTGGTCAGCCCCGATGGAACGTTGGTCTGTCCGTACGTATTGTCCCCCCAGGCGATGACCGTGCCATTGTTCCGCAACGCCAGGCTGAAATAGCCGCCACCAGCAACAGCAACGGCATTGCTCAACCCGAAAGGCACATTGATTTGACCGTAAGTATTGTCGCCAAACGCCACAGTCATCGTTTCCGCGGGCAGTTCCAACACATAAAATGCCTGCCCCGCCGGTTGGTTGGAAAAGGTATAGCCATTGCAGGTCATTCCTTGCCCGATCCAGTCCCACTGATAATCAGCCAAACTGTTGTTCAAGTTGCCTGTAGCGAATATGTCGTAAAAGACCCCGTTTGTGCCTCCCTGAATGTCGAAGCTGACGGTCGTGGTTCCGTTGGTCAGCGGCGTGGCGGACACGTTTGTAATGTAGAACGGCCCGCCGGGGGAGCAGGGCGAATCGTTGTTTGGGTCATAGACGTTTCCGGGGCTGCGGATGCTGCTCATGCTGGCCATTTGAAGGCCTCCTCCGCCGCCTTGACTCCATGCGGCCTCCTCCTCGCCGGAAATCGGTCCTTTTGCCGCCTGCGCAAACGTGAACCCGTAGTAGGCAGCGACATCGGACGCCGTCAGAAAACGGTTGAACGAATAAAATTCATCAACAGCCGCGCCGGCCGGATTTGCCCCGGAGCACGTGCTGCCGATTACGAGTTCTCCCACTGAGCATGGAATGGAGGGCAAACCAGACCCTTGCGCGACAAGCATTCCATCGAGAAACAACGCGGTTCCTTGCTGGCCGAAATCAAGGGCGATGCAATGGGACTCGCCCGCCTGCCACGCGATTTGCGTTTGGATAGCCGTCTGGACACCGGCGCTGGCCTGAGTCACCAGTTCGAGGGTGTTCCCATCCGCGCTGACTTGCAACGACCAGACGCACGCGATGCCACCGCCGCTCGCGGCGTCCAATTCGAGAAGTGTGGCAGTTGTTCCGGCGCCAGTGCCGTCAGTTTGCGATTGGCTGGACCAGAATGGATTGACCCAGAAACGGAGCGCGCCGCCGGTGTCGCACGAAACGTTCGTCCACCCAGTTGGATCAAGGGCCGGAATGATGAAAGGCGCGACGGCCGCACCTGATCTGTCAAGCGCGTAACCCGACCAACTTTGATCGAGCATTCCCAAACCGGTGATCAGGAGCACTGCATTGGTTTCCTCCGGATAATAGCCCTCGTCGAAGCTCTCATGCCAAATCGGCGGCAATTCCGGCACAGGCGGCAGAGGCGGACGAGGCATGGCATGGATGGATTGGGCGCAAAACAAAATGCCCGCCAAAAGGCGGGCCACACTCCAGAATGCTCCCATAGTAGTTTGGGCTTTGCTCGTTCATGCGCAAAGGGTCGTCTTCCGTTTTCTGAATTGCACCACTTTTGGTGGAAGAGTGCAGGACAATAATAAAGCCAAAAAGGCAGGGCCGGCGACTTCCGTTCAGGGGATGAGTTGACCCTTCCAGAAAAGGCTCTATTCTTAACGGATGAGTGCTGCTGGAACACATGTCGATATTGGCGGGTTGATTGCCCAAAAGCCCGGCATTAAGGCCGGAAGTCCGCACATCGCGGGCACCGCCGTGCTCGTCAGAACCATCGCGCGTTGGAATCAGGCCGGCCTTGTCCCCGAGGAGATTGTCGCGAAATACGGTTTCCTGCGCTTGGAGCAGGTCCACGCCGCGCTCGCGTACTATTACACCAATCGGACGGAAATTGACCGGGAATTGGAGCGCCTTGATCAAGAAGCAGACGAGCTCGAAGCCGCCGCGCGAAAGTGAGTCTCAGCTTCTATTATGACGAGGACAGCGCCGACTGTGCGTTGCTTGACTCGCTTCGCGCTCGACCAAGGGAAACCACAATGCTGGCATGATTTTGATGCGCCCGGGTGTGAGACAAAATTCTTCGCTGACCGGTTTTTGCGAGACAGAAGTATATGCGACCCAATTTACTGCTTTGGGGTCACGTTTGCCCTCTCTCCCCGCGTGAGGGGAGAGAGCCGGAGAGAGGGGGCCCTTTTTCGTCACCTGAAGAATTTTGTCTCACACCCGATGCGCCCACAGCGCGCGGTTTTGGCTGGTTTTTCTGAACAATTTGCCATATCGGCTGTCTTTTTGGCATACATGAGTTTTAACCTATGAATACCGGAATCAGCGCCATTAACGAACAGGTGCAACGCTCCAGCGCTTTTGTGCGGCCGTTGCTGGGGGAGATCGGCAAAGTCGTCATCGGCCAACCCTACCTGGTCGAACGCCTGGTCATCGGCCTGCTGGCCAATGGCCATGTCCTCCTCGAAGGCGTGCCGGGCCTGGCCAAAACCCTTTCCGTCAAGGCCCTGGCCGCCGCCATCAACGTCAAATTCTCCCGCATCCAGTTTACCCCGGACCTCCTGCCCGCCGACCTGATCGGCACCCAAATCTATAATTTCCAGACCGGCGCCTTCACCACCCGCCGCGGCCCCATCTTCGCCAATTTAATCCTCGCCGACGAAATCAACCGCGCCCCGGCCAAAGTGCAAAGCGCCTTGCTGGAGGCGATGCAGGAAAAACAAGTCACCATTGGCGACAACACTTTCAAGCTGGAGGAGCCGTTCCTGGTTTTGGCCACGCAGAATCCCATTGAACAGGAGGGCACCTATCCACTGCCCGAAGCGCAGGTGGACCGGTTCATGTTGAAACTCAAAATCGTCTATCCCTCCCACCAGGAGGAGCGACAGATTCTCGATCTCATGGCCCGCACCACCGTCGTCGCCGCCGCCAGCCAGGTCGTCACCGCCGATCAAATCCTGGATGCCCGCCAGGTCCTCAACGACATTTATATTGACGACAAGGTCAAGGACTACATCGTCGATATCGTCTGCTGCACCCGCGAACCCTCAGCCTACAAAATGGACGCCTTGCAGGGCTTGATCCAACTCGGCGCCTCGCCCCGCGCCACCATCGCCCTGACCCTTGCGGCCAAGGCCCTGGCCTTCCTGCGCGGCCGCGGCTACGTCACGCCCCAGGATGTCAAGACCATTGGAATGGATGTCTTGCGCCACCGCGTCGCCGTCACTTACGAGGCGGAAGCCGAGGAGAAAACCAGCGAGATGGTCATCACCAAGATCTTCAACGAGCTGCCCGTGCCGTGAGCCGCCAAGCGTCATTTCAGCCGACGGCGCAGTTCGGCCGGATTGCGACTGCCATTTTTGCAAGCCCATGATCCCGCGCGAAATCCTCAAAAAAATCCGCCAGATCGAGCTGCGCACCACCCGTCTGGTCACCGAAACCCTCGGCGGCCAATACCACAGCGTCTTCAAGGGCCAGGGCATGAATTTCGAGGAGGTGCGCGAATACCAACCGGGCGACGAAGTCCGCGCCATCGACTGGAACGTCACCGCCCGCATGAACCACCCCTTCATCAAGAAGTTCGTCGAGGAGCGCGAATTGACTCTCATGCTCGTCGTCGATCTCAGCGGCTCCGGCCTCTTCGGCTCGGGCGATCAATCCAAACGCGAGCTGGCCGCCGAAATCGCCTCCGTCCTCGCCTTCTCCGCCATTCGCAACAACGACAAGGTCGGCCTGATTCTTTTCACCGAGGAGGTCGAGAAATACATTCCGCCAAAAAAGGGCCGCCGCCACGTCCTGCGCGTCATTCGCGAAATTCTCTGCTTCCAACCGCGCCGCCGCGGCACCAATTTCAACGCCGCCCTGGACACTCTCAACCGCCTGGCCCGCCGCCACGCCATCGCGGTGGTGATCTCCGATTTTCTCTTCGAGCAACGCGCCGCGCCGGACGGCGACTCCGCCCGCGCTTCGGGCTACTTGCTTTCGCCCACCTTGGGGCCGCGCACCCTGCCCGCCCTGCGTCAGGCCAATCGCCGCCACGATGTCATTGCCATCCAGGTCGTGGATCGTTTCGAACTGGAGTTGCCCGCCCTCGGACGCCTGGTTTTCAGCGACGCCGAATCCGGTGAAATGATCGAAATCAACACCCACGATTTGCGCAAGCGCCGCGCCTTCGCTGACCGCCGCGCCCGCCATCAGGCCGATTTGCTGCGCACTTTGCGCGCCGCCAACATTGATGCCATTGAGGTCCGCACCAACGAGCCTTACGCCGCCGCCTTGGGCCAGTTCTTCAAAACGCGCGAAAAGCGCCGCCGCCACGGATGAACACCAACGCCGCTCTCGTCGTTCCCGCCCAGTCGGCGCCCGCCTCCAACGCGCCACCCCTGGCTTTTCACGACACCGTCAAGCCGTTGATCAAGATTCCCAACGTCTGGCTCTGGATTCTTTCCATTGCCACTCTTCTCGTGCTTCTGGCCGCCGCCTGGCTGGTCTGGCGCCATCTGCG
Source organism: Verrucomicrobiota bacterium (assembly GCA_049517295.1). Taxonomy (GTDB): domain Bacteria; phylum Verrucomicrobiota; class Verrucomicrobiia; order Limisphaerales; family Palsa-1400; genus JBEKSF01. Next base: position 8,035 of record JBEKSF010000083.1, read on the forward strand.
CAATAAGGCCCTCGCCCTTCCAGTCGTGCCTCCCATCCCTCCCCATGTCCGCGCCCGGCGCGCGCTCGAACAGGCCCTCCGCCTCCTCAGCGAACCCAAGCTGTTCTCCATCGCCGTCTCCAGCGCCGTCCGCGTTTATTTGGAGGAACGGTTCGATCTCCACGCCCCCGAGCGCACCACCGAGGAGTTCCTTTACGAATTGCAAGGCTCCAACTTGTTGACAACCGACCAGAAACTGAGCCTGGCCGATTTCCTGGCCAATTGCGACCTGATCAAATTCGCCAAATACGAGCCGGCCGAAACCGAATTGCGCTCCCTGCATGCCGCCGCCCTCCGCCTGGTCAACGAAACCGAACCGCGCTGGGTTCCAGCCGAAATCCAATCCACTGTCGCCGCCCCCGCCGACGCCGTCTCCCCATGACTTTGGCCCATCCCTACGCTCTTTTGTTGCTGCTGCTCCTGCCGCTCCTGGCGTGGCTCAAGGGCAAGACTGGCCAAGGCGCCTCATTTCTCTATTCCTCAGTCGATTTGGTCCGGCCCATTTCCGGCCTGCACCGTTCCCGCGCCGGCGCCATCCTGGCTGATTTGCGCTGGCTCGCCCTCGCCCTGTTCATCATCGCCCTGGCACAGCCCCGCCTGGTGCGCGGCGAATCCCACGTCAAAGCCAGCGGCATCGACATTGCCGTCGCCCTCGATCTGTCCGGCAGCATGCGCTCGGAGGACTTCGGCCCGGACCTCAGCCGCATCAAACTGGCAAAGGAAGTCCTGGCCAAATTCATCGACAATCGCCCCAACGACCGCATCGGCCTGGTCGCCTTCGCCAAAGACGCCTATATCGCCGCCCCGCTGACCCTGGACCACGATTACCTCCAGCACAACCTGGAGCGGCTGGACATCGGCAAAATTGACGAAAACAGCACCGCCATCGGCTCCGCCCTCATGGCCGCCCTCAACCGCCTCAAAGACCTCAACGACAAGAGCAGAATCGTCATCCTCATGACTGACGGCCAAAACAATTCCGGCAAAGTCCCCCCCTTGACCGCCGCCGACGTCGCCCAGACCCTCGGCGTCAAAGTCTATACCATCGGCATCGGCATCCGCGGCAAGGCCCCTTACCCCGTCATTGATCAATACGGCCGCAAACGCCCTCAGTACATGGACGTTGACGTGGATGAAAACACGCTGACCCAAATCGCGCAAAAGACCAACGGCAAATACTACCGCGCCGACAGCGCCGACACCCTGCGCAAAATCTACCAGGACATTGATCGCCTGGAAAAATCCGAAGTTGTAGTCAACAAATACCAGCACTACGACGAATTGTTCGGACAGGTCGTTGTGGCTGGGTTGTCGGTCCTGCTCCTGGAGATGGTGCTGGCTCACACCGTATGGAGGAAACTCCCCTGACGCTATGAGATTCGCGCAGCCTCAAGTCCTTTGGGTTCTGCTGGCCGTTTTCCCGGCCTTGCTCGGCTTTCTGTTCTGGTCCTGGCGCGTCAAGCAAAAACTCATCCTCCAGTTTGTCCGCGCCCGCCTGCTTCCCAGCCTCACCCGCGGCGTCTCCGCCCCTCGCCAGAAATTGCGCCTGGCTCTCCTGCTGGCCGCCGTCGCCGCCGTCTTCCTCGCCCTGGCCCGCCCTCAATGGGGGTTCGCTTGGGAGGAGGCCAGGATGCAGGGCTTGGACATCATCATCGCCATCGACACCTCGCGCAGCATGTTGGCGCAGGATGTCGCCCCAAACCGCATCGAGAGAGCCAAACTCGCCGCCATCGACCTCATGCGCCTGGCCAAAACAGACCGCCTCGGCCTGGTCGCCTTTGCCGGTTCGGCATTCTTGCAGGCGCCTCTGACCCTCGACGACCAGGCCTTCCAACAAGCCGTCGAGGCCGTCTCCGTCGGCATCATCCCCCAGGGCGGCACCGCTCTTTCCGCCGCCATCAAAGCCTCCCTCGCCTCCTTTGACAAAGGCGATGACAATCATAAAGTCTTGATCCTCTTCACCGATGGCGAAGACCATGACGCCGACACTGAAACGCTCGCCGCCGCCAAGGAAGCCGCGCAGGCCGGCTTGCGCATTTTCACCATCGGGGTCGGCACGCCCGAAGGCGAACTGCTCCGCGTCACCGACTCCCAGGGCAATGCTTCCTTCGTCAAGGACGATGACGGCAACGTCGTCAAATCGCATCTCAACCGCACCCTGCTCCAGCAAATCGCCACCGCCGCCAACGGCTTCTACCTCCCCTTGCAAGGCGCCAACCCGATGGAAACACTTTATTCCCGCGGCCTGGCGCCCTTGCCCAAAACACAGGAATCGACCCGCCTGACCCGCGTCTATCGGGAGCGTTACCATTGGCCGCTGGGCGTCGCCTTGATCTGCCTGGTCATCGAGTTGCTCCTGCCCGAAAGCCCGCGTTCCCGCCGCTCCGACGCCCCCGCCGCCGCACCGCTCCTGCAAACTGCCGCCCTGATCGCCGCCCTCCTGCTCTCCCGCTCCGCCACCGCCTCTCCCTCCAGCGCCTTTAGCGACTTTCAGGCCGGCGACTTCAAAGCCGCCGCCGAGGAATACAACCGATTGGCCGCGGATAAGACCAACGATTACCGCTTGCGCTACGACGCCGGCACCGCCGCTTATCGCGCCAAGCAATTGGAAAGCGCCCAAAAACAGCTCGACGCCGCCCTAAATTCTCCCGACATCATATCCGACCTCCAGGCCCAGGAGCATGCCTACTACAACTTGGGCAACACCCTTTTCCGCATGGGCGAACCATTGCCCGATCCCCAGCAAAAGGAAAAATGCTGGCAGCAATCCATCGAGAATTTCGGCCGTGCCCTGCGCCTGAACACCAACGACCTCGACGCCAAAAACAACCTCGCCTACGTCAAACAAAAATTGGAGGAACTGAAGAAGCAGCAACAGCAGCAGCAAAAACAAAACCAGCAGGACCAAAAGGATCAAAAGAACCAGAAAGACCAGAAGGACCAAAAGCAACAGAACCAGAAAGACCAGAAAGACCAACAGCAGCAATCCGCCAAGCAGGACCAGAAACAGGACCAGAAATCAGAGCAACAGAAAAAGGACCAGGAAAAGGCCCAGCAGCAACAGGCCAAAAAGGATCAGGAAAAGAAAGACCAGCAGGCCCAAGCCAACCCCTCCGATCAGCGCGACAAAGGCGAGCAAAAGAACGATAATACCGCCATGGCCCAAGTCCAAATGTCGCCCCAGGAAGCCCGCCAACTCCTCGACGCCCAGCAAGACGACGAAAAAGTCCTCATCTTCACTCCCGACAATCAGCCCATCAAACCCCAGCCCGGCAAGTTCAAGGACTGGTAGCCGCCCGGCTTCACCTTGCCCTTTTGCTAATTGGATTGATATTCCGAAACTCGGTCAACCCGGCGCGCCATCTCACTCGTGTAGTGCCGGCCAAATGTGTCTGTTTGCCTACGTAACGGCGCGAATACCCGAAAGCTCCAGTCACAGCGACACGCATTCGTTCATGTCCACGAATTTATCTTATGCCCAAAGCGCGGGCGCAAAACCCGCGAAAATCACTGGAAAATTTTAAGGGCTTCTAATCTATCACATTTCATGCGGTCGTGCGGGAAAAAAGTTCTTTTTGTTTGCTTCCGGTTGCAAAAACTCCGCGCGCGAATACCTTTATCTCATGGCAGAGCCTAAGAAGAAGGCGGTGATCAGTAGCCCATCCGCCAAATCCCAGCCCGGCGACGGCCCCGCCTCGCCCATCCGCGAGAGTGATTTGCTCCCGCGCGAGCAACTCGACGCCCTGTCGCTCCTCCAACTCGTCGATGTCATCGTCGCCAAACTGCCCCCGCGCCACACCGCCATCATGGATATGGTCTATCTGCGCGATCGCGTCGCCGAGGTCGAGGAAACCAATGATCAAGCCCTCCAAACCATCGAAAAACTCGACGCCATCGTCGAAAAACTCCGCTCCCCCGCTTTCCGCGTCGGCACTTTCCTCATGCCTGTGGAACCCGACAAAGCCCACGTCTGCGTCGGCGGAACCGACTACGTCTGCCGCATCGACCCGCAAATCCCTCTGGTCAGCCTGCAAGCCGGCCAAAGGGTTTTGCTCAACGAGGCCTTTGCCATCGTCCAGGGCCTGGGTTTCGAGCGCAACGGGCCGATCGTGCGCATCGATGAATTGCTCTCTGGCGGACGCCTGCGCGTCGGCCAGGAATCCGGCCTGGTCAATTCCGTCCTGCTCCGGTCGGCCCTCTTGGCCAAGGAAAAGCTCAAGCCGGGCATGGAAATCCGCCTGGACGTCAATCAACGCGTCGCTCTGGAGGTCATTGGCGCCGGCAGGCGCATTGAACGCTCGCTGGAAACCGTCACCACCCTGCCCTGGTCCGCCGTCGGCGGCCAGAACGAAGCCGTCCAAGCCATCCGCGACACCATTGAACTGCCCTTTTTGCATCGCGCCTTGTTCAAGCGATTCGAGCACACCGTGCCCAAGGGTTTCCTCCTCCACGGGCCGCCGGGCTGCGGCAAAACACTCCTGGGCAAAGCCACCGCCTACAATCTGCGCCAGCAAATCCTGGCCGAAACCGGTGTGGACCATCCCGAGTTTTTCCTCCACGTCAAAGGCCCCGAAATCCTCAACATGTGGGTCGGCGAGTCCGAACGCCAGGTCCGCGACTTGTTCGCCCAATGCCGCGAGCGCGCCGCCGACGGTTCCCTGGCGTTCTTGTTCATTGACGAGGCCGAGTCCATTCTCGGCACCCGCCGCGCCGGCCGCTACAGCACCATTCTCAGCACGCTGGTGCCGATGTTCTGCTCTGAAATGGACGGCTTGGAACCCCTCCAAAACGTCGTCGTCATCCTCGCCTCCAATCGCGCCGATTTGATCGATCCCGCCATCCTCCGCCCCGGCAGAATTGATCGGAAAATCAAGGTCAATCGCCCAAATCAGGAGGGCGCGCGCCGCATTTACGAGATTTACCTCAAAGACTCTCTCCCGCTGGCCGAGCCAAAGGATGCCCTGGCACAGGCCATCTCGGAAATGCATTACTCCAAATCTGTCGAAAACCAATTCCTGGAAATCACCTATCGCAGCGGCAAACGCGATTTCCTTCACCGCGGCGACTTGGCCAGCGGCGCGATCATCGCTGCCATTGTCGAGCGCGCCAAGAGCCTGGCCATCAAACGCTCCATCCAATCCAGCCAGGACACCCATTTGGACCGCGCCGACCTCATCCAGGCCCTCCAGCAGGAATACACCGAAAACGATCTCTTCCCTCCAACCGATATTACCGAAGACTGGCTCAAGCTGACCGACTTCGATCCCGAAAACGTCATCAAACTGGCCCCCATCCGCCCGCGCAAAAAGGACCTGGCCGGTTCCGGCGTTGTCTAGCCCGACTGTGACTGGTGCAAACCTCCGCACAAATTGAATTGGATGCAGAACGGCAACTTGTCTCCGCGGACAAAGACAAAATGATCATCCAGTTTGGCACCGAAACCGAAATTGGAATCACACGCGAAAAGGAGGCTAACCTCGACGTCGTTGCGGAGTCCATGGCCCTGGTCCGCAGCGCCACTAAATCCGGCGTCCTCATGCGCTGGGATTATCAATGCGAAGACCCCCACGCCGACATGCGCGGCTTCCGCGTCGAGGAACTCCGCCAGGACACCGATGAATCCTCCTACTTCGCTGAGGACGCCGCCCGCGAACTCAGTTTCGTCGAAATCAAAAGCGACCTCGTCCTCGGCAACGGCGCCCGCTATTACAACGATCACGCCCACCCCGAATACTGCACCCCGGAATGCAGCACCGTTGCCGAATTGGTCGCCCACGACCGCGCCGGCGAGCGCATCCTCATGCGGTGCGCCCAGAAACTCTCCGAAGAGCGCGGCAGCGCCGTCTGCCTCTACAAAAATAACACTGATTTCCGCGGCCACAGCTACGGTTGCCACGAAAACTATTTGCTCCCGCGCTCTCTGCCTTGGGATAAGCTCGCTCGCGGCATCCAGGCCTTCCTGGTCACCCGCCAGATCATTGCCGGCGCCGGCAAATTCGCCGTTGAGGAGGAGGATCGCTTCGTCGGCCCCGGTTTCCAAATCTCCCAGCGCAGCGATTTCTTCAGCGAACTCCAAAGCGTGGACACCATGCAGCACCGCCCCATCGTCAACACCCGCGATGAGCCGCACGCCAATCCTAATCTCTTCCGCCGCTTCCACGTCATCCTGGGCGACGCCAACATGTCCCCTTTTTCCACACGCCTGAAAATCGGCGCCACCGCCCTGGTGCTTGAAGCCCTGGCCCGCAATCCCAAACGCGCCTACTCCCTGCTCTCCGACCCCCTCCACGCCCTGGTTTCCATTTCACGCGACCCCAAATTCCACTGGGAAGTCACCTTGCACGACAAAACCTCCTCCACTGCCCTGGCCTTGCAGCGCGAATACTGGCAGGCCGTCACCGATTTGTGCGATTTGAGCGACCCTTCCAAAGCCGCCCTGGTCGCCGACTGGGACAACGTCCTGCGCGACTTGGAGACCGACCCCATGCGCTGCCGCGACCGCCTCGATTGGGTCGCCAAATTGGCCATGATCCGCGAATTCCAAGCCGCCCAGAACCTCGACGACAGCGATCCCTGGCTGCGCAGCCTGGACTTGGAATACCATCGCCTCGATCGCCATTGCGGTCTTTACTATGCCTTGGAACAGTCCGGCTCTTTCATTGGCGTACCCGATGATCGCCTGGTGCGCCACGCCATCTCCGAGCCTCCCCACACCACCCGCGCCTACATCCGCGGCCGCTGCATCCAGAAATTCGCCGCCTCCGTCATTTCCGCCCAATGGGACCACATCACTCTCCAAGGCACTCACGGCCCCCTGAAAATCTCCCTCCTGGATATCTTCACGCCCCAGCAACTGGCCGCCTCCGCCAAAGTCGTTGATGCCGCCAAAACCCCGGACGACCTCGAACCCATCGCCAAACCCGCCGAGGACCCGCTATTTTAGAAACAGATTGTCAAACGGTCCCGCGGCGCGGGCGCATCTTAACACTACCTCCATTCCATCACGGTGGCTGTTTCTCGGTTTTGGTAGCGCGACCGTCCCGGTCGCCGTGGCTGGCGTCTCGCCAGCCACATTTTCGGCCCCATGTATTGCATTCCCACGGTGGTTTTATTCAGATGCGCCCCCCCCACCCCCCCGCCTCCTGCCTGGCTCACGGATCAACGCCTATCGCACCCCCGGGTTCAGTTTTTCCCGCGCCGCTGCCTTTGCCGCGCTGCCTCAATGCCATGCTGAATTTCGCGCATTTGTCGGTAAATTTTTCATCGCTTTACGATTTTTCATAAGAAATACACTCCCGCACACTCATGCCGTACAATCGCATTATGCTGGATTTCAACACCTTACAATAAAAGCCTGCCCGCCACCCGAATTCATGGCATCACTTGTGCTACAAAAAATGCCGATATGAAGCAGTTTCAAACAGCGCAGGTCGAGGCGGACAAGGAGACCGGTGCCGAAATGGATTCAGCGGCCAAGCGTAACAACGCCGGCCAGCGCAATGGCGAGGGAAAAAAGGCAAACGCGCCCCGGCCGGAATTGGCCGTCCTGGGCTGGGCCTTCCGCTCCAGCCGTTTGGCAGTCAAGTAGCAGGCCAGTCCGCTCCCCCGCCTCTCCGGGGTCAGACACACTCGGTCCTTCCCCCCCTTTCGTCTCCAAAAGGTCGTGCCGTACCCCGCGCTCGACGCCACCCGTTCCAGCGCCTCCATTGGCTCCTCCACGCTCAACGCGATTTTTGAGTTTTCTTCTCGCGCAAGACAGCTTGCATCGCATCCGCATTCGGCGTTAAGCTCCTCCCAGGACAAATGGCCATGCGCTGCAAAATTCTGTTGCTGGATGACGACGAGCAAATGCTGGAACTTTACCAGGAATTGCTCCGAAATCTTCCCAGCCAGCCCGAAGTCATCACTTCCAACTCCGGCGCCCGCGCTCTGTCCTTGCTGGAAGCCGAGCCTTTCACCTTGTTGATCACCGATCTGCGCATGCCCAAAATGGATGGCTTGCAGGTTCTCGCCATCGTCCGCCGCAAATATCCCCATCTCCGCATCATCGTCTTGACAGGTGTCCTCGACGAGGAATACCGCTCCCGCGCCTACGCCCAGGGCGTGGATTTGTTCTGGCAGAAACCCGGCAGCGCCGAGGAGTTCCAACTCTTCAAGGATTGCATCGAGTCCCAACTCGGCCGCCAGGAGGCCCCCGAAGGCGGTTTCCGAGGCATGCAGAGCAAAAGCCTCGTCGATCTGATCCAACTCGAGTGCCTCTCTCAAAGCTCCTCGGTCCTGCTCATCTTCCACGGCGGCGTCGCGGGCCGCATCTGGGTCAAGGACGGCGAGGTCATTGATGCCGCCGCCGCCACCTTCACCGGCGAAGAGGCCTTCAGGGAAATTCTCTCCTGGAAAAGCGGCAATTTTGAAATCCTGCCCGCCGAACCCGACCGCCCCCGCACCATCAACAACTCTTACCAGGGGCTGCTCCTCGATTCCGCCCAGGCACTGGATGAGATGCGCGGCCAGCAGGCCAAGGCCGGAGTCGATGCCATTTCCACTCAGGCCAGCTCCGCGCTGGCGCCCCTGGCCAGGTTTGAGGGAGTCGAATTTATATTGACAGTGCCGCCCGACGAGAAGGCCCCCTGCGATTCGTGGGGGCTGGAAAACGTCCACGATGTCTCCTCCTGGGCAAGGGACACGGGCAGGCGCCTGCGCGCTTTGGGCGAAAAACTCGAGGTCGGCGCTCCCACCCAGATCTTCGGATTCGGACTGCATCAGCACTGGTCCATGGCCGCGGATGAGAGAAAGGGATTGCTCTGCGCGGGCTTCCGGCACGCCCTGCCCAAGGAGCAAGTCGAACAAACCATCAAGCATATCTTCAACAAATGGGTTTCCTGACCAAATCTCCCAAACCCGACTTGAAACGGCTGCCCTCCGGCACCTTCACCGTCGATGCCCACGGCCAGGTCGTCAGTTCGACCGTTCCGCAATCCGTGCCCGCCGCCCTGCTGCGCGAAATCGGCCTCCAGATCGTCGGCGTTTTTCATGGGGCCCGCCAGGCGCAAGTCTCCTTTTCCGAGCTGATCGTTCAGTATGCCGCCTTCAAAATCACCGCGCGCGAAATGCGGGGCGGCGCCATTATTTTCCTTCAACCCAAAGTGCCGCAGTTTGTGACGCGCTCCTGAAAGCCCGAATCGAGTTATGCACAACAAAAAACTGGATCAATTGATCGTTCAACTGGAGAACTATTTGGAGTGCTTGAAGCAATTCAATTATTTCGTCAACGTCGCCCGCGGCAAAAAATTCGGCGCCGAAGAGGAAAACCAGTTCCTCGAAGTCAAGTCTATCATCGTGCAGGAACTGGAATTGATCACCGCCGCCGTTGAATGTACCTCCCCCTCCCGCGAGGAGGTCCATGCCTTGGTCAGTTCCGCCCCCTCTCTGCGCTATCTGGGCGACAGCAACGAGGGCAATTTGCGCGGCCTGGAAAACCATTGGCACAAAGTCTATGTCGGCTTTCAAGCCATCCTCGGCCAGCTTAAAGTCCACCAGCGCCAGCTCGAATCCAAGTCGGTCATCTCCTCCATTTTAGGCAAGAAAAAGTAACCGCCCAGCCCTGATCACCCCCAAATCGCATGACTGATTTCCTCACCGTGGCGATCCTTGGCGTCGTCGAAGGCATCACCGAGTTCCTTCCCGTCTCCTCCACTGGCCACCTCCTCATCGCCCAGCAATGGCTGCCCCGCCAGACCGACCTCTTCAACATCGTCATCCAGACCGGCGCCGTCCTGGCCGTCATCCCTCTCTTTCACCACCGCTTCCATCAATTCATCTTCAACTGGCGCGACCCCGCCGTCCGCGACTACTTCTTGAAAATTGTCGCCGCCTTTTTCATCACCGGCGCCGGCGGCTATATGATGGAAAAGCACGGATTCAAATTGCCCGAAAAAATGCTGCCCGTCGCCATTGCCCTCCTGGTCGGCGGCGTGCTCTTCCTCCTCGTCGAGCGTTGGCTGGCCGGAAAGGGGCCGGCCTCCGGCGGCGGCGATTTGCGCGACGTCACCTGGACGGTGGCCGTCGCCTGCGGCATTGGACAACTCATCGCGGCCGCCTTCCCTGGCGCCTCCCGCTCCGGCACGACCATTATTCTATCATTGCTCCTGGGGCTGGGCCGCCCGCTGGCCACGGAATACTCCTTCCTTGTGAGCATCCCGACCATGCTGGCCGCCGGCGGCTACAAAATTCTGGAGGCCTTCCATCACCCGGAAGCTGGCGCGCCGCATGAGAATTGGCACATGGTTATCCTGGCCACCGTCATCGCCGCCATCGTCTCCTTCATCGCCGTCAAATGGCTCCTGCGCTACGTGCAAACTCACACCTTCGTCGCCTTCGGTTGGTATCGCATCCTCGTGGCCGCCGGCGTCTTCGTCCTGCTGGCCCTTCATATTTAAGCCGCAGCCCAAACTTTTTTGAATTTTTCCGGCGCCGGCAAAGTCTGACCAAGGGAGTAGAGTTGCCAGGACAAACCGTTTGCACACTTTGAAAAAGCCCGCGCCAAATCCTTTCGTTTCCGCCTTCACCCTCATCGAGTTGCTCGTTGTCATCGCCATCATCGCCATCCTCGCGGGCATGTTGCTCCCCGTTTTGGGAAAGGCCAGGGACGATTCCATCCGCATCAACTGCGCCGACAGTCTCAAACAATTGGGCATGGCCATGCAGATGTACGGCGACGACAACTCTTCGCTCCTGCCTATGGCGCATGGCGTGGTGCCGTGGGGCGCGACCAATCCGCCGCCCTGGTCCCAGCCGCTGGCCGCCTATTACAACAACACCAATATCCTGCGCTGCCCCGCCCTCTGCCAATGCTTCAACAAGTCCCCCTACAATTACTTCATGGGCGCGCGCGCCGCCTACATCGAAGCCGGCGACCTCGCCAGCGTGGCTTTGAAAAAGATCCGCTTCCCGGCGGCCTGCGTTCTTTCCGGCGATTGCAATTACCCATTCGAGACGATCGATGCGGACCCTGACAACTACACACAAGACACGCTCTTTGAGCCGGCGTACATGCCCTCCCGCGTCCATAACGGCCGCTTGAACGTCCTCTTTGCCGACGAGCATGTGCGCGACTACCGCGCCTTCAGCACCAACGACATGACCTTCTCCTACAACCGGCCGGGAATCCCCTGGGCCGACGTCACCGCGTGGTAATCTCCGCCAAAAGAACCAGTCAGGTTGCTGGCTTAATATGCCTCGCTAATTTGTGACGACCCACTCGCTTATCGGTGCCCACGCTTCCGGATGCGGCTGGTTGTCCACGTTCCAATTACGCGCCGTCCGCGGCGGATACAAAAAATCATTCCGCTTCACCCACGCCACGTGCCCGTCAACAAAAAGCATATTGTAACCCCTTCCGTGCGGTGCCGCCGTTTCGTTATCCAATTTGTACGCCGACATCTTGATGCACCCGGCCACGCCGGCGAATGACTGCCCCGTAATGCACCGCGCATCCGCAACGGCATACATTTGGGAGGGCGCCACGATCGCCAATTCCTTGGCGACATTCTGCGGCAGATGCCCCAATCCCAGGGGCGGCGTCCCGCGCCCGCCGGCTCCAATGCCCAGCCAATTATACGAGTAGCTGATGCCGCTTGAATTTGTTGCCACCATCTCGCGAGAAACGATCCCGTTCTGGGCCATGTACACTGGACAGTTCCACGACGCGTTCGTCCAACACACCGGATAATACTGATGAATCCTGTCGAAGCATATTATCCGGTTTGCGGGATTGCCTCGTACCGCCAGCGACGGATACCAGCCGTAATCCGCCGCATACATTTTCAACCCAAGACCAGTTTGTTTAAGAAGATTTTTGCACGAGGCGCTTTGCGCGTTCTCTTTGGCTTTCGACAGCGCCGGAACCAACAAAGCGGCGAGAACCGCGATAATCGCGACGCTCGTGAGCAGTTCAATTAAAGTGAATCCGCCGGCCCGTTTTGCCCGTTTCCCGCCAACCCGCCGTTTGTTGTGCGACGCCTGTCGGTCTCCTCCTGCCATTGCCTTCAAATCGACCATAATCCGTTTCTTTTGACACTTCCCGCTTTCCCTCGTTCCGTTCAATCCGCTTTTTTTCGGCCGGTGGTTGCTTCGCGCTGAAAAACCTCTTGCTTCCAATCGTATTGGGAGTAACACCCAATCCAATATGCCTTGCAAAAAAGTATCCTTCAAAGTTGTTCGCACCGAACGTCCCGCCCCGCGAATCAACCGTCGGCATTTCATTTACACTTCCGCCCTGGCTTCCGGCGCCTTGGCCGCCGGCCTGACGCCTTGCCTGCCGCGCCCGATCTACAAGTCTCCCAATGAAAAACTCGACATCGCCGGCGTCGGCACGAACGGACGGGCCGCTGCCGATTTGGAAGGCGTTTCCACCGAAAACATCGTCGCCTTGTGTGACGTGGATGCCAACAGCCTGGCCGACGCGCTCAAGAAGTACCCGCGCGCCCGTCCTTACACCGACTATCGCATCATGTTGGATAAGGAAAAGTCCATCGATGCCGTGACTGTCGCCACGCCTGATCATCACCACGCTCCGGCGGCGATCCGCGCCATCCGCGCGGGCAAACACGTCTATGTTGAAAAACCGCTCACGCACACCGTATGGGAGGCCCGCCAACTGACCCTCGCCGCCCGCCAATACGGCGTCGCCACCCAAATGGGCAACCAGGGCCATTGCGGCGACGGCATCCGCGAATTGTGCGAAATGATTTGGGCCGGCGCTATCGGACACGTACGCGAAGTCCATTGCTGGACCGACCGCCCCAAAGGCTTTTGGCTGCAAGGCCTACTCCGTCCCCCAGGCTCTGATCCGATCCCCTCTTACCTGGACTGGGACAAATGGATCGGGCCAGCTCCGATGCGGCCTTACCTTTACCAGTGGCCCACAGAACTTCAGCGGCCCTACGGCAAAAATGTCTATCATCCGTCCAACTGGAGAGGCTGGTGGGATTTCGGTTGCGGCGCCTTGGGCGACATGGCCTGCCACATCATGGATTGCCCCCAAATGGCCCTGCATCTCGGCCCGCCCGACTCAGTCGAGTTGATTTCCTCCTCCGAACGCGTGCCCGAAATGCCGCCAGTCGAGTCCGTCCTCCTCTACCAATTCCCCGCGCGCGGCGCGATGCCCCCCTGCGCCTTGACCTGGTATGATTCCGGGCAGAAGCCGCCCCGGCCCGCCGAAATGGAGGCTGCGGAACTGGAGGGCAACGGCCTCCTGCTGATTGGCGACAAGGGCAAGATCTCCTGCGGCGTTTACGGCGCCAAACCGCAACTGTTGCCCGAATCGAGCATGGCTGATTACAAGCGGCCGCCGAAAACCATTCCGCGCGTGCCGGGAGACAGCCCGTATCAGGATTGGATTCGCGCCTGCAAAGGCGGCCCCGCGCCCTGTTCCTCTTTCGACGTCTCCGGCCCCTTCGCCGAGTGGGTCTTGCTGGGCAACGTCGCCATTCGTCTGGGCAGAAAGCTCCTCTGGGACTCCGAGCATCTGTCCGTGACCAACGTGCCGGAAGCCGCCGAATTGATCCGGGGCGCCTATCGCCAAGGCTGGGAAGTTTAACCTGCCGGACTGCCCTTCACGGCTTGTCTATACCTTCCTTTGAGCCCGTGTCGAACCATTCAGATCAAGGAGGAACGGGCAACGAAGAACCGGGGCGAAGCTCCGGTGTGTTCCACTGCATGTGCCAATTGTACCGCCAAAGCCTGTCGAGAATCGTTTGCTCCACGTGCCCGTCATATAATCCAATGTTCACGGCTCCGGGCAATTTCAAGGTGATATTGTAATCTCGAGGCGCCTGGGACGGATTCTTCCATCCAAGCGCCATTTGGGGTCCTTGTATTTTGCTGTTTTCGGATTTGACATGCGCGCCATGCGAGCGTCAGTCCTTACTATTGACACAAATTCATTCTTCTGCCAGACATCCCTCTGCCATTTTTGCAACCGAACCCAGCCCCAGCCATCCGTCACCCCCCCGTCGATTGATCCGTGTTAATCTGACTCCATCCGTTCCCAGTCCTAATCGTAATCGTAATCTTTACTACTTATATCCTCTCCCCTTGCGCCCAATACGCCCCGTCCCTGTTCCTCGCCGCCCCTTTATGCGATTCGCTCTATTCCCAGTTCTTTCAACTTTATTACCAAAGGATCGCCACCCGGCCCGCAACACCCAACCCATTGCGCCAGCGCCACTTGCAACACAATCGGAAGGCGCTACCATTAGCAAAACTTTTCAACTATTAACACTATTTTGAATTTTTCCCCATTTTTATTAACGACAACCATCCCTCTCCCGCGCCCTGACGGGATGGCGGTCGCCTCCCCTGCTTTTGCTAGTCAACCGGCCTCTGAATCAAATGTGGAGAAGACCCCCTGTTATCTTTTGTTTGGGATCCAACTTAGAGGCGGCGTTCGTAGAAACGGCTCAAGGCGCGCACGCGATGAACCTGGTAGGCCACGGCGCTGCCCGTGAGCACGAGCAGAACCAGGAAAACAATGTGCCAGTTCAACTGCTCCAGCCTGCCGCGACGGGAAAAGTCGTCCCATGCCAGGAAGCTGTAACCCAGCATGGACAGAAGAGTTGCAAGGCCAACTAGGGGCGCTCGAAACCAGAGTCCCGACGCGGCAACCAGGACGGGAAACGTGGCGATAAGAGGGCCGGGAAAGGCCTCGTCAAGCCACAGGATGGCGGTCAAGCACACGGTGTCCACCGTCACCCAAAGGAAAGGCACATAGTCCCTCCAGCGCTCCCGCTCCAAAGCCCACTGGCAAAGGACGGACAGGAAGGCCCAGATCCACAGCACGGACACAATCCGCGTAAACTGGGCCCGAGACACGGTCGGGTGGCAGTAATTCGTCACTTCGGCGATGGCCACGCTGATTCCCAAGCCAATGAGGCGCAACACCAGAGCAGGTTGACACCGCATCCAATGAATGAGGAGGGGCTGCAAGCCCGGTGGCCGGACATGCACGGGTTCATCGCGAATGAACCGCTCCAAATCCTTCGCCAGAGTCCCGGCTGTCGCATAGCGCCGGTCCGGCGATTTTTCAAGGCAACGCAGGCAAATCCGCTCCAAGTCGCGGGCGACCCTGGGGTTAATGGCTCGCGGGACAACCACCTCGCCCTCCAGCACTTGCACCAAGGTGTCCAAAGGCGAGGCTGCCGCGAAGGGGGGCCGTCCGGTGAGCAGGAAGTAGAGGACGGCCCCCAGGCTGTAAATGTCGGCTGCGGCGCTGAGTTCCTTGGTCTTGCCCGCGGCTTGCTCCGGCGCCATAAAGCTCGGGGTGCCCAGGACGGCACCCTCCATCGTCAGGCCGCTGTCGGCCCCGATCCGCCGGGCGAGGCCAAAATCGGAAACATGGGGTTCGCCGTCGGCATCAATGAGAATGTTGGCCGGCTTGAGATCGCGGTGCAGGATGCCGCGGTCGTGCGCGAACTGCACCGTGCGAGCCACCGTGGCAACCAACTGCGCCGCCTGTTTGCCGGCGTCCGCGCGCCAGCGGCCGTCGGACTCCAGTTGGTGCAGGCTGCGGCCGTCGATGTACTGCATGCTGAAAAAGTGTTGTCCTTCAACGAGGCCGACTTCGTAGATCCCCACGATGTTGGGATGGGTCAGATTGGCGGCCGCCTTTGCTTCGGCGTGGAATCGTTTGACCTCCGCTTCGCTGGCGAGCCGCCCGGCGAGAATGAGCTTGAGGGCCACCAGCCGGTTGAGGCTGATCTGGCGGGCTTTATAGACTACTCCCATGCCACCGTGGGAGATTTCCTCGAGCAACTCATAATCGCCAAAAGAACGAACTTTGGTCCCAGGCGTCAGGGGCGTTAAAGCTGGCTCGCATGGCGATGGTTGGGGAGGTCGCTTGAGAAAGTCGCCGGCGCGCTCGTGGGCGCGAAGAAGTGAATCCACCTGCGGACGCAACTCCGGTTCGCCTTTGCAGGCCTGGTCGAGGAATTGTGCTCGCTGCTCTGGAGGTCTCTCCAGCGTCTGCGAGAACAACTCACGTATCTGTTCCTCCCGCTTCAAAGTTAAGGTCATTCCTTAGACTTACATGCGCTGTTGGCTGGCAGTTCCCTTCATGGAGCCTTCATGAATCTGATGCGAAGGGCCGCGGCCCTCCTCGATTTCCCGGAACAGCCACGCCCGCGCGAAGGTCCAGGCGCGTTCGATAGTGCTCAGGGAAACCCCAAGTTCCCCGGCCGCCTGCTCGTGCGTCAGACCAACAAAGAAACAGAGCTTGACCACTTCAGCGGCGCGGGAATCGAAATTGGCCAACCGCTCCAGGGCCTCGTCCAACGCCAGAAGCTCCTCGTCAGGCATCGGCGAAGGAATGTCCACCTCTTCGGCGTCCACTCGCTCCCATTGGCCGCCACGCTTGAGGCGATTGCGGCGGCGCGCCCGCTCCACCAGGATGCGCCGCATCGCCTCGGCGGCGGCGCCAAAAAAATGGGCCCGGTTCTGCCAGTCCGGACACTGGCGGACGGCCAGCCGAAGCCAGGCTTCATGGACAAGTTCGGTGGCTTGCAGAGTGTGACCCGGCGCCTCGCGAGCCATCTTTTGTGCGGCAACCTTGCGCAGTTCCTCATAGACGAAAGGGAACAAGTCGGCAGCCGCCTCGGGGTCCCCTTGCTGAACGGCCTTGAGTATGTTTGTGATCTCGGCCACGCGGCCAGTGTCCTACAGAACGACGCAAGAAGGAACAATAAAATCACGCGAATCAGAGGGCGGCGCCTGCCCAAATGAAGGCATTTGGGAGCCGTTGGCGCATGATTCAATGAAAGGTCATTGAAATGAGATCGCAACCACGTATATAAAGCTATGAATAATCCAATCACAATCATGAGTTCTTTTCGCGCGTCAGCCGGACCACTGTCTGTGGTCCTGCTTGCGGTGTGCGGGTATTGCTGGCCCGTTGCCGGCGCCCCGCAAGCCGGCCTGCCGCCGGAGCAGCAGCAGCGGCTGGAGTTGATGAAATCCAAAGGGCCGGACGGCTCGCTGACGATCCTGCCCGTGCGCTTGGGGGGCAATCCCTGGGACCGCGTTACCGAGGTCGTCGGCTTGCTGCTGGAACGGCAGGGATTGAGAAACATTGAGCTTGGGAAAACGCCCTGCCTGCCGGCGGCCACGAATTTGGAAGATTTGGCCGCCGCCGTCGGGGCGTTTGTGAGGACGAATTCGATCACCACCGGTTATGCGCTTTACGCCGAATACAACGGCGAACGTCAAACCGGGTTGAATGAACTGCGCGCGGTTGTCGTGGATCAAACGGGCGCGGTCGTGTGGACGGATCGCCAGACATCGCAAGACGAAGCGTTCAAGAAGAATGAAGCTCGCGAACCGATGACAATGTCCGTTCTGCTCGTCGAACGGCTGAGTCCGCAACTCGGCCTCGACGAAGCAACCGCCAAGGCGGCCAAACCCGGCAGCATGGCGGCGATCATGGATGAGCGGAGCGGCCTGCCGCCCGAGAGTGAAAGGGCGGCCCTTCCCGAACGCCTGAAGGCGATGAAACAAGCTCTGCCCGGCGCGACGCTGCTGGTGTATCCGGCGCGGGTTGGCGGGAAAGAGGTCAGTGTCCCCAGCGCGACCAACGTCGTGGGGTTGCTCAACCAGGCGGGCCTGTGCAACGCCATTGAGGCCAACCAGACGCTGCTCCTCAAAACTTCACTGGCGGATCCGAACGAGATGAAAGCACTGTGGGGTTTGGCGGCGGAGTTCCGGGAGTATGTCCGGGCCAATCCTCCCGCGGCCGACTATGCGCTTTACGCGGACTACGCTTTCAATCCGCAACACCCGGACCAGGGATTCGTGCATTTCGTGGTGTGCGACCGCAAGGGCGAGTGGGTCATTGTCGATATGCAAAACTCGCATCATCCCGATTACCAGAGCGTCGGCGTCATTTCACGCGCTCGCTGCGACGAACTCCTTGTCAAGCGTTTGGAGGGATACCTGAAAGGCAATCTGTGACACCCTGGATTGCGCCATACAGAGCAGTCCATTGGATGGACTACACGGCGCGCACCGCCGGCCCGATCTTCTCCCTCGCCCCGCGACGAAGGAGCGGGGAGAGGGTTGGGGTGAGGGGTTGCCTCCTGTCGCCTAT
>JBEKSF010000084.1:0-25697 GCA_049517295.1 Verrucomicrobiota bacterium
TCATGATGTCCCGCCCATGCGAGAGCACGAAGGCCCGTTTCTCCCCGAGCGACGCGTAGTATTTCTGATTCAGGCTAAAGCTGTTCTGGTTGACAAACTCGGCTTCCGCTTCCTCGCGGACCAAGGCCTGCAGGTTGTTCCGGGCGATGAACGCGTCCAACACCTTCGGTTTGACGCGCACAAAATAGCGGCTGACCGCCGGCGGCATCACCTCGAGCCCCGGCACGGACTTCCAGTCTTCGAGTTGGTCGAGTTGGCCGGTCGCGGCGATGTCGAAGTGAGGGGTGATGAACTGCGACTCGATTTCGGGCCGTACTTTGGGGTCGATGAACGCCAGGTGCAGCAGGTAATGGCTATCGAGGACTTCGCGGCTAACCCCAAGCTGCTCGGGGACCAATCCCACCGCGGCGATACCGCCTCCCTTTCCATTGCCCCGGTTGTGCATCTGGCGGGACGGTTCATAGATGTGCTTGCCCGGCACGGGCTCGCTGCAACAGAAGCCCACGACCCCGCAGCCCCCTTCCTCGGCTTCCTTCTTCAAGTCCGAGGAGTAGTTGAGAGACTGGGCCAGCCGTCTTCTGGAATCGGCCAGGCGCTTTATCAATTCAGCGCTCATGAGGTTTTCGCCACGTCGTCGGTGTAATCCAGGTGCATCATCAGGTTGGTGCGTCCGCGCAACTCGCTCACGCTGCGCAGGCCGAGGCGTTGCAGAATCGAGACGAGCACGTTGCGCCAGGCGTTGTAAAGGTTGATGAGTCGCTGGGTGCCCCAATCGATCTGCATCTTCTCGGAAAGCTCGGGGTCGGTCGTGGCGATGCCGCGCGGACACCCGCGTCCGCTCTCACATCGGCCGCACCGCACACAACCCAGCGCCACCAATTCCGCCGTGCCGATGACCGCTCCATCCGCGCCCAGGGCGATCGCCTTGGCCACATCGAAGGCCGAGCGCATGCCCCCGCTGGCAATCAGGACCACCTTGTCCCGGACTCCTTCATCAGTGAGAAAACGGTGGACCTTGCCAATGGCGTATTCGATGGGCATGGCGATGTTCTTCTTGGCGATGTCCGGCGCCGCGCCGGTCCCGCCGTAGCCGCCGTCGATGTGGACGATATGAGAGCCCGCAGAATAACTGCCCACCGCGACCATATCCACGTCCGTCGGGGTGGAGACCTTCGTCGAGATCAAGGCGCGCCGATTCACGTGCTTGACCCAGTCGATGTGCTTCATGTGGTCTTCGATGGAATAGACGCTGTGAAAGGGGAACGGGGAGAACAGCGAAAAGCCCACTACCGCCTCGCGCATCCGGGCCACACTAAGCGTCACCTTGTCGCCCAACAAGTGCCCGCCCAATCCTGGCTTGGCGCCTTGGGCGTACTTGAACTCCACAATCGGCACACGCTGGATGGTTTCTTCGCGAACGCCGAACAGGCCCGTTGCCACCTGCGTAATGACATGATCGTCATAGGGCCGCATCCGCTCCATGTAGCCGCCTTCGCCGGTGCAGGTGAAGGTATTGAACGCTACCGCCGCCCGGGCTTTGGACAATTGGGTGACATTGCTCACTGAACCGAAGGACATGCCGCCGCCATACCAAGGCACATCAATCGTGAGCTTGGGCCGGCCATCGTCGCGCTTGTTGAGCAGGAGGCTGGTGTCAATTTGCTCCGGGCGAAG
The DNA here is from genome assembly GCA_049517295.1 of Verrucomicrobiota bacterium. GTDB lineage: Bacteria > Verrucomicrobiota > Verrucomicrobiia > Limisphaerales > Palsa-1400 > JBEKSF01. The sequence goes on from JBEKSF010000084.1 coordinate 1,675, forward strand.
GGCCACAGGCGGGCGAGCGGGAAATCTGAAGCGGAGCCGGTCGAAACCTCCGCCGGAAAGGCCGCACTCATAATCGTAGTCGTAGTCTGCCGACGGCACTTCGCCGGTTTCCGCCATCTTCCAGGTCGCCAGGATCAGATCGCTCGACCATCGACGATCACCCAAGGCCTGGCACATCGGGTTTTCCGCCACCTGCAGCGCTCCCTGGGGGCAAAGCGATACGCAACAGTGCCCGGTCTTCTCACAGGCCGGTCCGATGCACAAATGATGGAGCGGTTCGCCGAAATATTTGTAGCCGGGTTGGCGCACGTGGACCTGGTAGGAACAAACCTCCGCGCACTTCCCGCAACGTCGGCAATCCGGGCTGCGGTGGACAATATATTTGGCTATCTCGTTGCGGAAGCGCGACGGTGCCGGGCGAGTCACTCGCTCGACCTGTTCCTGCGGTACGCGAGTCTTGAGCGTGTTCGCAGGCAGTAAGTCCTTAATGCTTCTTTCTGGTGCCATAAAGCTTGCCGAACGTTTCCTCTTCCAGTTGCTCAAAGAACATGGCGCGGCCGACATCGCCACGCAGCCGGCGCGCCTCGCGCATGCCCATAGCCCCCATCATCTCGATCAACTGGTTGTGCCACGCGGCGATTAGATTGGTCATGCGGCCTACCGCGAAATCGCGATCGAGGGACTCGAGCTTGCCTGGACACGGCTGGCCCGGTTTGCAGCTCTCGCATAGATGACATTCCAGCGCGATGAGCAGCGGCAGATTAATGGCCACCAGATCCGCGCCGCATATGATGGCTTTGGCCATGTGTTCGGGCAGCCCAATGCCGCCCCCGGCGATGAGGGTAATCTCGTCCCGGATCCCTTTTTCGACGAGAGCCGTATGGATCTGGCGGAGCATGTCTTTTACAAAGAGCGGCGATTGCGCACCGATTTCATTGCCGTTGGCGTCGGCCACGACATGGATCGCCTCCACCTCCCGCAATTCGGCCAGCTCGATGGCGCGTCCGAGGCCCTTGGCGGTCAACTCGACCCGGATCGCGGCGACGATCTGAGGGTGTATCTTCTTGATCGCCTTGACGCGATCGATCACCGCGGGGCCGTCGGCGATTTCCACCAGCCGCGTCTTTCGCAGCACCTCATCCGGTACCGGGGGACTGTCCGGACCCAGATAAAACGCGATATGACGCAGGTGCTGCTCGGTGGCCGGCTGGTGCCGAGCATCCAGGATCGCGATCAAGTCGGTCGCCGCGGCGGTCTGTTCGATCACCGTATCGAGCTGCGGCAAAGTATGCGCCGGTGAACTGAGATCGAGGATCAGCGGCATCGGGATTGACACCAGTGGAGGCAAGTCGGTCGTGACGCGCCTGCCATCCAGAGCCAGGAACGGAGGCTTGCGCCCGATGTCAACGGACGTGCTGATGTATTCCCGGCCATGAATCCCGTCGCGCGTCGGACGAACAATTTCGGACATGTCCGTCCACATCGAGTCGAAACCTGGGCCGGAAAACGCTCCCCGGTAGCCAGCGCCGGAGACCGGGATCTTCCCGGTTTCGGCTTGGAGCCACGTGGTTTTGATGAGGTCCGGTTTCCAGTAGTCGTTCCCGAGGCCTTCATAGACGGGATTGATGGACAGGCACAGGAGGCCTTTGGTGCAATCCTGCACGCACGAGAAACAGCCCATGCACTCGAAGAACAGCGCCTCAACCGCGCTCAGGTTGCGAATATACTCCGCCTCCTGCCGGTAGCGGTCATAGACGCAGGCTTTCTTGACGCAGTTATGGCACCGGGCGCAGTCCTCGCGCCAGTCCACCACGCCATGTTTGCCGATTCGCGGGCCGCGCGGCGGCACCGCACGTGTTTTGATGTGATATTTCTCCGGCATGCGTTCTTTCGGTCAGAAGAGCCCGGCGGAAGCCAGCAACTCCGGCACCTCGGCTTCTTTGCCAGCCGAAAGAATGTGAATTCCTCGCACACCTTTCATCGTCTTCAGTTTTCTGATGGTCTCCACACACATTGCCCGGCCGATCTTCCCGGCACCGTTGCCAGCGGCGGGGAGTTCTTTCATCACTTTGTCAGGCACGTAAAAATCGGGATGGGTCTCGCGCAGCTTCTGGGCCTCCGCCGCGCTTTCCAGGGGGAACACGCCGGCCAAAATCGCGACCTTCTCGGTGAACCCTGCCTGGCGAACGGCCTCGAGCCATTGGCTGAACGCGTCGAGGTCGAAGACCGCGTGGGTTTGAATGAACCGGGCGCCCGCCTCGATTTTGCTGTGCAGCCTGAGCAGGTTGAGTTCGAGCGGCTTCAGGAAAGGGTTGGCCACCGCTCCCACCAGCATCGAGAACGGACCATCAATCTTAGTCCCGTCGGCCAGCAAGCCCTGCTCGCACATCCGGGTGGTTATCGCGACAAACTGCGTAGAATCGATGTCAAAAACATTGGTGGCCTCCGGGCAGCCGATCAGCGTCTGGTGATAGCCGGACAAACAAAGCACATTCTTGATCCCGAGGCTGGCGGCTCCCAGCAAATCCGACTGGAGGGCGATACGGTTCCGGTCACGAGTAACCATTTGGAGGACCGGCTCGAGGCCCGTGTTGAGCGCGGCGACCGAGGCGGCCAGGGAGGACATCGCAACCCCATGCTGATTGTCGCCCAGGTTGACCGCGGTGAGCTTGCCGCCCAAGGATTTCAATGCCGCTTCGGTGGCGGATTGAGTCGCCGTGGTCCGCGGCGCGTGCTCGGCGGTGAGAATGAACTCTCCGTTGTCGATTTTTCTGGCCAGTTGGCTATCCACTTTCATGCAACTGTCGGTTCCTATGTATTCATCACACTGCTGGGGGCAAGATTTAGCGGCAGGCTTCTGACCTGTTCGATGAACTGCTTGATTTCGTTATAGGCCTGCTGAGCACCTCCAGCCGCGCACTCGATGACGGCCATTCGTCCCGGCCTGAATCCGATTTCCTCGAGCAACGATCCGACTGCCTGGACGCGTTTGTGGGCGCGCAGGCTGCCCTCGAAGTGACGGCACTCCTTCTTCTTGCAAGCCACAATCACCACGCCGTCCATGCCCGTTTCCAGGGCTTTGAGCAGGTAGGGCACATCCACCTTTCCAGAGCAGGGCAGACCGATAGTCGTGACCGTGTCTCCGCCCGGTTCTCCCCAGAAACCGGCCACCCGGCCCGCGTCCAAATTGTTCGAGCAGTAAAAGACGCACGTCCTTAGCTGACGCTTGTTCTCCGCTGACCTGTCAGGCCGGGCGGGTCGGTCTTTGGCATCTCCCGCTCCTCCCTTGGCAGAGAGGGCTGCGGAGATCTGGCCTTCTTCAGCCAGCGGATGCCGCAACCGGTTCATGCAACACTGCAGGGCCGACACGTCCTGCCGACACGCGGCCAATTCCGCGGGGCCCATGAGCCCGTCTTTAGCCATTTCGCAACGCAGGGCCTCGACGAGGGTGATGATTTCGCGAACCGCCGCTGATTCGTCATCGACCTCGGCCCCGGCGTTCTCTAAACCCCCGCAGGCCAATTCCATTTTCATGATCTCGCCCCACACCGCTTCCAGGGTTGCGTGTAAGGCGTAGAGCAAACGCGGACAACTCGCTTCAATGGCCCTCAAGTGCTCATCGACGGTTTGGTCAAGCTTGCGCATAATGCGTTTCGTAGCGTTGCTTGCTTTTATCATCTTGCCTAATACATGTCAAAGTAAAACAAAGCTTTATTTATATCACCTTTCAGAGAGCCACTTTGGATGAAGGGTTTGCCCCAAAGCAGGCCATCTTCATTTCATAAAATGCCTGTCGTTGGCAAAAACTCCATCCCGTCTGAAAACGCTGGGCTTCCCAAACATTTCCCAGAATCCTCTGCCGCCTGATCTGTTGGCTGATCGTCCTGATTGGTCTGGTCGTGGCCGGATTGAAAACCCGTCGGAACTTGCTGCTGGAGAACCTGGCTCTGTGCCACCAACTTCTGGTCCTGCGCCGCAGTTCCAACCGGCTGCGGCTGACTCCAATCAACCGCGCTCTGTAGGCGTGGCTTTCCCAGTTCCGGCAGGCCGACGGCGTCCACCAAGTCGCCCGCCGATAGTCGGGGTGGACTTTTAGGGATGAAGCGCAAGCTGTTTGTGCCGTCGGTGAGGTACACCAAATTGTCAGCCACATGTAAAACCTGGCCGCGCACTCTGTTCATTTGGTGATAGTTCGGATTGGAATCGAACGAGGATAACTCGGTGAATTGCATTAATGGCGCGACAAATGGATCGGCCTGCGGAGCTTGATCTACGGCGAGGCAGGCCAACGAAGGCCCCCAGAGCTAAACTTCCCCGGTCGATTGACGGGACTGGTTTCTTCCGGGAATGACGCAGTCGCGAACCCGCACAAAGGCATTGGACAGACCCTCAATCAATTTAAACTTAGAGTTGACTACAATTAAGGCCGAAACCTCGCCGCCCTTGACGGTCGGGTGAACTGCCCGCTCCTCCGGCGCTACCCGGCTGACCATGCCCTGCAACTCCACCCATTGACAATCCATGCTGCCGTCGAGCAATTGCGCATAGTCGGGATGCAGCGGTGTGGGGAATTGTCTGGCCCCGAGTTTGATTGCCTGGCTGGCGACCACCAGCGCCGCAAACCCTCCGGGTGCCGTCACCCCGGTCAGTTTGCAATAACTCCCGACGGATGGTTGCTGGCTCTCGGGTAGATAAAAACGCATTAAGGTTTTTGTAACGCATTTTTTTATTTCTCACACACTATATACGACAGAACCTATGGCAGAACTCCGGCCCGCCAAATCCAGCCCCCAAAACGACAATGTGGGCGGATGCCCGCATGACAACAACGACGCTCCACCACTTCGCCTGATGGCTGATTTCGTCAACCATTAAAACGGCGAAGCGGCCCGCCTGACGATGCGCGATTACCCGCCGCCACCGGAAACATCTCATCCGCAACGAATCCCGCGCCGACCGAGTGCAAACTTAAATTGCGCCCCGGCTGCCCTCGCAACACTGTGGCCAATCCTGGCCTCCAATGCCTCAGGGCGAGCTGATGCGGTAGTAGCGGCCAGGGTAGTTCGTCCACTGAGAATCGCTGAAATGGAACAAGCCGTTGGTGAGCGTGAGGGTCTGGAGTGGAGTCCAAACGGGGTTGGCCAGATTGGCGCAGGCTTCCACCACGATGGGGATGTTGGTTGTGCCGGTGATGTTGAACCCAAATTGATTGTTGCTGAGGCCAAAGCTGTCGTCGGCGGTTTTGATCAGCGGGTTCCACAGCACGGTCGGAAGACCGGTATTGGTGGAAAAGGCTCCCCAGCCGGTGGTGCCGGGCAAATAATAGACCGTCACGTTGTCCAGGCTGAACACAGTCGAATCAGCGGTGGGAGCGTTGCCCGCGAAATAGGCGCTGGTCAGGCTGTAGCAGTGTTCGAACGCCCAGTCTTCGAGGGTGGTGACGCTGGCGGGAATCGTGATGCTGGGGAGGCTGTAGCAGTCACCAAACGCATTCACTTCGATGTTGGTGACGGTGCCGGGAATCGTAACGCTGGTCAGGCTTGGGCAGTCAATGAACGCGGTGACTCCGATGCTCGTGAGGCCGCTGTCGATAGTAAGGCTGGTCAGGCCGGAGTAATCGAACGCATTCTTCCCGATGTTGGTAACGCTGCCAGGAATAGTGATGTTGGTCAGGTCCATGGAGAGGGAAAACGCATAATCTCCGATGCTGGCGACGCCATCGGCGATCGTGACGCTGGCCAGGGTAATGCAGAAACCGAACGCCTGCACCCCGAGGCTGGCGACGCTGCCGGGGATGGTGACATTGGTCAGGCTGGTGCAGGCGTGGAAGGCGTAATCCCCAATGTTGGTGACGCTGTCGGGAATCGTGACGCTGGTCAAGTTGGTGGCGCCATCGAACGCGTTGGTTCCGATGTTGATGACGCTTAGGCCGTCGATGTTGGTTGGAATGGCCACGGCACCGCCCATGCCGGTGTAACCTGTGATGGTAAGGCTGACGCCATCGGCGTTTGTCGTGTAAGTGAATTGAGCCTGCAACGCCGCCGGCGCGGCCAGGAGCAGTAAAACCAAAAGCCTGTAGATTTTAGCTTTCATGTCCGAAAGGTTACACGAGTCCGCGCGCAGGTTCAAACACCCACCTTCGATATTGTTGTTGTCGGGGTGACAGCGCGGCGTTACCTTGCGCGCCTCGTATGAAATACTGCATTACGCCGGTTGTTCTGGCGGCCGGACTGTGGTCGTGCGCCGCTTTGGCCCAGTCTGACACTGCGCCCGCCAACCCGGGGGCAAACGCCGCAACGCGCGCGGTGCTGACGTACTTCCAGGGCCTCAGCGCCGCGCCCGCCCGGCATGTCGTCTCCGGGCAATTCTCCAACTTTGGCAAAGGGGCGAGTTTGCGCCTGATGACCAATGTTTACGAGAAAACCGGCCATTGGCCCGCTATTATCGGTGTCGATTACGCTGATTTGGGACGGGGCGGATTGGAGACCGCCAGACCGAATCAGACGGCGATCGAGTATTGGAAGCAAGGGGGATTGGTCACCGTCAGCGCCCACCTTTATGACCCCGCCAATACCAACGGCGGCGGCTTGCGCGATAAAGGGGTGGACCTTTCCAGCCTGCTGGCCGCCGAGGGTGACGCACACACGCGCTGGATGGGGGAACTGGACCGGCTGGCCGGCGGTTTGCAGGAACTGCGCGCCGCGGGCGTGGTCGTTTTGTGGCGGCCTTTCCACGAGATGAATGGGGGTTGGTTCTGGTGGGGCGGCAAGGACCCGCAGACATTCATCAATGTCTGGCGCCAGATGTTTGATTATTTCACCAACGTCAAAGGGCTGGATAATCTGCTGTGGGTTTACAGCCCCAATCACGGCAGCAACACCGCCAGTTACTATGCCGGCGGACGATACGTCGATTTGGTGGGGCTGGATGCTTACACCGATTTCATCGATCCAGACCACATCAAGGGTTATCCCGAGGTGGCGGCGTTGCCCAAGCCGTTTGGCTTTACGGAGTTCGGGCCGCACGGTCCGCAAAACCCTCCCGGCGATTACGACTACACGCGGTTTTTGGCCGGCGTCGAGCGGGATTTTCCCAAAACCTGCTTCTTCATGTCGTGGAATGGGAGATGGAGTTTGGCGAGCAACCAAAAAACCAAGGAATTGCTGGACGACCCCGTGATCGTCAACCGCGAAAACCTTCCCGCCCTCACACACTGACCTCAAAATGGTTGCGCTGAATCGTTGAACGGGCCAAGGTGAAACAATGGCCCGCCTGGTCCTCGATAATGTGTCCAAGCTCTTCGCCGGCCCGCGACGTCAAACTATCGCGGCGCTGCGAGACTTGAACCTGACGGTGGCCGACGGCGAGTTTGTCGTCATGGTCGGGCCGTCCGGTTGCGGAAAAACCACGACGCTGCGATTGATCGCCGGATTGGAGATGCCCGACGCCGGCACTATCTCGCTGGATGGGAAATCGCTGGCCGCGGTCGCGCCGCGCGACCGGGACGTGGCGATGGTCTTTCAGCACCACGCGCTCCTGCCCAACCTGACCGTGGCGGAAAACCTCGGCTTCGGCCTGATGCTCCGGCGCTGTCCGCGCGATGAAATTACGCGACGGGTGCGGGCCGCCGCCCTTATCCTCAATCTGACCGCGTTTCTGGAAAGAAAACCGCCTGCCCTTTCCGGGGGCGAATGCCAGCGGGTCGCCCTTGGCCGCGCCCTGGCCCGCCAGCCGCAACTCTTCCTGCTGGACGAGCCGCTGTCCAATCTCGACGCCCCCCTCCGCCTCCAAGTGCGCGACGCTATCGCCGCCGTGCGCCGCCGCGCCGGCGCGATGATGCTCTATGTCACCCACGATCAGGCCGAAGCGATGGCCCTGGCCGACCGGGTCGCGGTGATGAAGGACGGCGCGTTGCAGCAGGCCGCGTCGCCGATGGAACTTTACCGCCGTCCGATCAATCGTTTTGTCGCGGGCTTCATCGGATCGCCGCCGATGAATTTCTTTCCGGGCGTCCTCGTGCGCGAAAATGGGTCGCTGCTTTTCCGCGCCGCGCAGGGCGACGGATGGACCGTTGCGCTGGCGGCCCGCCACGCCCAATCGTTGCCGGCGTGCGTCAACCAGAGCGTCATTATGGGCCTGCGGCCGGAGCACATCTCCCCGGCGGACCGGGCAAGCCGCGCGAGCCTTGCGGCCTTGCTGGAGCGGGTGGAGCCGGCGGGCGCGGAAGTTCTTCTTTACTTTTCTCGCGCCTGCCTCCCGTTTGTTGCCAGGGTCCGGGCCGACGGCACGCCAAGGGATGGCGAAAGCGTGCCGGTGTGGTTCGACATGGAGCAGGCGCATTTTTTTGATCCGGCCACAGGGCAGGCGCTGGCGTAGAAAACGGGCTTGGGAGATTTCGGACATCTCGATTGAGAATTTGGTCATTGAGAATTTGTCATTTGTTATTTCAATGCATGGAGCAGGCGCAATTTTTTTGATCCGGGCACCGTGCAGGCGCTGGGCCCTGTTTTGCCTTGAAACCGGGCGGCCCGTTCCGACATTCTGGAGGGGATGAACGCCGCCGCGCCTTCCGCAACGCTGCCATGAGCAAGTGGCCCAAACAACTTCCGCCCCTTTCACCCGAAGACAAACGCATCTGCGATGATTTCATGGAGTACTGGCACGATGTCCTGCCCAATCGCTACTCGATCGCCGACCGCTTCAGCCATCAGTATGTGGCACGCCATCGGCCGGAGGGGTTTGTGCGCACGCTGGAGATCGGGGCCGGCTTGGGGGAACACCTCAAATATGAGACGCTCTCTGATGAACAGCTCCGCGATTACGTCGCGCTGGAGACCCGCGACAACATGGCCCAACGCCTCCGCGCGAACTGCCCCAAAATCCAAACATACGTCGGCGATTGCCAGTCCCGGCTGGATTTCCCAGACCATCACTTCGACCGTGTCATCGCCATCAACGTGCTGGAACATTTGCCCAATCTCCCCGCCGCCGCGCGCGAAATGCACCGTTTGTGCAACAAGCAGCGGGGCGTTTTCTCCATCGTCATCCCGTGCGAAGGCGGTCTGGCCTACTCGCTAGCGCGCGAGATTTCGGCCAAACGCATTTTTCAAAAGCGATACCACCGGCCCTACCACATTTTCATCGGCCGCGAGCACATCAATCTGCCGCGCGAGATTTTTGACGAACTGGCGCCCTGGTTCGATATTATTCAATCCACCTACTTCCCGATTCCGCTCCATCTCCAGTTTTGCAATCTGTTCATCGGCGCCAACTTGAAACCAAAAGTTCCGCCGAACAGTGAGCGCGCCTAATCGTTCCAAAGCCAGCCGCCCGCCGTCACCACCGCGCACGGATTGGAGCGCACCGGCCACCCGGCTGGAAATGGCAGCCGCCATTGTGGCCAGCCTCTGGGTCGCCGCCTTACATGTCATGTATATGTTTTCCGCCGGCCCGCTCTGGCGCGATGAAGCCGGCAGCATCGGCTTCGCATCCATGCCCTCCCTGGCGGCGATCTGGCGCAATCTGCAATATGACAATTTTCCGCCGCTCTTCGTTTTGGTGGCGCGCGCGTGGGCGCTCGGCGGCGGGACCAGCGATTTGAGCTATCGTTTCCTCGGCGCGCTCATCGGCCTGGCCACGCTGGCCGTTCTCTGGTTTGCCTCCCGCCAGTTGGGCGCGCGCGTCCCCCTGCTGGTCCTCGCCCTCTATGCCTCTAATCCGCTGGCCGTGCGCGTGGGGGATGCCATGCGGCCTTACGGCTTGGGCATCGCCATGACGCTACTGGCGTTGGCGTGTGTATGGAACCTGGCCCGACGCGAAGGCAGCCGCCCGGTGCTTTGGGCCGCCGTCGCCGCCGTCTTGTCCGTGCAATGTCTTTATCAAAGCGCCTTTTTCCTGGTCGCTTTTTGCGCGGGCGCCTGGGCCGTGACTCTGCGGCGGCGGGACTGGCAGGCGTCCGGGCAAATCGCGTTCGCCGGCGTGGCGGCGGCCCTGTCGCTGCTGCCGCACGCGGCGAATATCCGCAAGTCCCAGGAATGGTTTGGCATTTCGCGGCTGACAATTCATCTTGACGCCATCGGCCGGCCGCTGATGGACGCGCTCGACTCCCAGGGACGCTGCATGACGGCGGTCTGGCTGGGACTGCTGCCGGCGGCGCTGGCCGCCGCCGTCATCCTGGGATGGCGCCGGCGCGAATCCCCCTTTCTGTTCTGCGGGACCACGATGGCCGCCAGCGTGGTGCTCTATCTCCTGTTCGTGCGAGCGGCGGGCTTGCAGCCGCGCCCGTGGTATTTCCTGCTGCTCATGGCCCCGGTGGCGCTGGGGGTGGACGCCGTTTTTGGCGGGATGGAAATGCCCTGGGCGCGAATGGCGCGAACCGCCCTGACCGTTGTTCTCGCGCTGGCCTGCGCGGCGGCCTGCTGCAAGGGTGTGCGCCTGCGCCAATCCAACGTCGATCTGGTCGCCGCGCAATTGAAACAGTCCGTCCAGCCGGGCGATTTCATCCTCGTTTCCCCGTGGTATTTCGGAGTCTCCCTCCAACGCTACCTTGACTGCGCGCGCTTCGCCACGCTGCCGCCCGTAAGCGAACTGCGCATTCACCGGTACGATTTGATGAAGAAGCAGATGGAGGCCGAAAACCCCGTCGGCCCCTTGCTGGACGACATCCGCGAGACCCTGCAATCGGGCCACGCGCTCTGGGTGGTCGGCGTTTTCCAGACACCTCCGCGCGGGGCTCCGCAACCCATCCTCCCCCCGTATCGCGGCGGCATGGACATGGCCGACTCCCGTTACTTTTCCAGTTGGCTATTCCAGGTATCGGGATTGATCCAAGCCCACGCCATCAGCGGCGGGCCTGTGCCTGTGGATGTCCCGGGCGGCCAACCCGTCAATCCGGTCGAAGACGTTGCGCTGCTTGTCATTCGCGGCTGGCGGCACTAGTCTTTCGTCGGATTCTCTTACACGCCGCAGTCTGCCTTCATGCCAACGGTCATGAACTTCCTATGTTACTGAGATTCAATTACTTGCAATCATGTCAATCCATCGGCGAGAATGGAAAAGCGAAACAGTTTCCGCCCTGGTCGTCGGCTTTCTTGCCACTCTGGACTTTTTGGAATCGAATCACCTCAATCGCTAACCGATTGCGTTGCAAATGATTACGCAGAGTGTGGCGGATCGATATTGATCTGGCACGAAACTTTCTTTGCATCGTAGCGATTGGACTTACTTATGCGATTGTTCAAATGCGTTTTGTTGAGTGCGGCCCTTGCCGAAGGAGTATCCTCACTAAAAACCCCAATATCGGCCGCTGTTTTGGTGTCCTTGGTTATTTTGGCTTTCGTAGGCGCTGGGTCCGCGCGCCGCTGTCAACTCCAGTTGTGCCGCATCAGGCGGCGTTAGCCGAGTTGGCGGCGAAATTCCCCTGCGGGGCACCTCCCTTGCAAAACCATCAGACGCCCGTCCGCGCGGGCGTCTTTTTTTATCTTCGTTCTCGCAGCGGCCGCGGTTGGTGCCCGTCCGTGAATGTTGAGCGCACCCATGTTGGTTGTCGTTTTTACGTTTGACGCGAAACCGGCCCTCAGTTACGATAGGGCGAAGTCGGTGAGAATGCACCTGATGGACAAACCCGAAACAACCACCTTCACGCAATAATCTCCGCCGGAAAACCTCGAACCCTTTCAAAAAGCCAAAATCGTACTTACCATGAAACCCAACATGCACTCCCTGTTCATCGGGCTGGTCTTGGTTGCCGGCCTCGCCCAAACTCAAACCGCGCGGGCGGCAACGACGTTTTCCATCACGCCCGCCGCCGTCAGCAATTCCTACAGCGGTTTCATCACGCTGCAAATTGACGGCTTGACGAATGGGGAGACGGTGGTGGTCCAGAAGTTTCTCGACATCAACGCCAATGGAGTTATTGACAGCACCGACGCGCTGGTGCAGCAGTTTGATTTGACGGACGGCCAGGCGGGCATGGTGATTGGAGGGGTGACCAATTTCAATGTTCCGGGGGACACGGACGGCATGAGCAACGGACAAATCACCGCCGTGTTGAATTATCAGAACGGGGATCTTTCGCAGAACATCATCGGCAACTATTTGTTCAAACTCTCCAGTCCCGCGGGCCGTTTCGCGCCGATCACCAAACAGTTTTCGGTCACGAATTATCCCTTCTCGCAAAAGATCACCGGCAATGTGGACAGCAGCGGCACCGGTGCCCCGGTGCCCAATGCCATTGTGCTGCTCTTTACGATCGGTCCAACCGGAGAAATTCGGCGGATGGAGGGAGGATGCGTGGCGAATAATGAGGGCGGCTATGTAATCCAGATGCCGCCGGGAACGTACGTGCCGATGGTTTACAGTAGTAATTATGTCTTCAATTACATCTCTTCGCACGCATTCACGCTGGCCGCCGGCCAGACCGTCACCACCAATCTGACGCTCACCCCTGCCACAGCCAGCATCTCTGGCCAAGTGGTGGATGCCAGCAATCCCGGCATTGGACTGCCCGGCGTTCTCCAGGTGGCTAAGTCCGCCAATGGCCCAATCGCGTTCACTTTTACCGACACCAACGGGAATTTCATCATGCCGGTCACCGCTGGCGAGTGGCCTTTGGGTTCGCTTGATAGTGGATTGATTGTTCACGGCTATGTGGGTTGGGACTACGACACATACGCCAACGCGGGTGCCACGGGGATCACCCTGGCCTACCCCAAGGCCACGGCGTTGTTATATGGCAGTGTCAACGACAACATGGGAAACCCCCTGGCGGACATCGACATACGCGCTTACGACAACGACGGAATATATCTAACGGACGGCTACACGGACATAAACGGGAACTACTTCATTGGCGTATTGGGCGATACAAGCGACGAGCCGTGGGAGGTGGAAGTCAAAACAGAGACCAACCCCACGAATTATGTCTATTCAGACGCCACGAATTACGGCAACATCGATGCTGGTCAAGCCCTGCCGCAGAATTTCACCGCCCTTCTGGCAACCAATCAAATCACCGGCTGGCTCAGGGATAGCCTTGGGAACCCCATGGCGGGCGTTTCCATTGTGGCCTATGCAACCATAGGCCAGTTGTATTACAACAGCTCTTACGGCGTGGACACCGACGTGAACGGCAATTATGCGCTGATTGTGGCCAACGGCACTTGGTCGGTTGGTCTCAACGAAAGTCTGCCTGACAACTATCTCACCCCTCCGAACCAATCGGTGGTGATTTATGATGAGGATGCGGTGGTTGATTTCACGGCCGAATTGGTATCCACGTTCACGATCAATGACGGGACGATCACGTACACAACCAACAACGGCACCATCGATATCGTTGGCTTCAACTATACGGGGCCGGACAGCGCGGTCACGCTTCCCAGCGAGATAGATGGCCTTTCGGTCACCGCCATCGGGGCGGGTGCTTTTGAGTACCAAACGGGCCTGACCAGCATTACGGTACCCAACACCGTTACCAACCTGGGAGAAGGGGCTTTCCAAGAGTGCTTCGGCCTGAGCAGCGTTTATTTTGAGGGCAACGCTCCCGTAGCGGATTCATCGGCCTTCCTTTATGACTACGACACGAGGGCCTATTATTTGCCCGGAACCACCGGTTGGGCGGCCTTTGCCACCAACACTGGTATTGCTGTAGAAGACGAATACGGTTTCACGACGAATGCCGGCGGCATCACCATCACCTATTACGCCGGGCTTGGTGGCGCTTTGGCCATTCCACCCACCATCACCGGCCTGCCTGTCACGGGCATCGGGGCTTACGCGTTCGAAGGCGCCGGATTGACCGGCGTCACCATTCCCGCCACCGTTACCAGCATTGGAAATGGGGCCTTCAAGTCCTGCCCACTCGCCAACGTCACCATCCCCGCCGGCGTCACCCGCATTGGGCTTGATCCATTCGGAGACTGCCCCAGTCTGACAGCAATAGAGATGGAGGTGGGAAATGCGGATTATAGCAGTGTGAACGGAGTATTGTTTACCAAAAGCCAAACCACGCTCATTCAATATCCGGCCGGCCTGGTCGGAAGTTACGCGATTCCCGAAGGCGTTGTCGACATCGGGGCCGGAGCGTTTGATACATGCACCAGTTTGATTGGCGTCACGCTCCCCTTGAGCGTCACCAGCATCGGGTCGAATGCTTTCGAATCTTGCACCGCCCTGACCAACGTCACGATTCCCCTAAGCGTTACGAGCATCGGAGACGGTGCATATAGTGACTGCACGAATTTGGCGAGCGCCACGATTTCCGGCGGCATCACCAACTTCGTGGCGGTGTTCTATGAGTGCCCAATCACGGCCGTCGAGATCGACGATGGCGTCGCCAGCATCGAGGCGAATGCGTTCGAATCGAGCCCCAGCCTGACCACGGTGACGATTCCTGCGAGCGTTACCAACTTGGAAACCTATGCGTTCGCTTACTGTTACAATCTGACGGGGGTCTATTTTCAGGGCGATGCTCCCAGCGCCGCCGCGGCTGTTTTCCTGTATGACCAAAACGCGACGGCTTATCATTTGCCTGGTGCCAGTGGCTGGAGCACCACTTTTGCCGGGCTGCGCGCCTTGTTGTGGGACCCCCCGCTGCCGTATGGTTACACAGTGGAAAACGGCACGGCCAGCATAGCCTCCTATTTCGGATCGGGCGGGACGGTGACCATTCCCAGCGAGATCGACGGCCTGCCGGTTACAAGCATTGAGTCGAATGCTTTTGCATCCTGCTCCACCCTTGCCAGCATTACGATCCCTGGCAGCGTCGCCAGCATCGGCGTGGACGCCTTCCAATACTGCTCCGCCCTGACCAACGTCACTATTGCGGCGGGCGTGACCGACATTGAGTCGAACGCTTTCGAATCGTGCGGCAGCCTGACCTTCGTCACGATTCCCAGCAGCGTGACCAGCATTGGAGATTATGCCTTCGCATACTGCGGTTCTTTGACCGGGGTGTTTTTCGGAGGCAACCCACCCTCTCTCGGCTCCTATGTATTCGAGCCTGGTTACTATGCGGAGAGCGCCACGGCTTATTATTTGCCTGGAACCACCGGCTGGAATTCCTCTTTCTTCGGCGGTCTTCGGACTTTGCTGTGGGATCCTCCGGCGCCATTCGGTTATTCGGTCGTTCCAGGTGGCGTCAGCATTGCAAGCTATTTCGGCCCCGGCGGTGCGGTGGCCGTCCCTGAGGAAATTGATGGCCTGCCGGTCATAGATATCCAATCGAACGCGTTTGAATCGTGCGCCAGCCTGGGCAGCGTCACGATCCCCAAGAGCGTGACTGACATTGGAGATTATGCCTTCGCTTATGCCAGCTTGACCAACATCATCATCGGCGACAGAGTGCGCAGCATCGGAGTTTCAGCCTTCGACTCATGCCCGCTGACGAGCGTCACCATCCCGAACAGCGTTACCAACATCGGAGGCTATGCATTCGAATACACGAGTTTGACGAACGTCACCCTCCCCGTGAGCTTGGCCACTATTGGGGATTATGTATTCAATTCCTGCGCCAGCCTGACCGACATTACTATTCCCATCAGCGTTAACAGCATTGGAGATGGCGCGTTCGACTCCTGCGGACTGACTAACGTGATCATCCCCAATAGCGTCACGAACATAGGCGACGAAGCGTTCGCTAACTCCAGCCTGACCAACCTCACGATGGGTAGCGGCCTCCTCGTCATCGGGGTGGATGCCTTCATCTCGTGCCCCCTGGTCAGCGTCACGATACCCAACAGCGTGACCAGCATTGGGGCATTCGCGTTTTATTCCTGCACTGCCCTCACCAACGTCATACTCGGGAACAACGTCGCCACCATTGGGGATTATGCCTTCAACTCTTGCTCGATGACTAGCGTCACCATCCCCAACAGCGTGACCAATCTCGGAGGCAGCGTCTTTGATGCCTGCTCCGCATTGGCGCAGATTAAGGTGGATTCGGGGAATTTGTTTTATGCCAGCCAGGATGGAGTATTGTTCAACCAGAGTCTGACCACGCTCATTCAATATCCGGGAGGCCTGAGCGGAGGCTATTCGATCCCAAGCAGCGTCACGGCCATAGGAGATGTCGCGTTCGGCAACTGCCCGCTGACCAGCGTCACGATACCTGCCGGCGTTATCAGCATCGGAGGCGGAGCGTTCTATTTCTGCACCCGCCTGGCCGGCGTCAATATTCCCCCCAGTGTCACCAGCATCGGCGGGGGAGCGTTCTACGGCTGCGCCAGCCTGACCAGCATCACGATTCCCGCCAGCGTCACTAACCT
Source organism: Verrucomicrobiota bacterium (assembly GCA_049517295.1). GTDB lineage: Bacteria > Verrucomicrobiota > Verrucomicrobiia > Limisphaerales > Palsa-1400 > JBEKSF01. The sequence continues at coordinate 17,940 of JBEKSF010000084.1, forward strand.
TGCCAGCTTGGTGTTCGACGATTGCCAGAGCCTGACGGAGATCACGGTGGATCCGGGCAATTTGTTCTACAGCAGTCTGAGTGGTGTCTTGTTCGACAAAGGCCAGACCACCCTGCTGGAGTATCCGGGCGGCCGGGTTGGAAGCTACGCCGTTCCCAACGGTGTCGTCAGTATCGCAGCCAACGCCTTCGAGGCCTGCATCAACCTGACCAGCGTCACGATCCCTGACAGCGTCACCAGTATCGCAGCGCAAACGTTTTCTGCTTGCGCGAGCCTGACCAATGCCGTCATCGGCGATGGCGTGACCAACATCGGAGCGGCTGCGTTTGAGAACTGCGACAACCTGGCCACCGTCACCATGGGCGATAGCGTCAGCACGATTGGAGAATATGCATTCCTTAACTGCTACAAGCTGGCCAGCGTCTATTTCGAGGGCAACGCCCCGGCGGCGGATTGGACTTTGTTCTATCAAGACAATAACCCGACGGTTTACTATCTGATCGGCACCAGCGGCTGGTATATTAACTTCGACGGTGCTCCAAGCCAGGAGTTGCCCTCGATCTTAATCTCCGCCAGTTCAACCTACGGCTCGGTTCCCTTCACGGTCAACTTTACCTCGGCGGGCGACGACAGCTACGGCTATCCCATCTCGAGTTGGAGCTGGGATTTCGGCGATGACTCGACCAGCACGAACCGGAACCCATCACACACCTACACCACTCCTGGGACTTACTCTGTCGTTCTTTTGTCGGGCAACGCCGAAGGTGTCCCGATTGCCGGCGCAGAAACGTCTATCTACGTGGCCCTGCTCCCATTTACGTTTACGACCAACAACGGCACGATCACCATCACGGGTTACATAGGCCCGGGCGGCGCTGTGAACATCCCCGACACGTTCTATGGCCTGCCGGTCACCAGCATCGCAACGGAGGCGTTCTACAATCGCACCAACCTGACCAGCATCACGATTCCCGGCGGCGTCACCAACATCGGAGACTATGCGTTCGAATCCTGCGCAAGCCTGACCAACATCACGATTCCCGACGGCATCACCAGCATCGGAGAAGGGACGTTTGAAGGCACCGGTTTCACCGACATCGCGATCCCCGGCAGCGTCACCAACATCGGGCCGAGTGCATTCGCGTTATGCGCCAACCTGACCAGCATTACGATTTCCAACAGCGTCACCGGTATCGGGGACTTTACGTTCGCTTGGACGGGCCTGACCAACGTCTCGATCCCCAACAGCGTCACCAGCATCGGAAACTATGCGTTCGATGACTGCGTCAACCTGGCCGGCGTCACGATCAGCGGCGGCGCCACCGGCATCGGGGAAGGTGCGTTCTATTACTGCACCAGCCTGGCCAACGTTACGCTCGGCAACGGCGTCACTAGCATCGGAGACAATGCGTTTTATAACTGCGCCAGCCTGACCAGTGTCACCATTCCCAACAGTGTCACGAACATCGGATATTCCGCGTTTATTTACTGCTCCTCCCTGGCCACCGTCGCAATCGGTAACGGGGTCGCCAGTATCGGCGGTTCTGCGTTTTATGACTGCTACAGGTTGAGCAACGTCACGATTGGCGCCGGCCTCATGAGCATCGGCAGCTTTGCGTTCGTCAATTGCGTAAGCTTGGGCTGCGTCTATTTCGAGGGGAACGCTCCGGCCGCCGATTCCACTGTGTTCGATAGTTATGTCAGCCTTTACGGTCTTGTTTATCTAACAACGCTCTATTATTTGCCTTGCACGACCGGCTGGAGTGATTTGGCCTACAGCACCGGGTTTCCAGTCGTGCAGTTGAACTTCATTACCGTCACCGCCAACCCGGCTGATGGCATGGCTCCGCTTACGGTGCATTTCACCTCGCCAACAAACGACAAATGCGGCCAAGTCATTACCACGTGGAGTTGGAATTTTGGCGACGGCTTGACCAGCGCCGCTCAGAATCCTTCCCACACCTACACCGCCGCGGGCACTTTTTCCCCCGCTCTCATGGCGGCCAACGACATAGGCGGCACGGTTACCGCCATCGGCCCTCCTTTAATCACGGTGTTGCCGGCCACCATTGCGTTCACGGCCAACCCAACCAACGGCGTGCCTCCGCTCACGGTGAACTTCACCTCCGTGGGCGTTGACATTGCCGGCAATACCATTACCAGTTGGAACTGGGCTTTTGGCGATGGATCAACCAGCGCCGCTCAGAATCCCTCTCACACCTACATCACAATTGGCGCCTTTTCCCCAACTCTCATTGCGACCGATAACACTGGCGTCGTGCTGACCGGTGTCGGCCCCGCTTCAATTACGGTTAACGGGTATTCAAACCTGCATGGTTTCACGATGGAAGGCGGCATGAATGGAACCAACAGCGACGGAGCTAATCCTTTTGCCGGATTGATTTTGTCGGGCGACACTCTGTATGGGACAGCGGAATATGGCGGCAGCAATGGCAATGGCACGGTGTTCGCCGTCAACGCCACTGACTTGGTCTTTATGACCTTGCATCATTTTTCGGCAACCGTTGCCAATGGCGTTGGAGTTAATACCAACAGTGACGGAGCCAATCCGGCGGCCGCTTTGGTTCTTTCCGGCAACATTCTGTATGGGACAGCGTCAGGGGGCGGCGCCAATGGCTCTGGCACTCTGTTCTCGCTCAACACCAATGGCGGAGATTTTATGGTTCTGCATACTTTCACGGCGCTGGACACCAATACCTTCACCACCAACAGCGACGGAGCTAATCCGGCGGCCGCTTTGGTTCTTTGCGGCAACACCCTGTATGGGACAGCCTCATGGGGCGGCGCCAATGGCTCTGGCACTCTGTTCTCGCTCAACACCAATGGCGGGGGTTTTACGATTCTCCATGCATTCGCGACACAGGATGGTGTCAACAGCGACGGAGCTAATCCGGCGGCCGGTTTGATTCTATCCGGCAGCACCCTGTTTGGAACCGCGGTTTATGGCGGAACTAATGGCAATGGCACGGTGTTCGCTGTCAACACCAATGGCGGGGGATTTATGGTTCTGCACACATTCACGGCACTGGACACCAATACCCTTACGACGAACAGCGACGGAGCCAATCCGACTGCCGGTTTAATTCAATCCGGAAACACTCTGTATGGCGCAGCGGAGTATGGTGGCGCCAACGGCTATGGCACGGTGTTCGCCGTCAACACCGAGGGCGCGGGTTTTAAAGTTCTGTATGCTTTCACAGACGGTGGCGACGGAGCTTACCCGGAGGCCGGTTTGGTTTTATCGGGCACCACGCTGTATGGAGCAGCCAATCAGGGCGGCGAACCCAACGGCGACGGCACGGTCTTTTACCTGAACACCAGTGGCGCGGATTTTGAAATCCTCTATGAGTTCACGGGGGGTGGCGATGGAGCCAATCCGACTGCCAGTTTGACTCTATCCGGCAACACGCTGTATGGGACAGCGTCTGATGGCGGCATCAATGGCGACGGCACGGTTTTCTCTTTAATTCTGCCCGTGGGACCATTGGTGTCGGCGCAACCTGACATTGCCGGCTTCAGCCTGTCCGGCACAAATCTGGTGCTCAACGGGATCAATGGGCAGTCCGGTGGGACCTATTATGTGCTGGTGAGCTCAAACCTCGCCCTGCCGTTGAGCGCATGGACGCCCGTTGCGACCAATATTTTGAGCGCCAGTGGGGATTTCTCCATCACCGTCACCAATACGGTGAGTCGCAACGTCCGGCAACAGTTTTACATCCTCGAAACGCAATGACTGTTTGCCGGCCTTTGACGCAAATTTCTCCATTGCCTGCCCGGCGCGGGGAACTTAAATTAGGCGTTGATGAAATATCAGCTTGATTTTGAGAAGCCGATCCTGGAGTTGCAACGCAAGCTGGAAGAATTGAAGAAACATCCTGAAAGCCACTCCCTGAGCATCAGCTTCGAGGATGAAGTGGCGCTGATGGAGCAGAAAATCCAGGACACCAAACGCCAGATTTTTGCCCAACTTAGCGCGTGGGACCGCGTGAAAATCGCGCGCCACCCCAAGCGGCCCTTCACGCTGGACTACGTGGCGGCGATCTTTACCGACTTTGCCGAGTTGCACGGCGACCGGCTCTTTGCTGACGATCGCGCCGTCGTGGGCGGGTTCGCCAAATTGGGCGAACAGAAGCTCATGGTCATCGGCACGCAAAAGGGGCGCGACACCAAGGAAAACATCAAGCGCAATTTCGGCTCGGCCCATCCCGAGGGCTACCGCAAGGCCATCCGTCTGATGAAACTGGCGGACAAATACAGTTTGCCCATCGTTACGCTCATTGACACCGCCGGGGCGTATCCCGGGATCGGCGCCGAGGAACGGCACATTGCCGAGGCCATTGCCGTCAACTTGCGCGAGATGATGCTGCTGGAAGTGCCGATCATCGCCGTTGTCATTGGCGAAGGCGGCTCGGGCGGCGCACTGGGCATCGGCGTGGCCGACCGCGTTCTCATTCTGGAGAACGCATATTATTCGGTCATCAGTCCCGAGGGATGCGCGGCGATTCTGTGGAAAGACCGGTCCGCTGCTCCGAAGGCCGCCGAGGCTCTTCGCATCACCGCCAAGGATTTGAGCGAATTGGGGCTGGTGGACGAAATCGTGCTCGAACCTCTCGGCGGCGCCCACAATAACTGGGCAGAGATGTCCCAAACGCTCAAAGCCGCGCTTCAAGCCAACCTGGCGGCTCTGAAGAAATTCCCGACCAGCGACCGCCTCAAAGCCCGCTACCAGAAATACCGGGCCTACGGGCAGTTCAAGGAAACCCAGCACAAGGCGGCTGTGGGAGAAAACGGGGCGGCTGCCGGCAACGGAGAAGCCACATCGCCCGCGCCCTGATCCCTCCCTTGCGCCTCGTCGTTTATGCCGGAGCTTTATCCCCTGAGTTTTGAGCCTATTTTCAAGGAGCGCATCTGGGGCGGGCGCAACCTCCTGACCCTCTACGGCAAGCCGCTCCCGCCGCATCTGCGGGTGGGTGAATCCTGGGAAGTGAGCGACCGGCCCGGGGACGAAAGCGTTATTGCCCGCGGGCCGTTGCGCGGCAAGACGCTGCATTGGCTGATGGAGCAATGCCCCGCCGCGCTGCTCGGACAGAGGCAGCCGATGCCGTCGCGCTTTCCGCTGCTCCTGAAGATCATTGATGCCCACGAGACGTTGTCATTGCAAGTTCACCCGCCCGCGGCCCTGGCCGCGCGATGGGGAGTCGAACCGAAAAGCGAGATGTGGTATGTCGCTCATGCCGGGCCGGCCGCCGAGTTGTTCGTCGGATTAAAAAGGGGAATCACCCGCGCGGATTTCGAGAGCAAGCTGGCCGCGCAGTCGGTGGCGGATTGTTTCCATCGCATACCTGTCAAAAGCGGCGACGCGATGTTTTTGCCCAGCGGGCGCGTTCACGCCTTGGGAGCGGAGACGGTCGTGTTCGAGATTCAACAGAATTCGGACACCACCTACCGTGTTTTTGACTGGAACCGCGTGGATGCCCAAGGCAAGGGCCGCGAGCTGCATGTCGCCCAGTCGCTGGCCAGCATCGATTTTGCCGACTTCGAGCCCGCCTTGCTGCCGGCGACGGTTTTCCCAGACACTCCGGGGACCATCCGGCCGCTGGTGAAGAACGAGATGTTTGCCGTCAGTCTCAGGCGATTGGCAACCGGGGATGTCCTTGAGGCGGCGGAGGGCCGAATGCGCATTTTCGCAGTGGTGGAAGGGGGCTTGCGCATTGAGGCGGCGGGAGAAAGCTTCCCCTTGTGCGCCGGCCAATTCTGCCTGCTGCCCGCGCAAGGCCCCAAGACCGCGGCGCGCGCCGAAACCGCGGCCGCAATGCTGGAGATCACGGTTTGAGCCGGCCGTGGAAAAAGTCGTCCTCGTACTTCGCCAGTTTCAGGTTGAGTTTCTTGACATCAACATATTGGGGAAGGATATAAGCCGTCCACTGGGGACGATGGGGCATTTTGTCGATCGCCTCGAAAAGTGCCCTGGGGCCGTCGGTCGCCAGGGCGCAGTTGAGCGCGTTGACCACGCCGGCCTTGATTGTCACATCCCATTCGGCTTCTGTCAGGAAGGTGTTGATGGGAGTGGTCTTGTTGCCCGCACCGATCATCCTGGGGGCGTATTTGGCGAAATGGCCCAGATAATGATGGGACAAATTGACCGCGACGATCATCCCTATCATTTGGTTGAAGTAGCTCAATTGGTCATTCATGACATCGTCGGTCCAATAGCGCGGATCGACAATGCCGGGAGGCTGCACGGCGAAGTCCTCTCCGGTCACGCGCAGCAGATTGTTAACATACTGCTCGAAGAACCCCGGTTGAATGCGGTCCACCGCTTTGGCGTGGCAGATATGGTTGGCCAAGTCAATGAATCCGGCGGAAACGGAAACCTGGCGCACGACGCGGCTGTCCTCGGTGACGGCAACGGGAGAGACCACCGGCACATCCTGGGGCTGGAGCGAGATTGCCTGAGCGTCCACTTGATTGGCGAATTTGTCCGGCAGGGCCTCGTATAGTTCGCCGCCGAGTTTGAGGGCGACCTTGAAGCCGCTCGGATAAGTCCGCTGCGGAGCGTCCGCGGCGTCCGCGGCGGCCACGGCCAGGGCCAGGGCCAGGGCCAGCAGAATGGCGCCGGCTGTGGTTTTAATGTCAGTTCTATGGGTCATTCCTCGCGTGGATAATTGAAATGGCTTGGCGGCGGAATTGTCAAGGACGGAGGGCGGGGCCCGGCGGAATTCCGGGGCGAATTCACGAAGGCAAGCAAGGGAAGGATTTGAAGAGGGGTCGAATGCGCCCCGCGCAAGTGGCGGCAAAGGATCGCAATTATCAGCAATTGCTGGGGTTTTGGAGGGTTTTTGGTTTTGAGGCTGGGTCAAAATGACGCTTACGTAAGGCGCGCAGGGAGCAATTTCCCCCTTATCCCAGACCTCGCGCAGAGGCTGCGGAGCACGCAGAGAAGGACATAACTTGACCCGCCTTCGCTGAGGCTTCCGCCGTCGCCACGAGTTTGGCGTGACAAGAGGGCGCGGCAAGCCCGCCTCGACTTGACTTCTTGACTGACCTTGACTTGGCTTGACTCAGCTTGACTTCTTCTTGACGCTCAGGGGTTGGAAACAGAGCTAAGGTTTTGATGATGAGGAAGATGCAACGCATTAAGGGATACCTTGACAAACCTTGACTTGGCTTGACTCAGGCTTGACTGGCCTTCTTGACCAGCCTTGACCGGCGCCGCAGGGCAGGGTTTCACTTTAACGTTAACGCCCCGTTTAATTAACAGAGCCTGAATCAGTGAATGCCGAGAGCTTAACGGCCGAGGCTTCCCGATATGTCAAAGAGCCCGCCTTCGCTAAAGCTATGGCGGGGCAGGCAGACCGGCCCACCAGCTTTCAGCGTCCCATATAATGATGGGACTGTCAAGGGCTTTTGGGGAGATTTTTTTGGAGAGGGGCAAGAATGCGCGCAAATCGCAAAAACGAATTAGCTGGGACGGCTGGAAGGCGTTGATGGAGAGGGTCTTCTGAGAGAAAGTGCTAGGGGTTTGAATCAAAACCCGCACAATCACGGAGCCAGGCGATCAGAAAGCTCATCAACGGAGAGTCGCCTGGGGAGCCAAGTCTTGCCGGGTTTGGCGGCAGAGTCCGCTTGCGGGGGAAGCAAAACCCGGCAAATCTTGGCGACAGGGGAACTGCCTGGCTGACTTGTCGCGATTCATCAGGTTCCAATTACGGCCCCGCCGTTTGCATCGAGTCGGGT
>JBEKSF010000085.1:0-25243 GCA_049517295.1 Verrucomicrobiota bacterium
TGGGCTTGCCCGGCAATCTGGCGCACCTTCTCGCGAATGAGTTGAAGCTGCACCCCCGCAGGCCGTCCGTCGTGCCCGACGTCTGCCCTCCCGCTGGCGACCTGCTTCATCAGTCCCGCGACGCGAACCATAAAGAATTCGTCCAGGTTCGACCCGAGAATAGCGAGAAACTTAACCCGCTCGAGCAGGGGGTTGTCCGGATCCGCGGCTTCTTCCAGAACCCGGCCTTGGAACTCCAGCAGGCTCAGCTCGCGGTTGATATAGAGGTCGGGACTGTTCAATGCGGGTCCGTCCGGGGTCGCCGGCGGCAGCTCAGGCGGCAAGGGGAGATTCACCTTGGGTTCCTTTACGTCGGGACGTCGGGAGCGAGATTTATTGGCCATGACTACTCATATTAGGATATTTCAAATCACACCACAAACCGGTGCTGTCCTGATTTCAAGTGTAGCGCCGGGCATCAGCCCGGCACGTGCCGACCTAAAGGGCGGCGCTACGTTCAGATTAGCGCGCTCAATAATAAGGAGACGAGCGCACGCGGTAATACTCGTTCGTCGGCCGGTCGTCGCTAAGGGCGGGAGAGGAGGGAGGGCTTGAAATCTTTGAAGTGCTCGATGTTCAGATCGGCCTCCATCTCGGTTTTCAGTTCCTTGTTCAAGTCGGACTTGGCCTCGTCGGCCCAGCTTTTGAAGGTGCCAATGTTGGGGCCGAGCATGCGGGCGGCAGCGAGGCGGGTTTCCTGATCGTATTTAAACTGGGGCACTTCGACGAAGCTTTTGTCCACCTTGCCTTTGATTTGTTTGTCGTCGTCCTTGGCCATGATAACGAGTTTGGCCAGATCGATGATGCGCTGCTCGAGCTGAGAGACAATGTCGTTGTCGCTGACGAAGCCGTTGGCTTCGACGTCGAGGTCGCGGGTGACGTTGTTCAGGCGCTGGCATATCTGACGGATGACTTCGAGTTCCAGCTCATCGAAACATTTTTTGGCGCGTTTGAGGATCAGATCGCGCTCGTCCTTGGTGAAGGAGTATTTTTTGTCGTCCAGGCCGACAAAGGTGGAGTAGTTGGTGGAGGTGAGGAGCTTTTCAATTCTGGCGGTGAGATTGGAGGCGCTGAGGTGGTCGGCAATGGCGATGCCTTCGGGTTTGTCCTTAAGTTCGAGCTTGAGATCGATGGGGAGGTAGGAAAAGGCGGCGCGGTCGATGCCGCCCAATTGGGCGACCTGATTGGTGAGATATTTCCAGTGGGCCTGGTAGCGTTCCTTGCGATTGAGGTCGCCGACAAAATCGAATTGGTTTTCGACGCGGAGGGAGCGTGTTTTAGAGTTGAACCAGGAGAGCATGTCGGCGAATTGGTAGGCCAATTCGGAGGCATACATGACGTAGCTGAGGTTGACCTGCTCGAGGGGGATGCGGTCTTTGGGATTGCGGGGAGCGCGGGCGCGAATGAAGGTCTCGATAATATCGTTGGGGAGCAACTGGATCATGTGGGCGGCCTGGGCGTAGTCACTGAGGACGGGGTCGGGGCCGTAATCGAAACGGTTGACGTCGCCATAGCGCATGGCTTCCTCGTCGCTGCCAAAGAGCATTTTATTGGTGCGGACTTCGGGACTGTCGAAGTAACCCCAGGCAATGGAGGCGCGGTCGTGGGGGAGGGCTTCCTTGAGAGTGCGCATGCGCCAGCCGATAAAGGTGGCGGCTTTTAAAATGTTGTAATCCATGACGGAGGAGGAGGTGAGCTTGTTGGTGTAAGTGTCCAGGGGCTTGCCGGTCATGTAGGCCTTGAACCAGTCGTCGAGTTCGACGTCGGTGAGTGTGGCGGCGAGGCTGCCGGCGAAATTGTGGCGCAGACCCAGGACGTGGCCGACTTCATGAGCGACGACTTCGCGCACGTAGTCCTGCGACGCGCGCAGAATGGCGGCGTCGGTGAGTTCGTCGCTGGCGAGGATTTCGGCCAGGCCGTGAGCCAGTTGTTGGGCGAAGAGTTGGGGATCGACCTCGCAGATGGGCTGAGAGTTGAGAAAGGGGATGGAGCGGCGGAAAGAAGCACTTTTTTTGTCGCCCGGTTTTTTCGGCTCGGCCAATTCCTCCATGCTGCGGAGAAGGATGCGGGCTTCGGCGCGGCCCATGAAAGCGAAGACGCTGGTGATGTAGGCCTGGCCGTGTTCGGTCTCGCCGGAGAGCGGGTCCATGAGCACGTCGGCGTAGGCGCCGCCGGCGTTATCCCAGGGAACCCATTGGATGACGTTGTAGCTGGCGTTGGGGGCAGTGACGCCGTCGGGGGCTTTTTTGGCCTGGACGATTTCCTTACCGAAGGCGGCATTCCAGTAAAGAATGCCATCGCTGACGGCCTGGACATAATTGGAAGGGGTGTTGGCAGAATAATAAAAGACGATTGGGTGGCGCAAATCGAAGCGGTCGATGCGGGAGCTGACGCGGCCGGTGCCTTCTTCGATCTGGCCTTCGGTTTCGAAGAAGCGGGTGTAGCGGTCGTCAATGCGGTTGGGTTCCTTGCCGTCAAAGGCGCCGGGGCGGTAGGGGGAAATGAAGTAGCGCATTTCGTAGCGGGCCTCGAGGTTTTCGTTCCCTTGGCGGCTGCGGATTTGAACGCTTTGGCGGATAACGAGGCGACCGTTGTCCTGGTGCATATCGAAGACCCTGCTTTCGGGCACTTCCAACACTTGGTCGCGGTTGAACAATTCCAGCGAGCCTCCTTCGAGCCAGCTCTGTGTGAAAACGCGGCGCATGCCTTTATTGAAATCGATTACGACCTTGTCATCGTCGGCTTTGACAATGGAGAAGGTGGCCAGCAAACGGCGGGCGGGAAGGTCTTCGGTGACGACGAGGCCGCGGGTGGATTCATACATATCCACGCCGTCCGGGAACAATTCAAAGCGGACAATTTTGCCGGCCAGTCCGCTGCTGGTGGCGGCGAGTTCCTGGGGAATGGCAGAGGCGGTGAATTGGTATTCCTTGCCAAAGCCGGCGCGAGGGATGGCGAGGAAGTACTGGTCGGCGACCTGCAATTCAGGCGCGGCGGGAAGGGCAGGGGAGGGGGGCGGCGATTTGGCCGCGGAGTTGGTGTTGGTGCTGGCCGCGGGCAGGCGGGCTGTCAGGAACAAACAGAACAGGAGTGTTGCCGCCGCCAGGGTCCGGCGCCGGGTGGGACAAGAATAAAGTTTCATGCAAAAGTTGGCGGAGTATGACGAGCCGGGAAATGGATTCAAGCATATTTTGCCTTTCCGCTGGCGGGCAATGGCACTATGTTGAATTGATCGCGACTCGCGAACGCAAATGGACGCCGCGCACATCAGGAATTTTAGCATTATCGCCCATATTGATCATGGGAAGACGACGCTTTCGGATCGTCTGCTTTTCCGCACGGGCACGATCGCCGCCCGCGAGATGGAGGAGCAATTGCTCGACTCGATGGACCTGGAGAGGGAACGGGGCATCACCATCAAGGCCCATCCTGTCACCATGCGGTATGAGGCCAAAAGCGGGGAGGTTTACGAATTGAACCTGATCGACACGCCGGGTCACGTCGATTTCTCGTATGAGGTTTCGCGCAGTTTGAGCGCGTGCGAAGGGGCGCTTTTGATCATTGACGCGGCGCAGGGGGTCGAGGCCCAAACGGTGGCCAACGTCCACCTGGCGACCAAACAGGGCCTGACAATCATCCCGATCATAAATAAAATTGACCTGCCGCACGCGGACATCCGGTTGACCAAAATGCAGATGGAGGAGGTGCTGGCCATTCCGGGCGAGAGCGCGCTTTTGGCCAGCGCCAAGGAGGGCATCGGCATCGACGAGATCCTGGAGGCGATCGTGGAGCGGATTCCGGCGCCCAAACCGACGGGCGCGCCGTCCCTGCAGGCGCTGGGATTCGATTCATATTTTGACACGTATAAAGGGGTGGTCACGCACGTGCGCATCTTCAACGGGGAATTGCGGGCCGGCATGGAAGTCAAGTTGCTGCATTCGGGCAAGGCAGTTGAAATCAAGGAGGTCGGCAGTTTTAATCCCAAGCCGTACGTTCGGGACAAATTGGAAACGGGGGAAACGGGCTACATGACGGCGAACATCAAAAGTCCCAAGGACGTGAAAATGGGGGACACGATCACCGATGCGCGGCGGCCTTCGCCGGTGTTGCCGGGGTTTAAGGAGATTCATCCGATGGTGTTCAGCGGGCTTTATCCCATCAACACGGCGGATTACGAGCACCTGAAGGCGAACCTGGCCAAATTGCAACTGAACGACTCGGCATTTGTCTATCAGGCGGAAAGCTCGGTGGCGCTGGGCTTTGGCTTCCGGTGCGGTTTTTTGGGGTTGCTGCATTTGGAGATCGTCCAGGAACGGCTGCGGCGGGAATACAACATGGACATCATCGCCACGTATCCGAGCGTGGTGTATCGGGTGGTCATGACCGACGGCGAGGTGAAGCAGATAGATAATCCGGCGTTTTTGCCGCAACCCAATTACATCGAGCGGATCGAGGAACCGATGGTCTTCGCGTTCGTGATATGCCCCAATGAGTATATCGGCGACATGATGGCGCTGATTACCGAGAAGCGGGGCATGGTCGATCACACCGAGACGCTCGACACGCGGCGGGTGATGCTCACCGGGACATTGCCGCTGGCGGAAATTCTGATTGACTTTCACGACCGGATCAAGAGCCTGACCCGCGGTTTCGGATCGATGGATTACGAGCACGCCGGCTACCAGACATCCGACATGGTCAAGCTCGACATGCTGGTCAACGGCGAATCGGTGGATGCCTTTTCGTGCATCGTGCATCGCGCCAAGGCGGAGGGCAGGGGACGGGCTTTGGCGGCCAAGCTCAAGGAAGTCATTCCCCGCCAGCAATACCAGGTCGCCATCCAGGCCGCGATCGGCGGCAAGATCATCGCGCGCGAAACCGTCAGCGCCCTGCGCAAGGACGTGACGGCCAAATGTTACGGGGGCGACATCACGCGCAAGCGCAAATTGCTGGAGAAACAAAAGGAAGGCAAAAAACGGATGAAATCCTTCGGCTCGGTCAACATCCCGCAGGAGGCCTTCATCCAGGTGCTCAAGGCCTGATGCAACAATTATGAACTTACGATGGTTTTTCTCCGGCACCGTCCGGCAAGCGACCGACATGTGCAAACATGTCCAAAGACTGCTCAATGCGCAGCGCGACATCCTTTCGCCCCAGGCCATCGGCAGCGTCGAGGCGGCCGTGAGCGAGACGCGCGCCGCGATCACTTCCAATGCCAGCAAGGAGGCGCTGAGCAAACAAATGGAAGAACTGGAAAAGGCGTCCGGCAAATGGATCAAACCCTATCCCAACTCCGAATGGCGCGAGAACGTGGAAGTGTTCCTTGTCGCCATTGTCGTGGCGATGGGAATTCGCACCTTTTTCCTCCAGCCGTTCAAAATCCCGACCGGGTCGATGCAGCCGACGCTTTACGGGGTGACGTCCGAAGACCTGCGCTTCGATCCCGGCTTCAAACTGCCCAACCCGTTGGAAAGGATATATGACGCGCTGGTTTATGGCACCATTTACCATTGCGTCATCGCCCCCGAAGACGGGGAGGTGACGCGCATCGGCCCGCTGGACCATTCACTTCGCGTCATCAACAAGCAAACCGTCTGGGTGCAATACCGCGGCCGTAGCGAGGAAACGCCGCTGACGATCTGGTTTGCGCCGGACGATTACCTGGCACACCGGGCCGGCCTGGACAGGCAATCGGTCTTCCGCAAAGGCGAGGCGATCCTCTGTTTCAAGGAGACCACCGGCGACCATCTGTTTGTGGACCGGATGACGTATAATTTCCGGCGGCCGGACCGCGGGGAAATCATCGTATTCAAGACCAAAGGGATCGAGGGCATCCAGAACCAGGACCAATTCTACATCAAACGATTGGTGGGCCTGCCAGGCGAGACCATCACCATTGGCGAGGACCGGCACGCCCGGATCGACGGCGCGCGGTTGGACGCCTCGACGCCGCACTTTGAGAACGTTTATGGATTTAACCCCAAGGAAGCGCCGCGCGAGAGCCATTACAGCGGCCACGTGCTGGACCCGCGCAGCCTCATGAAGACTCCCCAAGACATGCTCAGCGTGCCGGCGAGACACTACCTGGTTTTTGGAGACAACACCGTCAACAGCCTGGACTCGCGGTATTGGAAGTGGTTGCCCGAGCAAAACGTCATAGGGAAGTCCTTCTTCGTTTACTGGCCAATATCCGACCGGTTCGGGTGGGGGCAGAGGTAATTTGAGGTTTGTGTTCGAAACGGTGTTCTCCGATCCTGTGGGCGACAAGCTGGCGTTTCTTAAAGAGGCGATGAGGACGGGTTATCAAGTGGTGCTCTGCTTTATTGGCATTGCCAGTGCGGAAACCTCCGATCAACGCGCCGCCATGCGGGTGTCGCAAGGAGGCCATGATGTGCCGTTGGAAAAACTGGTGGCGCGCTTCCCGCGAACGTTGGCGAACCTGAGAGCCGCGATTCCTGTCCTGCCACAGGTGATAATCTTCGAAAACGATGATTTGAATTATCCGTTCAAACGCGTGGCGGTGTTCGAAAACGGAAAAGCGACCTTCCTGGCCAAAGCACCGCCTGTTTGGTTTATTCGTTTGCTCCAGCATCGCCGAAAACGCGTGCGGCTTCCGACAGAGCAAATTCACGCGGAGTTGGACCGCCTGTGTGAAAGCGCTCCCGCCCAGGATACTCAAGCGGCCTTGCGGGACCTGCGTCAATGACGATCTACCCGGATGCCTCGTTTTTGGTTTCCTGGCTGTATAAGCCCGATCCGCTCAACGCCAAGGCCCGCACTTGGTTTTCCCGTCACCAAGCCGACGAAAACCGCACTCAAAATGGAATCTTGCCAAAATCGCTAAAATAGGTATTTTGGGGGCATGATCGTGACGGCGACAGAGTTGGCCAACGAAAGCAAGAGCATCCTGGATCGGGTGGTGCAGGGTGGCGAGGTGGTGGAAGTTCAGCGCCACGGCAAAACGGTGGCGGTCATTCAACCGCGTGTAGGAGCTACCCGCTCGGAGCTTTTGCGTCTGCTGCGCGGACGGGGCTTCAATTCCACAGATTCCGAGGAGTTGCGGGCTGCGATGGACAGAGTTTCCGAGGTTATTGGCTATGCCGGTTGCGATTGACACCAGCGTTCTCATATCCGCGGAGCGAGAGGGTGATTTCGACGGACTGCTTCCTGAAAACGAAGAAGGCCCATTCTATATTCCGGCGTTGGCCGCCTCGGAGTTTCTTGTCGGGACGCACCCGCCAGTGCGGCAGGATTTGCGGCGACGGGCGCTCCAACTTTACCAAAACAGATTCCGGGCCTTGGTTTCCAGTTTTACCGAGATGGATGCCGCGCAATTGTCCATCCTGATTGTCGAGCTTAAAGCCAAGGGGCAACAGATGAAGTTTTTTGACGCAGCGATTGCCGCCACAGTGCTCGCCCGCGGTGATAAACTGCTGGTGGTGGACACCGACTTCGACAGGCTAAAGGATCGGATTCAACTTCTGCGTCCGAGATGAAGAGCCTAATGGCACATATTTATTGGTGAGATCGCACGCTGGAGGTAACGGCATGTTTCGCACAATATATGTTATATTTACATTAACTGCAGGTTTGGCGTTCAGGTTCCCGTCAGCGCTGAGGCGGCGGAGGCAGTCGAGAAGAAGTTCCTGCTCGTTCACAAGGTTCGGGCCAATTGGAGACGCTCTCGCAGCATGGCTTCGACCTCCGCGGGAGTGGCCGTCGGATGCTGCCGGCGAATTCCCAACCGGGCCATTTCACAGGCCAAGTCGTGCAACCGCAGAGCGATGGCCACCCGTTCCTCGCGGGTCATTTGACGGTAACGGGCGATCTGAGCGTCTAAAGCTGCCGCGGGTTTCATGATTGTCTTAATCAATTGTGCCATGAATGCGCGCCAGTGCAAACCGTTCACTGTTCACTGTTCAATGTCACCAGCAAAAGAACCGGTATGGATCGTCCCACTCCCGGGGTGTATCGAGGTAGAGCCCGTCCAGCCAGCGGGTCTCGGCCGGACCGGCGGGAAGCCGAAAGCGGTCGAGCAGCGGCGTGGAGGCGGACGCGCCCATGTTGGCGAGCAGCCGCGTGGTCAGGACAGATACCCGCCGATAGGTGCGCCGCAGATTGTTCTGTTCGCTTGAGGCAAACGACGCGGGCACAAGCTGGCAAAAGACGATATTGGAGTTGGTGGCCTGCGCCAGCACACCGTCGCCGAGGATCGCGGCGCCGGAAGAAACCAGGGGCATCAGGCGCGGATCGCGATTATGCACGTCGGCGGGGCTGACGCCGGCCAGAAGCGAGTCTTGGCCGAAAGGAGGGAAGAACGCAGCAATGTGCTCCGCCTTCCGCATTTCAACCTTGAAGGGCAGGAACGCGTTTGCGTCGTCCTCATCGAGTCCGATCGCCAGGATGTTCCCCCCTGCCCTTGCGAACTGGGCCACCGTTTCTGACTCCGAGGCCAATTGTTTGGCGCCGCCGGGGCCGACGACGAGAACATCGTCTGCGGAAAGTTTGCCGGCCGTGTATGCATGGGGCGAAACGCCGGCTTGCTGCAGTTGTTGCTTCTCCGAGTCATCGCCCACATAGACAACCTGGCGGCGCGGCAGCGGCTTCCAGGTGGCGGCGTAGCGCAGGAGGTTGCGCACCAGAAGTTCCGCAGCGGGATCGCTCTCCGTGCGGGCGGTCACGTCCATTTGGCAAAAAAGCGCCATGCCTTTGCCTTCGCGGTACTCAATCAGGGGGCTGAACTGCAAGGCGAAGCCGCCGTCGAGGATTGGCAGGAAATCCCCGCGGGCGGGTTTCTCGATGAGGACTGAAGCGACATTGCCGCGGTTGCCCGCGCGCCAAAGGCGAGTAACGGGGATGCCGCACCATGTGACCTCCGGCGCGTAACGGGAACCTATCTGATATTTCAGCCTTGGCGGGAGCAAAGTGGCCTCCCCTCGCCAATCGCGCAAGTTCTCCGGGGCGATTCCGGCGAGCAGCGGGTGGTCGGGTACGCGTTTGAAGACAGAGCGCAAGCCGTATTCTTCGACCCGAAACCCGAAGCGCTTCTCCAGGGCATCGGAGGTCTGCTCGAAGAGGAGGACCTTCAAACCATCGCGGACGCGCCGGATGTCCGGGGCGGGCGAATCCGGCGCCAGTGCTCCCCTGCCCACGATCAGAACATCATAAGCTGACAGATCGACTGCGGCATCGACGGGCGCGTAATCAATGCCCAGACTGCGAAGCAGTTCGCTTGTCTCGCCTTTGGGGTCGAAGAGCGCGATCGTCGCATTGGCTTGAACCGCTTGCGGGGGCGGCAGAACGTCGATGAGAAAAGAGTCCGATTGGATTTGGCCGGTGTTGAATTTTACCGTGGCGGCCAGTTGATATTGGCCGGGTTTGGTTTGAACAGGAAGCCGGAAGGTCAGGGGCAGGCGCGATTGTTGTCCAGTCTCGACATGGACTTGAGTGGAGCCGGAAACCGGCTCTGGCAACGCGAAAGACCAACCGCAATCGGCCGTGACCGTCTGCCTGGAATTGTTGATCACGATGATCTGCTTTTCGATGGCATCGCCCGGGTGAAAATTGTGATCCTTGCTCGTGAAGGCGGCGGGCTTGCCGGCCAGATAGGCAAGCAACGGCATGTTATTGCGATAAAGGGCCTGTGCGGCGGCGGAGGGAATCCAGTCCGCCCGCTCGTAGGAGAGATTCATCCAGCCCGGCTGATCGTCCACATAATCCGGGCTCAAACCGGGGCGTTGCAGGGCGTCCCAATCGACCTTGAGATCCTTGCGAGAGCGGCCGGCGCCCTGGCGCAGTTTCCAGAAAAGGCCATGGTCCCAAGGGCAAAAGGCCGAGATGCCCCAAGTGCGAAAGGCGCGCAAGTTATCTGTCAAGTACATCGCCAGGATGGCATTGCGCTGCTCGAAGCCGGCGGACGCGACCGCGTCTTGCGGGTAATCCCAGCGGTACCAGAGTTGACCGGCTCGGAATTGTCCGGCTTCCCAGCGAAGGCATTCCTTTTCCAGGTCGGTCACGTTGTAGGCCGGGTCGCCGAGGAACTGCGCGTTCCACTCGGCCATGCAGAGTTCCCAGGGCACTTTGGCGCCGCCAAAAGTCCGCACGCCCTGGTACCATCCGCGATACATCATCCAGTCCCAGGAGATGGGCACGCCGTACTCGCAAAGGAACAGCGGTTTTACGCCGACGGTCGCCCAATGTTCGAACCAATCGGACATCTCCTGGATTGGGGCGAAGTTGGCGTAGAAATTGGCCGTGTGCATCGAGCTTAGATTCCCCGATGAGTGATGGTAAACGATGCGGCTGGGGTCCAGGCGTTTGACAATGGCCTCAGCGCGCAAGGCCAGCTTGGCGTTGTTGGCCGACCACTGATCGCGGGCGTCGTGGAGACCGTCAATCTGGTCCGGATTCATTTCCTCTACGGTTCCGGTGGCGTTGTGGCTCATGGAGTAGCAGACGACGGAGGGATGATTTTGCGCGGCCCGCACATAAAAATCGGCATGGCGCGCGTATCCGTTGTTTTGGTCGGCATCGGGTGCTTTCCATTCGTATTGCCCGAAGTGAGGCTGGGAAAAGGAAACGAGCATGCCCTCGTCATCGGCAGCCCTCAAGACCTCGGCGAACCCGAGGTGAGAACCCGGCTCGCAGCCATAGTTGTGGGTGTAAACGAAGTTGATGCCGAAGCTTTTGAGGCGTTGCAGGTTTTCTCGCGCACCCTGGTAGTCAGCCCACGCTGCCCCGATCTCCGCGCTGTCAAGCGGGACAGCGCACAGGAAAATGCGGCTGCCGTTCAGGTAGAAGTCGCGGCCTTGAATCCAAAACTCACGAAAGCCGAAACTCTCAGGCAAAGCGGTGTCCAGGATCCGTCCGGCGGCGCTAAGGAGTGAAAGGCTGAGGTCAAAGGTGTTCTGCGGCGCGCAAGTGTCCCAAAGCTTATCCGGTTTCCACGTTGCGGCGAAGGAAAACCTGCCTTCGTCAAGGCTGGCGCCGGAAAAGGGTTTGCTGGTGAATTCTTTGACCTTCCGGCCATGGTCGGTGATCCGGGCGCGCAACGCGTACTGAGAACCCGCCTCCAGGCCCTGGAGGGCCGCATCGACGGAGATTTCCCAGCGGCGGACCGAGGTGCTCACCTTCGCGTCCGCCACGCCCGCCCCTGCGGGTGTGCCGTCCAAATAAACGTCCCCGCAAAGGCCTCGGCGTTGGACCGTTCCCTGAATTTTCCGGGCGCCGAAGGTATCGGCGTACGAGAGCATGACCCCCTTCAAAGGCATCGCGACAACCGCGATACTCAGAAGGTGCTTGGCGCCGGGACGGCAAAGAGCGGTCAGGTCCGCCTGGCCGCCGGGGAAGCGAATATCGCCCGCCTTTTGAGCGTCCACCCAGACGGAGGCAAAGGAGTTGAGGTATTCGATGGAGAGGACGATTCGGCGGCCACCCCAGTCGGAGGGGACAGTGAACTCGCGCTGGTACCAGGCGGCGGAAACCTGGCTTATGTTTGTGTCTTTCCAGGCCGGATTTGGGTACAAAGTCTGGCAGTCTTTTTGCAAGTAATCGGTGATGCCCGGCCAGCAGCCGGGAACCTTGAAGAAGCCCCAGCTTGCGGCGGGAACACTCTGCATGTTGTCGGTTGCCGGTTGCCAGCGCCACAAGCCGTTCAAGCAGACGCGTTCGCGGGTTGGAGTGGCCTGGCGCCAGGCCTTCTTGAGGTCCCAAACGGCCTGGACGCCTTGGGGCAACGGCGCCACGGACTGGTCCTGACTCAAAGCGGGATTGGCGAGTGCCGACAGGCACAAGAGCGGGAGCAACAGGTTGGTGAATTTCACTGTTATGGGCAAGGCCCGTTGGCGAAGTAACTCTTTAAGAACTCGGAATTCTCGATTGAGAAATGGTTATTGCAAATCTGTCATTGGTTATCGGAACAGTCAGGCCTTGCGTTGGTCAATCGGAAGGTATTCGTTGACGGCAGGCCCGATGTAAACCTGGCGCGGGCGGCAAATCCGTTTGTGGGGCTGGTCCAGTATTTCCTTGAAATTGGCGATCCACCCCGGCATGCGGCCGATGGCAAACATGACGGTGAACATCTCCTGAGGGATTCCAATGGCCCGCATCATGATGCCGCTGTAGAAATCGACGTTTGGATAAAGTTTGCGCTCGACGAAATAGGGATCATGCAGCGCGGTTTCTTCCAGGTGCTTGGCGATGTCCAGCAGCGGATCCTCCCGGTGGAGAGTGTGGAGCAAGGCGTCACTGGCGGCCTTGATGATTTTGGCGCGGGGATCATAATGCTTGTAAACCCGGTGCCCAAAGCCCATCAAACGCTTGCCGCTGTTTTTGTCCTTGGCCGCCTCGATAAAGCGGCGGCCGTCATCGCCCGAGGCGTGGATTTGCTCCAGCATATTGATGACGGCCTGGTTAGCGCCGCCGTGCAAGGGGCCCCACAGGGCGCACACGCCAGCCGCGGCGCTGGCAAACAAATTGGCTTCGCTGGAGGCCACCATGCGCACGGTCGAGGTGGAGCAATTCTGCTCGTGATCGGCGTGGAGGAGAAAAATCAGGTCCAGGGCTTTGACCACTTCGACCTTCAGTTCATAACTCTCATAAGGATCGGAAAACATCATGTGCAGGAAATTGGCGGTGTATTTCAGTTTGGGCTTGGGATAAATGAAGGGCAGGCCGCGGGATTTGCGGTAGGAAAACGCCGCGATGGTTCGCACCTGCGAAATGAGCCGCGCCGCCTGTCTCTCAAATCGCTCCTGTTCTGGCGGCCCCATCAAACCGGAATAAAAGCAACTGCTGGCGTTAATCATCGCCGACAGCATGGCCATCGGATGGGCATTGGGAGGGAAGCCTTCAAAATGATACTTCATGTCCTCGTGCAGGTTTTCATTCTCGGTCAGCAGATCGGAAAACCGGGCCAACTGCGGATGCGTGGGCAGTTTGCCGTAAATGAGCAAATAGGCCGTCTCGATGAAGGTGGAACGCACGGCCAACTGCTCTATGGGGATGCCGCGATAGCGCAAGATGCCCTTCTCTCCGTCAATAAAAGTCACCGCGCTCCTGCAGGAGCCGGTGTTGGCGTAGCCGTCGTCCAACGTAATGCACCCGGTGGTGTCGCGCAGCGCGGAAATGTCAACAGCCCTTTCCTGTTCGGTGCCGGTGACAATGGGCAGTTCGTAGCTCTTGCCATCCAATTGAAGTGTCGCTTTATCGTTCATACATTTTTATATGCCATCGCCTGCGTGCGACTGCAACTGATTTGCGAGACGGATGTTACGCAACGGTGTTGGCGCACATGGTCGGTGAACGATCATTATTGTCTGGACATGGCGCAACGAACGTGGTTGACTCATCGCGTTGGTCCAAAACGATGGCAGAATCGAAAGAGGATTATGAACCCCCAAACACATTTCCAAAGTTTCCAGAGGAACCTGCCCGCGGTGTCGCTGTCGCTCGTGTTTTTGGCAGCCGCAATAGTCTGCGCCAGTGGAACGCAAATTGTCAGCCAACTGACGCCGGCCGAAGCGATTTCAACTGTGGGCGGCGGGAACTCCTACGAGCCGCTCGTCACGCCTGACGGGCGGTATGTGCTTTTTGCCAGCACGGCCAAGAACCTGGCCGCCGGATCCAATGGCCAGGCAATGCCGGATTATTATGTCACGGCCAACATGAATGTTTTTTTGCGAGACCGGCAAGCCGGCGCCACCATACTGGTGAGCGTCAACGCGGCGGGAACGTCGGGCGGCAACGGGGATTCGTGGCCCAGCGCCATTTCCACCAATGGCCGCTTTGCCCTTTTCCAGAGCGCCGCTTCCGACTTGATCGCCGGCGACACCAATGGCGCGAAGGACATTTTTCTTCGTGACGTGCTCAACGGCGCTACAACGCTCGTGAGCGTGGGCACAAACGGCTCTCCCGGCAACGGCGAATCGCGCGAAGCGACGATGACGCCGGACGGACGATACGTGGCGTTCGTCAGCGCGGCGAGCAACCTGGTGGCCGGGGACAGCAACGGGATAGCGGACATTTTTGTGCGCGATATGCAGGCTGGGACAACGGTCCTGGCCAGCCCCGGCGCAAAGGCCGTTGCGGCAAGCCAACAGACGCCTTATACGTCCACAAGCAGTTCGGAGTGCCCTATCCTATCGTGCGATGGGCGTTACGTTGCGTTTTACAGCACGGCGACCAACCTGGTGGGCTATGGTCCCACCCTGGGTGAAGTCTATGTGCGGGACCTGGTGCAGGGCGTCACAATTTGGGCCAGCACCAATGCGCATCTCGTGATCAAATCACCCGCGTCGGCCAATTACGCGATGAGCACCAACGGTCAGTATGTCGCTTATGAATCGAGCCTGGGGACGCCGGCCGGGGTTGTGTTTCGATATAACGTGGCGACGGGCGCAACGGACACGATTGCCACAAATGGCGGCGCTTTCGCGACATTGGATTTGGAAGAGCGGAACGTGGACATCAGCGCGGATGGGCGGTTTGTCGCCTTCACCATGACCAACGGCACCGCGGCTTCCAACGGCGTCGGCGTGGTACTGTGGGACGCGCTGAGCAACAGCACGTCGCTGGTCAGCGGCGGGACACTCGGCGTGCAATGCGATTATCCGCGGATCGATCAATCGGGACGTTACGTGGGATTTATTGACAACGATTCGACCCTGACGACCAATAGCGACGGCAACTTTCATTACTACCTGCGCGACACGGACGCCGGCACCGTGCAGATGCTCGACGTGGGGACAAACGGAACGACACCGATCTCGTTTGCGATGCTGCCTTTATATCTGAACGCGAACGGCACCGTGGCGGCCTTCGCATGTTTTGACGGCGCGATGAGCTCCAGCCCCAACAAACTGGACGTTTTCGCGCGTGATCTGGTGTCAAACAGCACGGAAGTGATTTCGGCGGCGGTTCCGGGGCTGGCCTCGTTGACGCCATTTGGTTCGAGCGGGATTTCGAGTTATTCGATCAGTACCAACGGGCAATATGCCGCGTTTTACTCGGATGCGGACGGAATAACGACCAACGCAGCCAACGTGACCAACGGCTGCCGCAACATTTTTGTGCATGATTTTGCCAGCGGATCGAATGTATTGGTGAGCGTCAGCGCCGATGGACTGGTCTCCGGGAACAACGGGTCAGGCGATCCGGCTATCAGCGGCAATGGGCGGTATGTGGCGTTTTCGAGCTATGCGACCAACCTGGTGGCGAACGACACCAATAACGCCCAGGACGTATTTGTGCGCGATTTGCAAGGCGGCTCGACCACGCTCGTCAGTGTGGACGCCAGTGGATTAGGGGAAGGAAATGCGAATTCTTATTTGCCACAAATCAGCGCCGATGGGCGGTACGTCTTGTTTTTCAGCACGGCAACCAACCTGGTGGCGGGAGCCGCGAGCGGATATTATTGGAGGGATTTGCAGGCGGGAACCACTTATGCGCTCAAGGCAACGAACGCGGTCATGACGCCGGATGGCAGCAATGTCGTTTTCTCAATGGGTTTGCAAATTGGCCTGTGGCGGGCGCAAACCAAATCGGCAATCACGAACACGACGGCGCCCGGAGGATCGCTTGTGGTGGACGTTGCCGTCAGCCGGGATGGGACGCGAGCCGCCTTTGGGACCACCAGCACAATTTACACCCTCAATCTGACGCAGGGCGGCACCAATCAACTTGGCCAGGTCGCCCCCACCTCGCAGACGCGCTATCAATTCAGCGGGGATGGCCGCTTTCTGGCGAACCTGGGCAAGGACAGCTCGGGAACAAACCAGGTTTATCTTTACGACTTTCAAAACGCGACCAATGCGCTGATCAGTCAATCTTATGAATCCAGCGGCGGCGGCAATGGCAATTGCGACTCTCCGGCCATCAGCGCGGACGGACGGTACGTGGCTTACCGGAGTTTCGCCACCAATCTGGTGCCGGACGACACCAACGGAGTGCCGGACATTTTTCTTTACGATCGGCTGACTGGCGGAACGACCCTCATCAGCGTCAGCCAACTCGCAAACCGCGCGCCGAACGGGCGTTCCCTGAAGCCGGTATTCAGTGGAGACGGGCACACGCTGTTTTTCGAGAGCTGGGCGTCGGATTTGGCGCCGGGTGATTTTAATCAATGGTGCGATGTCTTTGCCCTGTCGCTATCGACCAACGGCGTGGCCGGGTTGACCAATGGGGCGCCGCCCCTGGAGTTTAGCGGGTTGACTGTGGCATCGACCAACGGTCAATTTGCGGCCAATCAAGGCCCCACGCTGACGTGGTGGTCGGAGCCGGGAGCCGGCTATCAAGTGCAGTTCAAGAACAATCTCGGAGACCCGCAGTGGCAGAATCTCAACGGCCGGGCGACGGTCGTCGGCAACCAGGGCCAAATTGTGGATCTCGCTCCGAACGGGACTCAGCGGTTCTACCGGATTGTTTCATATTGAGGCCTCTGCCCCAACTGGGGCTGCGCGCGCGGGAAAGCGGACGCGATTTGCTTCGCCGGCGCGTTCAAAGTGACCGCCAGGGTCAACGAAGTGTTGGCAAGAGGCGTTGAAACAAAGCCAATTTCTGTGGAGTCACTTTCTCTCCCGCAATGGCATCTTCTCCACGCTGGAGTTTGTAATCGATTCCTTATGCTGGGTACTTTGACATACCACAAAGAGAAGGTCACCGCCCGCGTGATGCAGCACGCCAGCGGCGATAATCGCTTTAAAATCCTGGAAGTCCAGATGAAGAGGCATCAGTTCAGGCACGATGCTTTGATCGAGGTCCTGCACAAGGCGCAGGAACTGTTTGGATTTCTCGACGACGATTTGCTGCTCTTCATTTCCATCAAGCTCAAGCTGCCGCCCAGCCGTGTTTTTGGTGTTGCGACGTTTTATCATTTCTTCACGCTCAAACCCAAGGGCGAGCACACGTGCGTCGTGTGCATGGGCACGGCCTGCTATGTCAAGGGCGCGGAGAAGGTCATCAACGCCGTCGAGCAGAGTTTGAAGATCAAACCGGGCGAGACGACGCCGGACAACAAAGTGTCGCTGCTCACGGCCCGGTGCATCGGAGCCTGCGGCCTGGCGCCGGCCGTGGTTTATGACGGCACGGTGACGCCAAGGCAGACGGCCGAGACGGCGATGGCACACATCAACAAGTGGAGGGGGGTATGATTCTCAGCGATCTGATCGAGATCAAAGAGAAGGAACTGGCGGCGCGAAAAAAAATCACGTTGCGCTGCTGCATGGCCGCCGGTTGCATGTCTTCCAATTCCAAAGGCGTGAAGGAGCAACTGGAAAAAGCCGTCGCCCAAGCCGGGCTTGGAGATCAGGTCGAAGTGCGCGGTGTCGGCTGCATGAAACTTTGCTGCGAAGGCCCGCTGGTTCAGAGCGACCCGCAGAATGCGCTCTACGTCAACGTCACGCCGGACAATGCCCCGTCGATCATCGATGCCCTCAAGGGCGTGGAGTCGCATGTTGCCCAGGTCGATCCCAATGCGGCGTTTTTCACCAAGCAGCGTTCGATCGTTCTGGCCAACAGCGGCGTGGTGGATCCCGAACGGATCGAAAGTTACATTGCGGCCGACGGCTATCAGGCCTTGCACGACGCGCTGCATGAGATGAAGCCAAAGGATGTTGTCGATGCCATTGCCAGGAGTGGCTTGCGCGGGCGGGGCGGCGCGGGCTTTCCCACGGGTGTCAAATGGGGCACGGTCGCCAAATCCCCCGGCGCCAAGAAATACGTGGTTTGCAACGCCGACGAAGGGGACCCCGGGGCGTTCATGGATCGGAGCGTTTTGGAAAGTGATCCGCACAGCGTTCTTGAAGGAATGGCTATCGCGGCTTATGCGGTCGGGGCGGACCAGGGATTTATTTACGTGCGCGCCGAGTATCCGCTGGCCATATCGCGCTTGCAGATCGCCATCAAGCAGGCCAAGGCGAAGGACGTGATTGGCGGGGGCATCTTTGAATCGCACTTCAATTTCAATATCGACATTCGCATCGGCGCGGGCGCGTTTGTTTGCGGCGAAGAGACGGCCCTGATGGCGTCGGTTGAAGGCAAGCGCGGCACGCCGCGGCCGCGGCCGCCCTTTCCGGCGGAGAGCGGGCTGTGGGGCTGCCCCACGCTCATCAACAACGTCGAGACCTTTGCCAACGTCCCGTCGATTATTCGCAACGGCGCCGACTGGTTCGCGGCCATCGGCACGGAGAAAAGCAAAGGCACAAAAGTTTTCGCGCTCGCGGGCAAGATCAAAAACACCGGTCTGATCGAAGTTCCGATGGGCACGCCATTGCGAATCATCGTCGAAGAGATGGGCGGCGGCGCTCCCAACGGCGGCCACATCAAGGCCGTGCAAACCGGCGGTCCCTCGGGCGGTTGCATCCCGGCGCAGCATCTGGACACGCCGGTGGATTATGAATCGCTCCTCAAATTGGGTTCGATCATGGGTTCGGGCGGCATGATCGTGATGGATGACACGACGAACATGGTTGAGATCGCGCGCTTCTTCATGGAGTTTTGCGTGGACGAATCCTGCGGCAAATGCGTTCCTTGCCGGGCGGGGACGGCGCAGATGCACCACCTCCTGGACAAAATTGTCAATCGCAAAGGCACGGCGCGGGACCTTGCGAAACTGGAAGAACTTTGCGACATGGTCAAGAACACCAGCCTTTGCGGGCTGGGCCAGACCGCGCCCAATCCCACCTTGAGCACGCTGCGGTTTTTCCGAAACGAGTACGAAGAGTTGCTGCAAGCGGACAAATTCGGGCCGAATGGCAACGGGAACTCAAAAGGAGAACCCGCCGCCGCGCCTTAAAGCAATGATGTATGGCTGCAAAAACATTAACCATTGATGGCAAAGAGACCAGCGCCGAGGAAGGCGCAACGATTTTGCAAGCCGCCGAAGACGCAGGCGTGAGAATTCCCACCTTGTGCCACCTCGACGGGGTGTATGACGTGGGCGCATGCCGCCTTTGCCTGGTGGAGGTTGCCGGCGTGCCGAAGCTTCTTCCCGCCTGCACGACTCGTGTCTCCGAAGGGATGGATATCAAGACTGACAGCGAGCGACTGCGGAAATACCGGTGCATGACGCTGGAATTGCTGTTTGCCGAGCGCAATCATGTTTGCGCCGTTTGCGTGGCCAACGGCCATTGTGAATTGCAAACCCTGGCCTGCGGCCAAGGCATGGACCACGTGCGCTACGAGTACTGTTTTCCGAAATGGACGGTGGACAACACCCACTCCTTGTTCGGCATGGACCACAACCGATGCATCCTTTGCGGACGATGCGTGCGGGTTTGCTGGCACATCGAAGGCGCGGGCACCAAAAACGTCTCCGGCCGCGGCGCCACGGCTAGAATCATCACCGACCTCAACGTCCCTTGGGGACTAGCGGACTCCTGCACCAACTGCGGCAAGTGTGTGCAGGCCTGCCCGACGGGAGCCCTGTCCCACAAGGGTTCGACCGTCGGCGAAATGGAGCGCGACCGCTCGCGCCTTGAATTCCTTGTCACCGCCAGAGAGAAGAAATTATGGGTTGCGCCAGATTAGCTACAACGTGGCTGGGCGGTTGCTCCGGCTGCCACATGTCGTTCCTCGACCTCGACGAACTGCTCATCGACCTTGCCGGCAAGGTGGAGTTGGTTTATAGTCCCATTGTCGATACAAAGGAATACCCCGATGACGTGGACGTGTGCCTCATCGAGGGCGCGGTTTGCAATGAGGAGCACGTTGCGGCGCTGCACAAAATCCGCAAGCGCACCAAAATACTTGTCGCGTTCGGCGATTGCGCCGTGACGGGCAACGTGCCGGCCATCCGCAACCAACTGGGCCTGGCGAGCAGCGAAAATGTTTTGCAGCGCGCGTATGTCGAAGCGGCGGAATTCAACCCGTGCGTTCCCGATGAAAAAGGGATTGTGCCCGAGCTTCTTTCGCGCGTGATGCCCGTTCACGAATTGGTGTACGTGGATCATTATCTGCCCGGATGCCCCCCGTCGGCGGAGCGCATCAAATTGTTTTTGCGGCAACTACTGGAGGGCGCAGGACCGAAACTCCAGGGCGCGAATTTGAAATTTGGTTGAGGCGCCGCGCGTCACGCCGCGCGCGCCACAGCAGCAGAGAAAGGATCGCCCAACCACCCTGAACGATTTTTATGGCAAAACGAATTCTTATTGATCCGGTGACTCGCATTGAGGGCCACGCGAAGATCAGCATTTATCTGGACGACGAGGGCAACGTGTCCGACGCGGTGTTCCACGTCGTGGAATTTCGCGGTTTCGAGAAATTCTGCGAAGGCCGGCCCATGAGCGAAATGGCGGGCATCACCCCGCGCATCTGCGGCATTTGCCCCGTCAGCCATCTCCTGGCTGCCGCAAAGGCCGGCGACGCCATCCTCGCCGTGGACATCCCGCCCGCCGCCGACAAACTGCGCCGTTTGATGAATCTGGCCCAATTCGTCCAGTCCCACGCGCTGAGTTTCTTTCATCTCAGTTCGCCGGATTTCCTGCTCGGCTGGGATGTGCCGCAGGCGCAACGAAATGTTTTCGGCATCATCAAAGCGAATCCCGAGCTGGCGCGCGCGGGCATTCGCCTGCGCCAATTCGGCCAGGAGATCATCGAGACTCTCGGCGGCAAGAAGATTCATCCCGCCTGGGCCGTGCCGGGCGGCGTGCGCACGGCCCTCACCGAGCAGGGCCGCGAGAAAATTCGCAAGTGGCTCCCCGAGGTTTTCGGCACGGCGGACGTTGCGCTGGACTTGTTCAAGAAGGTGCTCACAACCCACAAGCGCGAAGTCCAGATTTTTGGCAACTTCCCCTCGCTGTTCATGGGACTGGTCGGCCCGCGCGGCGAATGGGAACATTACGGCGGCCAATTGCGCTTTGTGGACAGCGGCGGCAATATCATCGCCGACCGCCTTGACCCTCAAAAGTTTTACGACATCATCGGCGAGGCGGTCGAAAAATCCTCCTACCTCAAGTCGCCCTATTACAAGCCCTTCGGCTATCCCGATGGCATGTATCGCGTTGGCCCGCTGGCGCGGCTCAATGTCTGCGAACGGATGGGCGTGCCGCGCGCCGACGAGGAATTGGAGAAATTCAAAAGCCTCGGACACGGGGCGGTCACGTCATCGTTCCTATACCATTACGCGCGATTGATTGAAATTCTGGCGGCCCTTGAATTCATCGAGCGCTACCTGGATGACCCGGAAATGCTCTCCGACGATCTGCGCGCGGACGCGGGTGTCAACAAATTGGAAGGCGTGGGCGTGAGCGAAGCGCCGCGCGGGACGCTCTTCCATCACTATCACGTGGATCGCAACGGCATCCTTACGAAGGTCAATCTCATCATCGCCACCGGCCATAACAATCTGGCGATGAATCGGACGGTGGCCCAAATCGCCAAGCACTACATCAGCGGCACAGACATTCCCGAACCGATGCTCAACCGCATCGAACACGGCATCCGCTGTTACGATCCCTGTTTGAGCTGTTCGACGCACGCCATCGGCCAGATGCCCCTGCACATCGAACTTTTCGCGCACGACGGCCGGAAGGTGAACGAAATCACGCGGGGATAGATTCTTTGCGATGACCGCTCACGGGGAACTTTTAATAATCGGCTGCGGCAACACGCTGCGCCGCGACGATGGCGTCGGACCGCGCGTCGCCCAAGCCATCGCCGCGCTGAACCTCCCCGGCACGCGCGCCATCGCCCGTCATCAACTCGCGCCTGAACTGGCCGAACCGATTTCGCAGGCGTCCGGCGTGATTTTTGTGGACGCTGACGTGAACGCCGCGGGCGAGGTAAGGCTGAACAAGTTGGAGCCTAAGGACGGAGAAGAGGTTTTTGCTCACACGGTTGACCCGCGCTCTTTGCTCGCGCTCGGCAGGCAGCTTTTCGGCTGCAACCCGCCTGCGTGGTCTCTGGCTATTCCGGTGGAGGACTTTGGCTTCGGCGAGGGCCTGTCACCGCGCGGCGAAGCGGGTCTTCAAGCGGCGATAAAATACGTTCGCGCCCACGCTTCGAGGTTTCATCCGATTCAGGCCGCCAGTCATCGAAGCTGAATCACCGCGACGCTTTCGCCTTCGAGCATGATCGCCGCGGATTTGTTTTGCCATTTGACTGCCATCCCCGAGACGAGATCGCGGCTGGCTTCGGACGGCGTGTCATCCACCGTGATCGTTGCCTCATGCGGCTCCGCGCTGTCATTGAAAACCGTCAGATAGTTTTCGCCGAACCGTTCGAGATGAATTGTTTCCTCGCTCGTCCGGGCGCGGGTGACAGGCTCCCATCCGGCCTCGGCGACGAGCTTGCATAGCGGAACGTATTTTTTGAACAGCGGCCTGTCGCGCTCGAAAAGTTCGGGCTGCTCGAAATAATGGCCGGTCGCCGCGTCCGCGCTGAAAAAGCCCGGAAACATTCCATAAGCGAGACAACGCTCCATGTATTTCTCGACCCGCTCGTGCGACAGTTTGGTGAAGTCCGTGTTCATCAAAAAACAATACGGTTTGCCGCGACAAATAGCCCGGCAATAGAGCAATTCCTCGTCACTCATGGGCCGCCATTGGCCGCCGGGATTCCAGTCTGTCTCCGTTCCCATGACATCGAGATTGGGCGCGAGCCAGCAGAGACTCGAGGGCGTGGCGTTTGCCATCATCAGCTTGTTCATGGCGTGAATATCGCGCGCGATGCCGCGCACGTATTCGAATGCAATCAGCCCGCGATAAATGGCCGGCCTGTGGGAGTCAGGCGAAAAGGTCAGCGGCGTGTCCGCGGCCGCGAAATGGTCGCGACGATAATCCAGAATGTCCGTCACGTAGCCCTCGCTCGAATCGACGTATTCGCCATCGAGACCCGTTTTCCGCTGTGGTCCATAGAGTCTATCGCGCAAGGAAACATTCCATTTGATTTTGAAATCAGTGATTTCGCCCGCGATTCCCGGCATCGAATTCATACTCCACACCGCGCCGTCGCACCACGGCGTGTTGAGCATCTGTGCGGGGGGGCGTCCCGCTTCATCGCGAAATCCGCTCGTCACAAAGGCCTGCGCGCCGGCACTGCCTTTTTCGGCAAGCTCTTTGGCCTCGGCCATGGCGGCGTCGATCGTGCGAGGGATTTCCTTCGGCATCCGCATCCACCAGGTCATCGGCTCCGTATAGCGGAACGTCAGGATGCCGTGCTCGCCATCCCATTTGGTTTCGTCGTTGCCTTCCTTGAATTTGAATCCGAAGTCCTGCCAGTTCGTCAGCGCGCTGATCTTCGCGAAGGGCATCCAGATCCCCTGCTCCGGCGTTCGGCAACCGAAATCCTGCGGGAACAGCGCGTAATATTTTGCCAGAGCCGCGCGGAATGCTCCCGCCGAATCGAACGTGAATTTGCGGAATCGGATTTGTGCGTTCGGCTTTTCCGGTGTCAGGCCAATGTCGTAAGCCAGAAACAGTTCGTGTGTTCCCGCGTTGAAGCCGACACGAAAAAATGCCGGATGATTCATGTCCATGCCGATTCCAAGGCCGCGCGCGCCGTCGGAAATCGCCGCGAACGGATAACGCGACAGCCGTCCCATTCCCGCGGGCTGCGGATGCGCGACAACGTACTCTCGATTCCCAGCCGCCGTTTCGCTGTGTCGTGGATTCGCCAGCCATTTCCAGCCGCCGCCGGTGACGGGAATCGAATAAACCAGCGTGATCGCGCGATCTTTACCGGTCGTGTCAGTCAGCGTCACGTCGAAAGAATCGCCGCTGCGTTTGCTTTCGAGATTCACACCGAGCGCCTCGCGCTCGATGCGCACGAAATCCGAACCGGCGGCGACATCGCGTATCTGAAATTTTTCGTTCAGATTTGAAGCCGGCGACACGGGCACGGTGTCGAATAAGCACGACCCCGCTGGCGCGGCCACAGTGCGAAGTTCCGCATCGCGAAACGAGGCCTGGCCGGAATGTTCCCGCAGCAGCAAATAAAACCAAACCGACTTCACCGGCTTATCCGGCAGCACCATCACTTCGCGCCGCTCAAAGTCATGCGTGCCGGTGGCGAAATTCGCGGATTGTCCCCACATCGGCGTTCCGTCGGCAAATCGCAAATCGACGTACAGCGCATAATCGCTGTCACGCTCGCCGCTCACGTTTTCGGCCCTGCTCCACGCGGACGCGACAAAAGGCTGCGGGGTTTTTTGATTTAATTCGACGTACTGACAAACACCCCGCCGTCCCGCGGCCGCTCCGTTGTCGCAGACGAAAAGATCGTTGGTTTTGGCAAATCCGGTTTCGTACGGGCGCCAGGCTGATGCATTCAGAATGTTCGTGCCCACGCGCCAGCCGTCCAGGACGCGTTTGATGACGGCTCCATCCGCAGTTTCGCCCGCATTCGCGACAAGCCCGCAAGCTGTCAACACTAGCGCGGCGGTGAAGCGGATTATGAGCATTGAACGCGTGGTGTTTATCTATTGGTAAAACATGTTGCTCAACAAAAGCAAACTCAAGGAAAAATGTTCTCCCCAACAATCCTCGTGCGATTACACGGAAATCCACAGGCATCATCGCCGCCGCCGCCGGCAAGATTGACATACGCCCGAAGACCGCTATTTTGAGCGCGTGATTACTCGGCTTTACGCGAACAACTTCCGGTGCCTGGTGGCGTTCGAGACTCAATTCGAGTCCTTCGGGGTCATTTGCGGTCCCAACGGAGCCGGCAAGAGTTCGGTCTTTGACGTCCTCAAACTCATCCGGGATCTTGCCACCGGGGACAGCTATCTTGGAGGTGAGGGTGAGAGGGACATCAAGCGCCTCGAATTCACCAACTGGCTTGATAGCACGCAGCAGGAATTCGAACTCGGCGTTACAGCGGAGGGGCACTCCTTCAATTACCTGCTTCACCTTGAGCAAGTTGCCAGCGACGAGAAACCTCGCATTTTGCGGGAGCAGGCCACATGCGACAACCGGGAACTTTTTGACCGGGATCTTGCCGGGGTTCGGTTCCAAAAGCAGAGCGGCATCCAATCGGGCTTTCCGCTGGATTGGCGTCAGGCCGCGTTGGGATCCATCCAACCGGCCGGAGACCGGCGCGAAATCCAGATTCTCCAGCAAGCGGTCACCAAGCTTTTGATATTGAGGCCGAGCCCGCGGGGCGTGGAGAAAGAAAGCAAGGGCGAATCTGGGCGCCCCGATCTCTACTTGGGCAACCTCACGTCCTGGTACCGTTCTCTTTCTCAGGAGCAGGAGTGGACGGACTCCTT
>JBEKSF010000086.1:0-24941 GCA_049517295.1 Verrucomicrobiota bacterium
CGTGCCGCACGCATCCACCGCCGTCACCGTCGGCACCGTCGGAATCAGGCCCGCGCATTGGACCGTCATGTTTGTGTTCGTTGGGCAACCGCTCAAAACAGGGGGCGTGATCAAAATATTCGCCGAATAGGTCACGGTGGATGTGAGACCGCAATTGTCGGCGCCGGTCACCGTGATAATTGCCGGGCAGGTCTGGCCGTTGTCGCTCACGCTCAACGCCACCGTGCCGCCGCAGTTAGCCGTGCCGCTGGTCGCCGCCAAAGCCGCCGCATCCGCCAAGGCCAAAGTGGTGTAGCAATTGCCAATGGTGCCTTTCGTCATGGCCGGCGCGTTCGTGTTCTGCACCGTAATCGTCTCCGTAAAAGAGGCCGTCTGGCTCGCGCAATCGGTCGCTGCCCACGTCCAGAGTATCGTTTCTTTGCAAGGGGTAGCACTCACGTTCGGGGTGAAGATCGCCGCCAAGACCTCCCCGCAGGAATCGGTCGCCGTCACAACAGGGGCGGTTGGAACCTCCGAGGAGCATTGATAATTGGTGGTGGTGGCCGGCAAACCATGCAAGGTCGGTGGCGCTGTCAGAATGGTCGCCGTATAGGTCACCGAAGCCGAGTTGCACCAACTGTCGGACCCGGTTACCGTGATCGTCGCCGGGCAGGTCTGGCCGTTGTCGCTTACCTTGAAGGTCAGCGAACCAGCACAGCTTGCTGTGCCACTGGTCGCCGCCAGGGCTGCCGCGTCGGCCGCCGCCAAATTGGTGTAGCAATCGGCAATGTTGCCTTGGTTGATCTTGGGCGCGCTGCAGCAATAAGGAACCTCCATGAGAATGATCTGATCACTGGTCGGATCGGTCACGTAGATCACCCCGATCACGTCCCCGCATTGCAAGGTCCAGGTCGCGGCATTCGCCACAGCCGCGTTTGTCAACGCAGCAACGTTGGTCGGGTTATAGATGGGATATTGAATTCCACCTACAGTTCCATCTTTCGTGGGTTCTCCTGGTTGATATGAACCAACAAAGGTATTGATCGCTGCCTGCACATCCCAGTAGAAATTGGTGCCGCGATGATTGAGAATGTAGTTTACATCCTGCCACGCAGCCGGCGAAACGAGCGTGTCGGGATGGCCGGGGGGCAGTTCGCTATCCAGGTTCGGGTCGAACGTTGAGTAGATCGTTCCAGTGAAGAGCATACCAGGAATAGTAATGGATGCAGGACTAATCGAGTCGTCCATGTCCACGCACCACGTGGGGTAGAGACCATCTGGAAGTGGTGCGGCATAGTTTGTTTTATTGACGATGTTAGTGACATCGACAATGAAAGTCGCGACAAGCGGTTGCTGCGCTTTCAGCGGGCTGGAAGTGTTATAGCCGGGGTATGAGGTAATGTAGGCGCTTAAATTGGTGCCCCCGTACGGCGGAAAAGTGAGCGTGCATCCCGTTTGGGCATCCACCCGCCTGGCAAAAGTCGAACACAGAATGAAGAACGCTGCAGCCAGAAGACTGAGCGAGTTAGAGCTAAAACGTTTCATAAATTAAGTAATCTATCCAACCTTGTCATGTTTGCGGGGCCGTAAAATCCGCCAATCCATCACGATCATGCGCGCCAAAGAGCCGCTTGCGGCTCAATTGGCAATCGTGGCACGATCCTCTGGTTCAGCGGATAGTCCGCTCCCTCCAGCGACTATACGCAACTCAGTTTTTTACGTGGCCCAATCTTGAAAACCCGTGTGGCAGGCCCCTTAATACTCAGGAACTAACTTTAAGGAATGCCTTTGAACTAGCGGCGGAAAAATCTCCGGCAACCGACCAAAAGAGCCGCAACACCTGAAACCATCAGTGCGGAACTTCCACCGTCCGGAGTTGACGGAACGCCTGGCGGGCTGGCCAACACCAAACCGGCACTCGCCACGAAAATGGTCAAGGTGAAGAGAAGAATCGGAGTCTTTTTCATAATTTGCATTCGACTTTACTGTCTCAATTGTGTTCTACGGTGTCTCAAAACTAAACACCGTTCAGCTTCAAGCTAGTGACGTGCCAAAGAAGGCGGCAGGTCTTGCATTGTACCTAACCTGTTAATTATTAAGATATTAACCATACAACACATTTGAGAACGATAACTCTCCCATGGCAAGATGTGTAAAGTTTACCGACATAACGGCTTGGGAAATGTCCTAAAGAGAATAACGTAAGTGTCCTGCCTTCAGCAGTTAACAGCTAAAAAAGGCCCAAAACCAGGACTGTCAACCTTTCCAACACCCCGAATTGACGTTCAGAGCCACCCTCAAATCGAGCACTCTGACTGGCCCGCCTCACTCCTTGGCGATGCCATATTTGTCCATCAGATCGTATAGGGTGGGACGGCTGACACCCAATTCCAAGGCAGCAGGAGCAATTTTTCCACCGAACTTGCGCAAGGCGCCGTGAATCATCTCCTTCTCCAAGCTCTCGCGGGCGTCTTTGAGGGTCGCCGTGCTGCCGGCGGACGCCGACGTTAACTCGAGGTCTTTTACCGTCAGGCGTTTGCCTTCGGCCATGATGACCGCGCGGCGGACGCAGTTCTCCAACTGGCGGACGTTTCCCGGCCAAGGGCAGCGGTCCAAAGCCCGCAAGGCGTCCTGGTCAAACGCCAGCCCCGTCTTGCCCGCCTGTGACGCAAAGCGCTGCAAGAAATACTGCGCCAGCAACCGAACGTCCTCCTCGCGATCGCGCAAGGGCGGCAGGATGATCTGGACGACCGCCAGGCGATAAAAAAGGTCCTCGCGAAAGGTGCCGGCAGCCATGCCTTTGCGCAAATCGGCATTGCTGGCGGTGACGATGCGGGCGTCGATATCGATGGACTGGCGGCCACCGACTCTTTCGATGCATTGTTCGGCCAGAAACCGCAAGAGCTTGACCTGTAAAGCGAGGGGGATTTCGCCAATTTCATCCAGAAAGAGGGTGCCGCCATTGGCCATTTCGAAGCGGCCTTTGCGCTGGGCATGCGCGCCGGTAAAGGCCCCTTTTTCGTGGCCGAATAATTCGCTCTCCAGAAGTGTTTCAGGGATGGCGCTGCAGTTGATGGCAATGAACGGACCGTTCTTGCGTCCGCTGCTCTGGTGGATGGCGCGGGCGGCCATTTCCTTGCCCGTGCCGCTTTCGCCCAAAAGGAGCACCGGGGCGTCGGTGGTGGCGACCTTGCGAATGGCCTCAAAAACCGAGCGCACGGCGGCGCTGTTGCCTATCATGCCTTCAAAGGAACCGCCAGAAAGGAATTGCTGCATCTGGCGAAACTCCACCTCCAAAGAGGCGACGTGCAAACCGCGTTTGACGACCAACTTGACCTCTTCGACATCGACGGGTTTGCACAAAAAGTCATAAGCCCCCGATCCGATGGCGCGCAAGGCAACGGCCTTCTCGCCCTGGCCGGTGATAACGACGACCTTGGTCAGGCGTTCCAGGGCGAGCAGGTCGGAAAGGGTGGCCAGACCTTCGTCGGGATCGCTGGGGCGGGGCGGCAGGCCAAGATCGAGCAAAACCACCAACGGGTGGGCGGCCTGAAAGGCCTCGACGGCGCTGGCGTGGTCTTCAGCCAGGATAATGTCGTAGTCCTTGGCCAGCCCCCACTTCATTTGGGTTCGGATTTCCTCGTCGTCATCGATTATAAGCAGTTTATGTTTCATGCGGTACGTGTTTGGAGAGGCAAGAGCACTTTGAAAACAGTGCCCTTTTGCAATTCACTTTCAACCTCAATTCGCCCGCCATGGGCTTCGACAATCATCTTACTTTGAAACATGCCAATGCCAAAGCCTTCCTTTTTGGTGGTTTGAAAGGGTCTGAACAGGGCGCGGTTCAAAAACTCCGGCGCCATGCCGCAGCCGTTGTCGGCCACCGTCACCACCGCCCACCCGTTGTTCTGGCTGGTCTCGACGCGGATCACCCCACCGGTGGAGACCGCCTCGGTGGCATTGATCACCAGATTGGTCACCACTTTGAATATTTGCTCCCGGTCCAGCGGCAGAGGCGGACAGGCCCGCAGATTCTTGATAAGAGTCACACCGTTGACGGCGCTCCACCCCGCCAGCACCCTGCCGACAACGTCGTTGAGGTCTGCCTGGGCGGGTTTGATTTGCAGATCATGCCGCAACAGGCTCAGGCGGCTAATGAGATGATTGATGTGATCGCAGGTCTTGGCGACGCCGCGAAGCGCATCCTCGCGGAATTCCGGGTTGTCAAAATGCACCGGCAGGTTCTGCAACATTAAATTGATCGTCGAAGCCGTGTTCTTCAAGTCATGCACAAAAAAGGCCGACATGGTTTGAAAGGCCTCCAGTTCCTTGGCCTGCAAGAGCTTCTGCGAAAGCTCGGCGTTGAGCAAGCCGGCCGCGACCTGGTCGCCAACGCACCGCAGCAAATCGAAATCCTGCAGGGAGAAGTGAATGCCGCCCACACGGTCGCCCAGGACAATCATCCCGATTAAATGGCCGCCGGCGCGCAACGGAACGCAAACCCGCCGCCCGCCCGTGCGGAAGCGGGTCGGGTTGAGGCGCCGCAGGGCGGCCGCCCATTCTTCCGCGGCGGTTTCGATATCGACCGGTTCCGATTGATTGTGCAGGGCCTGAATGATGGCCAGCGCCTCCTCCTTTTGCGGCCGGAGGCTGTCGCCGGCGGCGGCGGAGAGGGAAGTGGAGGCGGCGAACAGAAGGTCCTCGCGTTTATCGTCCACCAGCCACATCGTCACCGCCAGCACTTTGAAGATGTCCGAAACCAGGGTGACGGCCGTTTGGCAGAAGTCCTGTTGCTTGACGCGCGAACCGATGCCCTCGGTGAGGGTCCTCCAGACGGTGCGGTAATCGTACAATGGCCGCTGAAACGAACGGCTGAGAAAACGGCGGGTGCGCATCCGCACGCGCTCGGACAGGGCCACGACCGTCGTGCCCACGACCAACACCAGGAGGAAGAAGGCCTTGGCCTGAAAGCTGGCCGCGTTGACCACCGGGACCAGCTTGATATAGACGCCAACGACGACGAAATAGATTCCGGCCACCAGCGCCGTGAGTGAATTCTCCAACAGGCCGTGCGAGGGCAACACGGCCACTTCCGACACATCGCGAAAGAGCGAGCGCAACATGAGCAGGCAGCCCAAAAGCAACGCGCCGCAATCCACCGATACCAGCGCGGGATTCATGCGGCCGGACAAAAGGGCCTGGCTGGCCGTGTAAGCGCGCGCCGCGAAAAGGACGCCCAGCCCCAGGATCATGAATTTGATGTGCCAGCGCATCGTGCCAACGGCGGCGCGAAAGGTGCGTTCCAGGTTCATCATGACCATCACCGTGCTGATTAAAAACAGGATATAGACGACGGACCCCGCAGGCTGCAATCGGAAGACCCATTGCATATTCAGCCATTGCAAATTCCCCTCGTTCATGTCCACAGGGCTGAAGAGCAGCCGCGCCGGGGAGATCACAGCGACAAGGACGGGCAAGACCACCGCCGCGACAAGGATGTAGCGCCATTTGTTGAAGAATTGCCGGTAGTTCCCCCGGGCATAGCTCAAGCTGAAAAGCAGCCAGACGCCGGGCAGAAAAGACATGCTGATCAGACGCCACTCCTGCCAGCGGAAGGCCTCCCCCACGAGTGCCGCGTCGGTGGCCAGACCAGTGAAGGTGCTTTCGGCCGCGAGCAAAACCATGCCCGCCGCGAAAAACCATATTGCGATGGAGCGCCAGCCCCGGAAGGCGGCTATGAGCGTGACAGCACCCGCGCAAGCGGCGCTGACGTATGCAACTGTCACTGCTGTGCTCATCATTAGCCCGCCGGCCCTCTCAATTGAAGCGCCATCGAGTTGGCCCGCGCACGCGCCATTGTAAGAGCGTGAATTGGCCGGAAGCAACGCAAAACCAGCGGCAAGCGCCGCAGGGGACCAGGGAAGGCCTCGCGCAGGCGCGGAGCACACGGAGATGGCGCTAAAAACCTTGAACAGGAAACTGAGGCAACGGAGAAAAACCTGTGTCGATAGCGCATGAGTTCGGCATTGGGAATTGGCCATTGAAAATTTGTCATTTGTAATTGTCTCGGCGTCTTTGGGCCTTTGGGGCTTTGCATCAAGGTCCGCAAG
The DNA here is from genome assembly GCA_049517295.1 of Verrucomicrobiota bacterium. Taxonomy (GTDB): domain Bacteria; phylum Verrucomicrobiota; class Verrucomicrobiia; order Limisphaerales; family Palsa-1400; genus JBEKSF01. Next base: position 6,090 of record JBEKSF010000086.1, read on the forward strand.
CGGCTTGGAGCGCGGAGGGGAGAAGGGGGAGGGAAACGGGGTCTGTCGTTCATAAAATGAGGGAAAAGAAAAAAATAGTGTTAATAGTTTAACAGTTGTCCTAATGCTGGCGCGGATGGATAAGAGTATCTTATTTTTTAGGGATGCGGGACCGGAGATCTGCCGCGTTGGGCGCGATGAACGCAAGGCGTTGAAGGAGAGGTTGATGGAACTTATGCAGCGCAGGGTACGGCGCACCGTGATGAGCGCAAAGCGGGGAGTTGAGGAGAAGGAGGAGCCGTTGGGCGGCGGGCCGGCGGGTTGAATCTCTTCAACTCTATTTGGGGGAATTGGCAAAAGTAACGAGCCGGGAGGAAGGGGACGGAAAAGGGTGGCGCGGGCGGTTTGGGCGCCTGCTTGATCGACCCGCGATATTCCCAATAAGGGCATCATCCATGCCTTCACGCGCAGGAGTTGATCACATTTTCACGAGGGGGAAAAACCGACTGGGGGAAAAAGCGCGGAATTTTTGGAGATTTATTTCGGTCAGGGATTGGCCGCAAAAGAGCCCAGAGAGCACAGAGCAGACGGAGATGGCATTAAAAGGGGATGGGGAAGAGTGGCTGGTATTCGTTGCAAGAATGGCAGTGGAATGTTCGTCAAGGGAATGAATTTGTGTCAATGGTGAGCTGACACGGACTCCCGGGCAACGTCAACCGGGGGAGCCGGAAGCTTTGCGCGGGTGCTCACCTTGACAGATACCGTTAATCCCCAACGCAGGCGCTGGCGCCCATCGGCGCAGTCAATCTTCTTGGACCGCCGCCGCGCCCACCGCTATCACGCCGGTCGGCCCCCTGCTCCTGGCGGCGCTGGCCCAGCGCCGAATCTGTCCACACGAAAGCCGCGCGTCTGATACCGCCGGAAGTGGACCCGTATCTACGACGGCGTGGGAGCCGAGGGGGCAGTGTTCGTGGCGGCACGTATAGGCAGCAACATGCTCACTTCTCTTCCACCGTCACCCGCATTCTGGCCTTCGACACAATCTTGTCTCCGAGTTTGACGACAACCGTGCAAATGGCAAAGTCTCTCTTGCCAGCCTCTGGCCAAGAAACATCTACGCTCACGTTCTCCTTCTTTTTGTAATCGCGGTCAGACGGCTGCAATCCAGAATACAGACTGGCTGGAACACCTGGTGAAGACGTTATCTTGGGCTGGGAGATTAAGTCCTCGGTGACCGTGCCGTTCCGCTCTACCAACTGCGATACACGGACGACCACCTCGTAGGTGCCCTTGTCCAGTTGTCGTGTCATGGTCGCCTCAGTGGAGTAGGTGGCGGCGACTGCGGTGCTGGCGACCGCACAGGCGGTCACAACGAGCATTGCGATGAGTTTTTTCATAGTCTCACGTGGAACACTGGGAATGGCGCAAAGTTGCGCCGAAACTGGACGCTCAGCGGCGCGCCGCCAATCGCGCAAGAATGAAGCTGAAGCGTTACGAGCGCGTCCGCTCGTGCAAGGCCGCACGGTGGTCACAGAATCCTCCCTCTGGTCAACTCCACCGTGTTGGTCTTGCTATTTGCTGTGTCCACCAACTCCAGCTTGACCTTGGTTCCGACCGCGCCGCGCACCATGTCGACGCACTCCTTCAACAGCTTGCCGTCGGTGGTCGTGCCATCAATCTTCCGAACAACAAGGCCAGGAACTAGCCCCGCTTTTGAGGCTGGTGTATGGGGCAGGACTTTCATGATTTTGATGGTGTGGTCCTCGTCACCGAGCAGCACACCAACTCCGGTGACGCGCTCCTGAGCATGACTGCCCCTATCAAAGCTTCTCAGCCAATCGCTCAACGGTTTGCCCTGATAAGCCGCCTGGCGCTCCGGCGGGCGCAGCACCCGCCACACGATCACGCCAACAAGAGCGACGAACAAAATGGCAAGCGCGATTTGGACCCGCTTTCGCATGGCGGGAGTATGAGCCGCGATGCGGTGGAAATCGAGAGAACTTGCTGCTGCCCGGACAGGGTACGCGGCCAGCAGATTAGGCCACGCGCCTTTGTGCATTTGTAATCTCATCACACCACCTCCGGTGGCCCTCAACTACGAAACGCTCGTCTCGACCTGAGCGAGTAACAATCCGCAATCCGTTCGGAATGATCTTGGCCGTCAGCACAGGCAGTGCTTCGGAAACGTCCGAAAGATCAATCGACAATTCATGGGGCTGAAGATTGATCGCGTGTGACCGAAACAGAAGCCGACGGGGTGTGAGGTAAATCCAGCCCCCCACGCTCTCGCCATTAAAAAAATGATTCGCTGGCCCTTCGTAAAGAACCTGCTCATCGGTGAAGGCTTGACGCTGCGCAGCGAACCGCCGCCGCTGATAGCTGGCGAACGCAGCCATCGCAATTCCGAACAGGAACCCACTGCCTGCCGCGAGCAACAAACCTCCTTGCCATCCAGCCACCAAGACGTAGAAGACACCCATCGCAACCCCAAATGGGATGCCTGTGCATAATGTGGTTCTGACAAAGCGTCGCATGGCATGGTCAGACGGCCTAACTCGAACCAGTGCATCCTCCATCGTCTGAAGTGCAAGGGTTGACGTTTACCCACGCCCGTCCGGCCTTTCGCCATCGTTTACCCTGGCCCCGGCTCCGGCGCGGCGCTGGCCGTGATGGTCGTTGACGGCACCAGAAGTTCTGCCATGCTGGCCGTGAGAGATGCCGCGAAGAGTTCGACTTCTGCTGCTCGCGTCCGTAGTCATCGTCGTGTTGACCACGCTGATGGTGCTGCTCCTTGCTGTTGGCCGGACGCCCCCGCCGCCGCCGCTGCCCAATCCGAATGGGTACGACGATTTCCTGAAGGCCGCAGCGTTATTGACCCGCGATGTGGGCAATGCGTCGACGCTCGGCCACGAAGCCCTTCGGGCATTGGTGTCCACCAACTCCGAATCCCTTCGCCTCTTGCGCCTTGGCCTGACCCGCCAGTGCGCTCTGCCCGCAGATTCTGCGATGACAAACATTCCGGGTATGCTGAGTGATTTGGTTGCCATGACACGACTGGTTCAACTGCTGGCAGCGGAGGGGCGGCTGCGGGAACTGGACAACCGCCCTGCGGACGCGGCGCAGAGCTATGTTGACGCCATCCGGTTTGGAAAAGAAATGAGCCGGGGTGGATTCATCGTCAATCGACTCGTAGGAATCGCGTGTGAGGCGCATGGCGACACTCCGCTCAGCAAACTCGTGCCGAAGCTTAACCCTCAAGAGGCCCGCCCGGTCATAGCTGAGTTGGAGAAAATCGACAGTGCCGGAATCACGTGGGAGGAAGTCCGGCGAAACGTTAACAGGCTTTCCCGGTATCAACCCCGCAACGGGTTCAGTCCCATCACTTGGGCGACAACTCGGTGGCAAAGATGGCGCTCACTTCGACAAGCGGAAATGAAGCATAAGAGAGTTATCGCCCATGAGCGCCTGCTGACGGCTGAACTGGCCCTGCGCTGTTACCAAAGCGAGCAGGGGCGTCCGCCCCCAAGTCTGGAGCAACTTGTGCCAAAGTATCTCCAGCAGGTGCCCTGAGACCCGTTTAGCGTCAGACCGGTGATTTACCATCCGCAGGGCACCAACTGGCTGTTGTACAGCGTTGGCGAGGACGGCGTGGACGATGGCGGCAAACGCGTAGGCCCTTCGGCGTCGGGTACCGTTACGAAGGGCGACCTCTTTTACGATTCGCCGTATTGAGCGCGATGTTAAGCCGGGCCGTCCGGCGAGGCTGGCCCAGCGCCGAAGTGACATCGCGTGCCTGATTTCCTTGGGCTGCCGCCGTGGTCAACCAAAATCTCAAGGGGCAATGGCCGTTGGCTCCAGCGCGGTTTTAGGCCATGTGCGTCGCCAGTGCTTTATGGTTCGCTTTCCTTCTTCCGGCAAAAAAGCGAGCAAAGGACTGCGATGCCAATCATCGCGGTGCCTGTCAACCAACAGCCGAGGTGGTAAAGGTCACCCATAGTATTCCCAAGACTCGCGTTCGTAATTCCAGGGCGCGACAATATGGCCACGAGATTCCGCTGGGAGAGATAGTCCGAGAGCGGCGGGGCCATGATGAGCAATGCGCCCATGACAATTAGTGTGACTGCAATTGGGGTCTTCATGTTGTTGTAAATAGCTAGTTGATGGTGAAATGTCAAATGGCTAACGTTCAAGCTCAGCCACCGCCGCTGAGCGCGACGCACAAATGCAATCCTGATACTCGAATTTCATAAAATCGTCCAACTGACCGGCGCATCGGCGGTTGGCACGCCATTGTTAGACGGGTGGCTCACGACTGCAATCTGGACTTTCACAGGCCATATTTCAACCGAAATCTCAAGGGGCAGTGGCCGTTGGCTCCAGTACATCGTCAATCCGGGCCGTCCCGGCGACGCTGGCCCAGCGCCGTCGCGATGGCGTGGCCCTGCTGAGGCTTCGCAGAACGCCAAAAGATTCAAATTAGGACGCTAACTTTTGGATGTGGGCCGGATTATTGGAGGGATTCTTTTCTTTGATGGTATGAGCAATAAACACAGCCCCAACGCTCCAGTTAAGTATAATACGATTAACGGCCAACGTGGTTTATACACAGCGCCCTCCATCATTATTGTTCCATTATGATAAATTTTAGTCTCCGACCACGACACCAACGAATGCAACGGCACGCCGAAAAAATACAAATAGAGGCCAACCAGAATAGATGTTCCGAAAATTCCCGCGCCAACCCATCTTCTTGCAAAAGTATTCATCTTCGCCTGAGATGTTTCGCGGAACAAAATTGAACCCAAGGTGCCTTAAAATCAAGCCAAAAGTGCCACGATTTCGGCCACTACCCTTGCTTGCGTCAAGAAACCTGATACGGATAAAAGTGCCTTGAGGTGGCCGGTTTTGATTCGACCCCGGCTGGCTGGTTTTGAAGTGACCTGCGACATCGGCGGCTTTCCAGCACAGCGTGGGACCGAGCCGTCCCGGCGAAGCTTGCCCAGCGCCGGGTAACCAGCATTGAAGCCGCAGGCATCTGGGAGCGCCGTGCCCAAACCCGCGTGTCAGGTGGCGTCGGAACCGGCAGAGCGACCCTCTGACCTTGACAGCGGAACGGCCAGCGCCAACGGCGGTTGGCTCCGGCGACTTTTTAGCGGCACGGCTGACATCTTCAGGAATCTCTCTGAAACTTCTTCTTCAGTATTTCGAGGGTGTCTGGGGAGACGAACCACTCCATCAATCCACACTTACCGAATACTCGCAAATGGACATCGCGCGACCACGTAAAGCTTACGGGCAGCAGTGAGGTAAGATTGCCCATCAGCGATACGTCCGTTGAATAGAATTCGCTACCTCCGCACTCACGGCAAGGCCGGTTTGTGTATTCCATAATGTGTGCTGCCGCCTAACGTTCCAAAGCTGAGCCACGGCCACCGGCGGCTGGTTCACGACTGCAATTTAAACTCCCACATTTCATATCTCAAGCAAAATCTCAAGGGGCAGTGGCCGTTGGCTCCGGCGCAGTGTTGGGCGGCGTGAGTTCGAGAACGTGCGTCGCTTTGGTATCCAAAACGTCACGCCGAAAACCGCGTGCTGTGTAAAAGTCGCCCGCCCCTTCCGTTCGCACGCGCAGTAAATCAAAATGGTCATGGGCGTGTAGAATCACAGCCTCAAGCAATGCCTGGCCAACGCCGCTGTGCCGATGATCTGGCAAGACGTAAAGCCGCCGAACCCGTCCGGTGCGAGCGTCGTGCGTGTATGGGTCACGATTAAGCCCACAGACGCCAACCACCTGACCGTCAGCGACAGCTAGAAATAAAGCCTCGCCGGGCGCATCGAACCGATTAGCGCGGGATACCCACTCCTCGCATAATCGCTCCATAAATCTGAAACCCTCCTGTGAACTCTCCGCACGCAATCTTTGGAGGGTAGCCACGTCGAGGTCTGTAATTCTGGTAATCGTAGTCATGTGCGCTCGCCGCCTGACGAAATAAGCTGAGCCACGCCGACCGGCGGCGTCAGGCCGGGCCATCCCCGCCAATGCTCGCTCAGCGCCGGGGGACATGCAAGCCGCAAGCATCTGGAATCGCGGGACGCGGACCCGCATGTCACCAGCGCCGGGGAGGATGGCGGAGCCGGTTCACCCTGCGCGCCTGAATCTGACAATACGAATCTCGCCGTCATAATCGTTCTTCCCTGCCTCGTCTCGCACGATTTTCAGCGCCTTCTCCGGCCGGTACGGATATGGGGCCGAGTTCGCCTTCACGTCAGCACGGTTATTTATCAATATGGGTTGGCCGCATCAAAGTGGGTGCCCCCAATCCAACGCCCCTGGCCCCGGCCCCCAGTCCAGCCAACTGGCGAGCAACGGCATCGGCTATTTGCTGAGGCTGAGCTACGGCCACTGTCGGCTGACTCACGCCTACAATGTGGACTCTCAGTTTTCATGTTTCGACGGTAATCTCAAGGGGCGGTAGGCTTTGGCTTCAGGGCGGTGTTAGCCTGCATGTTTGTGTTTCCTGCGACTATCGATGGCGTTCCGAAGCAACGCCGCAATAGCTGCATTCTTCACCTCAGCATCGGTGCGAATCTTGACATGCCGTAAGCGCTTTCCGGTTCCTTCGAGGAGATGAGTCGGGTCCCTGAGCGCTGCCCCGTGGTAAAATCCGAGGTTTACATACGAGCTTTGAATTCCGATATAAGCGTAATGTTCGGTCATCTTTTTTGGTCCCACTCCGAAGCTGGCGATCTCCTGCCGCAACCACACCACCTCAACAAAGTCCTTGTCTAATGATGCGACCAGATTCCGCAACGCCTGGCAGAGGGGACGAAGCCGAGGCCCGGCAGCACGAAGAATGTCTTCAAAGCTTCCATGTGTCTTGTTGATTGGCATAAGTATGTCGCCTAACGATTCAAAGCTGAGCCACGGCCACGGTCGGCTGGCTCACGACTGCAATCTGGCCTCTCAAATTCCATATCTCAACCAGAATCTCAAGGGGCAGTGGCCATTGGCTCCAGCGCGTCGTCAATCCGGGCCGTCCGGTGGCGCTGGCCCAACGCCGAGGCCAGGTGACGACCCGCATCTCAGGTGGTGCGGGAGCCTGGGAGAGCGAGTATCCCGACGACACGATTAGGCACGGACACCATACCACCGGCCAGTGCGAGCGCCTACAGCTAAACCGATACCAGCATAGAGGGAGGCAATGCCCCAAAGGCAAGACTCCCATGTGTCGGCAAACGCTCCAGACAACGCCAGCGGTAGCCAAATCAACAATAGAAAGGCCGCAATGATTCCTGCCAAGACCCGAAACACCATCCGAGTCTCGCTCTTTTTAACTGACGATGAACTATTCATATACCTGTAGTGGCTAACCGTAGGATTCAGTCCAAATGTTTTGGACGTACTGGCACCTGCTGATCACCGCAAGAGCCGTTGTAAACCGTTCCCGCTCGATTGCAAGCACAGATTATGACTCAAAATATTGGAACGACAAACGCGACACGCCCGGCCAAACCAACTAAATCCCACGGGCATCTTCATCAAGGTGGACGCCGTTGCGGCCATCAAGCCGGTCAGCCCCGGCTTCGGGCGGCGCTGCCAACTGCACTTATCGTTTACATCAATGAATCAGTGAATTTTTTCGATTAACACCTTCAGCCATTGGAGGACTACGGTGCAGCCATGAAAACAAAGAAAATTCGAGACATCATGTGGGCTGTGGCTGTGGCCACCGTCTTCGGGCTTGAAGTTTACTTGGGCGCATTTCTGGCAGCGCGAATCGGCCAGACCAGCGCCCGTCAGACCGACAGCCCGGCGGCTCCGAACGTCAGCATTTCGGATTTGATGGCTGCCGCCCGTTAGCGTATAAGCAGCGATTTCTGGTGACCCACAGGAACCGCGCAATAAATAATTGCAGGCGAATCGACAGCATTATGAATACAACCAGACTATGGGCAGCGGCATGTCGCTGGACCGCTCGAATCATCGGCACGTTGCTGGTCTTGACAATCGTGCTTTTCGCCATCGGCGAAGGGATGCCCAATCCCTTTACGCAGCCAATGGCGGTTCAGGTTGGGTTCCTCGCGCTGGCTCTGATAGTTATTGGCATTCTGGGCGCGTGGCGATGGGAGCTTGCGGGAGGCACCCTGTCGCTTGTTGGATGGGTTTTGTTTGCGGTTGCAGTAATCCATCCTGCGAAACGGCTGAATTGGTTTGTGAGCGCCCTTGCGCTACCTGGGGTGCTTTATGTGGCAGGGGCGCTTCTGAGGCGCTGGGAGTTGTGAGGTGGAAGGTGGGCCAAGAGGCGTTGGTGGCCCGAGGCGCGGAACCCCAGACGGCATAGAGGTAGCAGGGACGGACGCGCAAAGCACTCAGAGCCTTCGACACAGGCGCTGGACCCATCGAGAAACGCGAACAATGAAACCCGCGGACAACCCCAGACGGTTGCGTTGCTGGAGAGACGCGCCGCGCGCGCTGAGTTGCTCAACGACTTTGCCGCGGCCAAACATCGCGGCAAACATCAGCGGGGTCATCCCAACACCGTTGTCGGCATTAATGTCCGCGCCATGTTCCAACAGCAGCATGACAATTTCCTCGAAACCCTTGAAAGCCACTCCGCCGAGCGGAGTTTGACCGCGATCATTGCGGCGATCCACTTCCGCGCCGTGTTCGAGCAGCATTCGTGCGGTTTCCAGGTTGCCGTTATAGCTGGCGAGCATCAGCAGGGAATTGCCCCTGGCGTCGGCCAGATTCACCGGCAGGCCGTGACGCAGCATGTCTGCCAGCGATTCCGTTTCGCCCTGGCGGGCGAAGTCGAGCGCCATTTGCTGCAGCTCGGCGTAACGCTTTTCTTCCGCTTCGGTAATGGCGATTTGCATGGTCTTTGGCCGGGCCACGCAACGCGCCGCCCGGCCGTTAAGGCTTGCGACTACGCTCCAGCGGCGCGGTTCTTCATGCCGAGGGCCTTGGCCACACCTTCAGCGTAACGCGGATCGGCTTTCTGGAAATGTGTGAGCTGTCGGCGGATGATGTTTTCGGGGACTCCCGCCATCGCGGCGGCGACGTTTTTGAACAGGCGCTGCTGCTGATCGGGGGTCATCAAGCGGAACAGGTTGCCCGGTTGGGTGTAATCGTCGTTGCCGTCGCGGTGATTGTAACGGTCGGCGTCGCCGGAAATCTTGAGCGGCGGTTCGGCAAAGCGCGCGTCCTGCACCGGGCCGCCAAAGCTGTTCGGTTCGTAGTAGGCATCCACGCCTTTGGGAGCGTCGAAGCGCATTGGGCCGTCGGCGTGATAGGTTCGCACAGGAACTTTGGGCCGGTTGACCGGCAGCATCTCATAGTGCGTGCCTATCCGGTAACGATGGGCGTCGGCATAAGAGAAAATGCGCGCCTGCAGCATTTTGTCCGGCGAGAAGCCGATGCCGGGCACGATGTTCGACGGGCTAAAGGCCGATTGCTCGACTTCGGCGAAATAGTTTTCCGGATTGCGGTTCAACTCCAGCACGCCAACGTCAATCAGCGGGTAATCCTTGTGCGGCCAGACTTTAGTCAGGTCGAACGGATTCCATCGGTAGGTTTCGGCGTCCTTTTCGGGCATGATTTGCACGCAGAAGCGCCACTTGGGAAACTCGCCGCGTTCGATGGCCTGGAACAAATCGCGCTGCGAACTCTCGCGGTCTTTGGCGACCACGGCTTCCGCCTCTTCATTGGTCATGAACTGGATGCCTTGAAGCGTCTTAAAGTGGAACTTCACCCAGAAGCGCTGGTCTTTGGCGTTGATAAGGCTATAGGTGTGGCTGCCGTAGCCATTAATGTGGCGCAAGCTCTTGGGCAGGCCGCGATCGGACATGAGAATCGTCACTTGATGCAGCGACTCGGGCGAGAGCGACCAGAAATCCCACGCGGCGGTGTTGCTGCGCAGGTTGGTTTTCGGATGCCGCTTCTGCGTGTGGATGAAGTCGGGGAACTTGTAGGGATCGCGGATAAAGAAGACGGGCGTGTTGTTGCCCACCATATCCCAGTTGCCTTCGTCGGTGTAAAACTTCAGCGCGAAACCGCGCACGTCGCGCTCGGCGTCCGCCGCGCCGCGCTCGCCGGCGACGGTGGAGAAGCGCAGCAAAGCCTCGGTTTTGGCGCCTTTCTTGAGAACGGCCGCCTTGGAGTATCCGGCAATATCATGCGTGATGGTCAGCGTGCCGTAAGCCGCTGTGCCTTTGGCGTGAACGGTGCGCTCGGGAATGCGCTCGCGGTTCTGGTGGGCGAGCTTTTCGAGCAATTGATAATCCTGCATCAGCAGCGGGCCGCGCGGGCCGGCGGTGATGGAGTTCTGATTGTCAGCGACGGGATTTCCTCCCGTTGTGGTCATGATTTCAAGTTTTTTGGCCATAAGCGTGTTCTAATTTGTCGCCATTAAAACACGGAGGCGGCCATACTTGAAGCACAAACCATTCAAACCCTGTCAGGAACATTCGACGCTCTGTTTGAGCAGCCACGTAATGCGGGCCTTATCCAAATCGCAGGGCGACATCTCCATTTTCACGCGGTCGCCGACGGTCAGGCGCACCCAGCGTTTGCGCATTTTGCCGCAGATGGTGGCGAGCACGAGATGTTTATTGTCCAGCGCCACCCGGAACATCGTCCCCGGCAACACTCATGAAGCATCGGTGTCACATCTTAATGAAGCAGAGGAGTCACTAGTCAAGGTGTAGCGAATGGCGCAGCCGCGGCCGCGGCCATTGAGCAGCCACAGGCAGAGGAGGATCAGGCCAAAGTTCTCGAGCAGTTTGCCGCATATAAAGACTTCGCCGGTGCCGCAGCCGCAGTCGAATTTGACGGCGCAAAATGGGATGGCTTTGGCCGCCTGCAATACCAGGGCGCGATGCCACACCAGGGCGGTGAAGGGGATCAGGAGGGCCGTCAGGGTCAAGGCGGTCCCGCGCACGGCGATGCCCAGGAGCAGGAGGGCGCCGCAAAAGGCCTCGAACCACGGCAAGCCGGCGGCAATCGAGTTCAACAGGAATGGCGTCTGCACCAAGTCGTACTGCCGCACCAGTTTGAGGAAGGCCACGGGGTCGAGCGCTTTCTCCAGGCCGGTATGGATGAAGAGCGCGCCCAGCAGCCATCGGGCGGCGAGTGTGGCGAAGTCGATGGCCCTGTTTTGCAAGAGCGAGGGGGGATTCATTTGGTTTGGCCGGTGATGTCGCCGCTGTTGCGCTCGCCGCGCTCGATCGGCAGATGGTTGTCCGTCCATTCGGTGTAGCCGCCGGCGTAAACGAAGAGCTTGTTGGCCGGAATGCCGGAATCGCGCAGAAGAATGGCTGCGGAGTCGGCGTCGTCGCAATCGCCACCGTTGCAATAGATGACGACCTGGTCGGCGGCTTGGCAGGGGGGAAAGACGTTGCCGAGTTGTTTTTCCGGGTAATACGGGTCCAATTCGTAGGCGCCGGGAATGTGGCCTTGGTGGAAGTGATCCTCGTCGCGGGCATCGACAAAGACCAGAAGCCCTTGGGGGTAGCGAGGGTCGTGAAAGAGGCGTTCGGCGTCGGCGCGGTGAATGGGTTGAAGCCCTTTACCCTTCAAGCGCTGGTCGGTTTCGTCGGCGGCAGGCGCCGCGTTGGTGGCGGCCACAGCAGGGGGCGGCCGCAGCGGTTTGGGTTTGGGCAGGGGAGCGGATTGGTTGGAGCCGGCGGGAAAATAGTTGCGGGCCAGCTTGAGACCGCGGGGCGAAAGCTCATTGGCTGCGAGGGCGAAGACGGCGGCGGCCAGCACGACCAGCGCGGCCTCCAACAGGACGCTGGCAACGGTGGAAGTTCGGCTCGGCACAGTCCCGATCCGGGGTGGGTCAGTGTTTACCGGCGGTCTGCAAAGCCGCATTGGGCCGGGGGGTTTGGAAGAGCGGGATTTTTAGGACGGGATAGCGGGGATGATTGGTTTTGACGGTGACTTCGACCCGCTGGCCTTGCTCGATTTGGTAGCCGGGAGGGATGGCCACCAGCAGGTTAAACATCCCGTTCATACCCAACGGCCGTATGGTGACTTGTATCCGGTTGTCGGAGCATTGGGCATCGGACAAGAAGAGGACATTGGTGCCGCTGCCGCGAATGAAGACAGTATTGGTCACGCCGCGCGCCTGGGACGAGGGCAGGAGGTTGATGGAGGTGGGGGAAAACTGGACGGCGGGCTGGACGGAGGCCATGACGGTGACAGTGACGAAGGGCGTGTTGGTGAGGGAGGTTTTGATACTGATGGTTGCCGGGGTGTTGCCGACCATGAAGGGAGGCAGGGCGGTGGCGACCAGTTCATATTCCTTGCCCAGCTTGTTTGTCTTCAACTCGGCCGTAAACGATGGGTTGGAACTTGTAGGCTCAAAAAAGGCCACCGGCTGATCGGTCTGATTGGTGATGCGCACGGTTGTCGAGGAGCCGTTGGTGGAGTCGGGCGGGATGCTGATGACGGCGGTCTGAGGGCTGACCTCGATGGGTTTCCAAACCACGCCCTTGAGCAGCAGGATGGCGTTGGGCTCGTTTTTGGCATTGGAATAAACTGAAATGGATTTTGTGACGCTGGTCTGGTAGCCCCGGCTGTTGAATTGAATGGGGATGCTGCCGGTCTGGCCCGGAGCGATTTGACGGGTCCAATTGCCGGCGGTCGTGCAGCCGCAGCCGGGGTGGACATTGGTGATTTCCAATGGGGCGGTGCCGGTGTTGGTAACCATGAAGGTGTGTTTGACCAACTCGCCGCTGGCCACCTTGCCGAAATCGAACCCCTTGTCGTCGAACACAATGAGCGGTCCGGCATTGGTGGAGGCGGCGGGGGTTTGCGCGGCAAGGGGGGCGCAGGCGGCGATCACGCCCGACAAAAGCAAAGTCGCATAAAGGGACGGGAATTTCATATTATCATTTCTCCATCTTCACACGGCAAAGAAAGAGGCAATCGCCCGGAAAGTCAAGCCGTCTCGCTCGGCATCTGTCTTGCGCGACGGTCGTCCGGCCGGGCGCCATCGGGCTTGAGCAACTGGCGGCAAGGGACGGCGGGAGGGCGCGAAGGGTGGACCGACGAGCAGTGGAAGGGCAGGAGAGGGGTGCTTGTCGTTCATAAAAACGTGGAAAAATTAAAATAGTGTTAATAGTTGAAAAGTCTTGCTAATGGGGACGCCGTCCGATTGTGTTGCAAGTGGCTTTGGCGCAATGGGTTGGGTGTTATGCGCTGGGTGGCAATCACTTGGAAATAGGGTTGAAAAAATGGGAATAGAGGGAATTGTTGAAAGGTTGTGGTCATGGCGGCGGAAGGGACGAGAAAGGACGAAAGGGACGAAAAAAGCTTCGAAGACGGAGACCAAACCCCCAAGCCCGCATTTCGCGCAGAACGCGGAGCGGAGAAGGCAAACATCATCGCTTTCTTCTCTGAGACCTCGCCGCATCCGTGCGAGAGAATCCATTGAGAATTTGTCATTTGTAATTTGCTTCGCGGCTTTGGGCCTTTGCTGCTTTGCGTTTAAGTCGGCGTCAGGCTCTGGCGGAGGCGGGGCGAGGATTGCGACGACAATGGGATCTGCCGCGGCGCGGCGACGGGCGCCGGGCGATGGACCCGCCTTCGCCAAGGCTAGGGCGGGCAAGCATAGTTGTCCTCACGCGCAGGAGTTGATCACATATCCACGAGGGGGAAAAACCGACTGGGGGAAAAAATGCAGATTTTTGAAGATTTATTTCAACCACGGATTAAAAAGATGGACGGGATTTCCTTGAAGAAAGGGGAAAGGGGACTCCGGAGTGGGCAAGGCATTGATGGGAAGGAGGATGAGGCTTGCAAAGTGGCCGGCGGGATTGCAAGCTCCCGTCTATCACAACGGCACGACACGCATGAGGACGGCCAAACAACACGTCGAAAACTTCGACACCATCGGCAACGGCACGCAGACGCAGGCCGGCGGCGACCCGACCGGGGCCAAAACGGCAACGGTGATTTCCATGAAAAGCGCTCAACTCCTGGCCGTCCTTCTGGCAATCACAACCTTCGCCATCCCTGTCCGGTCCCAAGGCAATTACAGGAGCTTCATCGTCTCCACCTACGCGGTGCAAGGAACGGTGCAAGGCCTGATGAACGGCAACCTCGACCCTGCCCGGTCCTGGTCCAACCTGACCCGCAATCTCAAGATCGACAAAATCTACATCGAGGTCATGCGCAACCACAGGCTGGTTGATGAAGCGGGCCTGGAGAAACTCAAGAAGTTCTACCAGGACCAGGGCGAGCAGGTTTGTGGCGGTCTGGCATTTAGCATCAGCGAAGCCAACGGTTACCAGGGCTTCGACTACGCGGATCCGGAAAACCGGGACTTTGCCCGCAAGGCGGTGGAACTGGCGGCCCGCCATTTCGATGAAATTCTTCTCGACGACTACTTCTTCTTCGACCGCAAGACCGATTACGACATCAAGGCAAAGGGGAATAAATCCTGGACACAATACCGCCTTGAAACCCTGCGCGAGGTGACGCGAAACCTCATCGTCAAGCCCGCCAAAGCCGTTAACCCCAAGTGCAAAGTGATCATCAAGATGGCCAACTGGTATGACCAGTATGCCGGCATGGGCAATGACACTGAGAAGGTCCCGTTCATCGCCGACGGCATGTTCTCCGGCACGGAATCCCGCCTTTGGGAGGGACAGGAACAGCATCTTCAACCGTACCTGAGCTACGACATCATGCGGTTCATGGACAACCTCAAGGCCGGGGTCAACAAGGGCGGCTGGGTTGACCAGGGTGGCGCCAATCCGATTGACCGCTATTCCGAGCAACTGCTGGATACGGTGTTTGCCCGCTGCCCCGAGATGTGTTGTTTCAACTACTCCGGCATGCTCGCGCCAGTCCGGCCTAGCGCGATCACCAACCGCCCTTGGGCCGGCCAACCGACCAGCCTCAACCTGGGCGGTCTTCAGAAGGCGCTTGGCACCAACGATGACAACCCCACGTTCGCCGACATCGCCGGCTACACCCTCGGCCAAGTTGATAACGTGCTGGTCAACATGGGCAGACCGGCCGGCATAAAAACTTACACACCCTATCACGCGACCGGCGAGGAGTTTCTCCACGATTACCTGGGCATGATTGGGCTGCCAATGGACATCTTGCCGCAATTCCCGAATGATGCCGACATGGTTCTGCTGACCGAGCAGGCCAAATCGGACTCGCAAATCATTCACAAAATCCAGTCGCGGCTCAAAGATGGCAAATCTGTTTGCGTTACGTCCGGCTTCGTGCGCGCGATGAAAGGCAGGGGCATCGAAAACATCTGCGAACTCGAAACCACCGGCGCCACAGTGGCCGTGCGACGCTTTGCGTTCGCCGGCGGCCCCGGCGCACCGTTTCGGGCAGGCCGTGGATTCGGACGAGGCGCCGCCGCGGGCCCCGATCCATTCGAGGCCTCGCGCGACATCCTCATCCCTGAAATCAAGTACTTCAACGTCTTGACCCACGACGCATGGGGCGAGGTCATGGGAGTGACCCCGGGCGGCACGACCTATCCCATCGTCATTTCCTGCGATTACTCTAAAGGCAAATTCTACGTCCTCACCATTCCGAATGATCCCGCCGACCTCTACGCTCTTCCACCCGCCGTGCTTTCGGTCATCCGGGCCGCGCTTGGTTCAGCCGAACCCATTCGGATTGAAAGCGCGCCTGCGCAGGTCGCCCTATTCCGTTACGATAACGGTGCGTTTATCGTGCAGAATTACCTGGCGACGGCGGCGGACGTCACCGTCTCCATCGCGGGCACAGTGGCGGAGATTCACGACCTAATTAACGGCAAAGACATCGCCCCTGCCGCGACGGGTCGCGGCTTCGGTGGAATCGGCAGTCGCGGCGCGAATACCGCCCCTCCACGCACGTCCTTCACGTTTACCATCCTGCCACACTCCTACATGGCCTTTTCCGGCAAGTAATGCGAGAGCCACTACGGCGCGGAGCGATAAGGAGCAAGGCTTGCAAAGTGGCCGGTGGGATGGCAGGCTTCCGGCAGTCGCAATGACACGACGCCGATGAGGACGGCCAAACAACTAACCGAAGCCTTCGACACCATCCGCAACCGCACGCCGACGGAGGCCGGGGGCGGCCAGACGGGGGCCAATTTGAGCCTGGCCCAACACCAGCAATCCGCTCAACCAGACGACTGGCGGATGCCGCCCGCGGCGCGAAGCTCCGGTTTTCCTATCATATACCGTAAACATTTGAAATGAACCTATGAAAAGAACGTGGCTCTTTTTTTCCAGCTTGCTGCTGCTGGCCAGTTCGGCAGCGCAAGCTCAATTCACCTACACAACCAACAATGGAACGATCACGTTGAGCGGATACGCCTGTTCTGGCGGCGCTGTGACCGTTTCCAACTTCGTCAACAGCATTGGAAACTGGGTGTTTTATGGCTGCTCCAGCCTGACCCGGGTCACGATTCCCAACGGCGTCACCACCATTGGGGAGGGAGCGTTTGGTGACTGCCCCAAACTGGCCGGCGTCACGATCCCCAACAGCGTCACGAGCATCGGGTTGGATGCGTTCTACGAGTGCTACGGGCTGACGAGCATTGCGATCCCCAACGGCGTGACAAACATCGAAGAATACACGTTCTATGAATGCACCAGCCTGACTAACATCACGATTGGCAGCAGCGTCAGCGGCATCGGAGTCGAAGCATTGGCCGATTGCACCAATCTGACCAGCGTCGAGATCCCCACCAGCGTCAGAGACATTGGAACCAATGCGTTTTATTTTTGCACGAGCCTGACCAATGTCACGATTGGCGACGGCGTTACCACCATCGGCGACCAGGCGTTCTATAATTGCTGCAGCCTTGCGAGAGTCACAATACCCAACAGCGTCACCAATCTCGGGGAGGAGGCGTTCTGCCTATGCACCAACCTGGGCAACGTTACCATCGGCACAAACGTCACCAGCATCGGAGATTATGTATTTGACTACTGCTACAGCCTGACAAGCATCACGATTCCCGACGGCGTCACCAACATCAAAGAGGATGCGTTTTACGATTGCGTCAGCCTGACCAATGTCACCATTGGCACAAACGTCGCCAGCATCGGAACCAATGCGTTCGCGTTCACCGGCCTGACCAGCGTCACTATTCCCGGTCGTGTCACCAGCATCGGAGACTATGCGTTCTACGAATGCGGCGGCCTGACGAACGTCACGATTTCCAACGGTGTGGCCAGCATAGGGCAGGAGGCGTTCTATGGCGCCGGCCTGACCAGCGTCACCCTTCCCGGCAGCGTCAGCAGCCTTGGGGAAGGGGCGTTCGAGGAATGCACCGCCCTGGCCAGCGCCACCATTCCCGGCAGGGTGGCCAGCATTGGGGCGGATACGTTCTATTATTGCACGAGTCTGACCAATATCGCGATTGGCAATGGCGTCACCACGATCGGCGACGATGCGTTCGTCATGACTGCCCTGGCCAGCGTCACGATTCCCAACAGCGTCACCGATATCGGGGGATATGCGTTCGGCTACTGCTACGGCCTGAGCAACATCGTCCTAGGCACAAACCTTGCTAACATTGGAGGCTGGGCGTTTGTTGGCTGCGACGACCTGACCAGCGTCACGATCCCCGATAGCGTCACCAGCATCGGAGATTATGCATTTGACTACTGCTCCAGCCTGACGAGTATTCCCATTCCCAGCAGCGTCGCCAGCATCGGCGCCGGCGTCTTCGCGAACTGTTTCGATCTGACAGCAATAGCGGTGGCTCCGATGAACGCCGCCTATAGCAGCGTAGGCGGAGTTTTGTTCGACAAGAGCCAGACCACGCTCGTTGAATACCCGGCAGGCAACGTCGCAACGTCTTATTCGATTTCCAACAGCGTCACCAGCATTGGGGATGGGGCGTTCGCGGACTGTACCAACCTGAGCAACGTGACCCTAGACACAAACGTGGCCGACATCGGAAACAGCGCGTTTGCAGGCTGCAACTTCACCAACATTATGATCCCTAGCAGTGTCACCAACATCGAAGACTTTGCATTCGTATTCTGCTACGGCCTTACGACCGTCGATTTCGCGGGCGACGCTCCCAACGCCGATGCGACGGTGTTCGAGTATGACACGAACGCCACGATCTGTTATTGGTCAGGAGCGAGCGGATGGAGTTCTCCTTTCGCCGGTCTTTCGGCCGGGCCGTGCTATTGGCCGGTTCAAGCAGGGTCATTGGAGGTGACAATCAGCCCGTATCAGGCGGTCGTTGCTGGCGCCCTGTGGCAAGTGGATGGCGGCGCAACTGAATATAGCGGGATGACCGTGACCAATATATCATCGGGGAGTCACACGGTTTCGTTCACTCCGATTCCGGGCTGGACCACGCCCGCCAGTCAAACTGTCACGATCACAACCGGGGGGACCACGACTGTCACGGGCGATTATACGGAAATCGTGCCGTTAACGACACTGTATAGTTTTACCAACAACGACGGAGATCATCCGAGTGGCAGTTTGTTATTATGGGGCGACACTCTCTATGGATCGGCGTCGCAAGGGGGCGCCAATAGCAATGGCACGCTGTTCGCAATCAACACTAGTGGCTCGAATTTCATGATCGTGCATACTTTTTCGGCGGCCTATCCCGATGGTTATGGAGACGAAGAGAACAGCGATGGCGCCAATCCATCGGGAGGATTGGTTATGTTGGGCAACAGCCTTTATGGAACGGCGTCAGACGGCGGCAACTCAGGCGGGAATGGCACGCTGTTCGCGGTCGATACAAATGGCTCGAACTTTACCACTTTGCAAGCTTTCTACTACAGCGGCAGCACTGGAGCTAATCCGACTGGCGGTCTGGTTGTATCGGGCGACACTCTCTATGGAACCACAGAGTACGGAGGCGGTTC
>JBEKSF010000087.1:0-26775 GCA_049517295.1 Verrucomicrobiota bacterium
TCCCGATGTTTGTGACGCCATTTGGAATCGTGACGCTGGCCAGGCTGGTGCAGCCGTCGAAGGCATACTGCCCGATGTTTGTGACGAGAGCCGGAATCGTAACGCTTGCCAGCCTGCTGCAATCCTCAAACGCATCATCCCCGATGGTGGTGACGCTGGCGGGAATCGTGTAATCTCCGTCCAGGCCCCCGGGATATTCAATAAGCGCGGATTGGCTCTTGTCGAACAAGACTCTGTTCACGCTGCTATAATCCGGATTTCCTGCATCCACCCTTATCGACGTCAGGTTGGGGCAGTCAGAAAACGCAGAAACTCCGATGTTGGTGACGCTGTCGGGAATGGTGACGCTGGACAGGCCGGTGTAAGCGAACGCGAAATCCCCGATGCTGGCGACGTTGACTGGAATCGTCACGCTGGTCAGGTTCGTGCAGAATGTGAACGCCTCCTCCCCGATGTTGGTGACGCTGACTGGAATCGTAACGCTGGTCAAACTAGCGCAAGATTCGAATGCAAAAGGCCCGATGTTGGTGACACTGCCGGGAATCGTGAAGTTGGTCAGGCTGGCGCAGCCCGCGAACACCCCTTCTCCGATGCTGGTGACGCTGGCGGGAATCGTCACGCTGGTCAGACTAGCGCAAGATTCGAATGCAAAAGGCCCGATGTTGGTGGCGCTGCCGAGAATCGTGCAGTTGGTCAGGCTGTGGCATCCTAAGAACGCCTCTTCTCCGATGCTGGTGACGCTGCCTGGAATCGTCACGCTGGTCAGGCCGGTGTTGGCCTCGAATGCCGAGTCTCCGATGCTGGTGACGGTCCGGCCGTTGATGTTCGTTGGAATGGTCAAAGCCCAAGGGGGCCCAATGTAATTGGTGATGGTGACGGTATTGTTGGCATTTACAGTATACTGCAATTGGGCTCGCGCCGCCGGTGCCGCCAAGAAAAGCATACTTAAAAGGACGGGCAATGTTTTTTTCATAGGTGACATCCATTTGCTTTCATCAACATCATGGAAGGATCGCGGGCATGAAGACCTCCCATGTATTCCGAGCTGATTGGCCTAATTTTGTATTCACAATTTTATGCTTTCTGTTTCTGTTCCTTGCTCCGTTTGAGCCACTATGGCGGCTCCGCCTTTGATCTTTGACGCTACGGAGAAGCCTGTTGAGGCACTGGAGATTCCAGTCCTTCTTGATGCAGCATGGTATGATTAGGGCGCTCATCGTTCTGCTCGGCTCGCAGTGATTTTGCCCCAACCGCCCTGATAAGTCAAATCAGGAATTCTTCTGAATCGAAAGTTGGCCGTTCGGGCGCATCGGTTCGCCGACAAGGCCAGGTGGGAAGGACTGACTTCGGTCGGAATGGTGGAATCCATCCTGGAACACCCCGCAAAAGAAAGGGGAAAGTGGCATTTTGGCATTGAGGACGAAAAGGGCGAAAAACGGGGGGTGTTTTTGCGGCATTGGAAACGGCGGGTGGTTGCAAGTAGTTGATAATAAGTTGAATACAAGTGTGGATTATGCCGCAAAAGAACACAGTGCGGCTATCCTCGTGTTTTAAAATATGACAATACCATTGACACCTGCATAGTGGCATGGCCTCTGGTCTCCATCATCCGCTCGCGATGGCCTTAACGCTGGCGCGCCCTTTCCGACATGGCGGAAAGGAAAGTGAGGCTCTAAATTTAGCTTGAGGTGTTCTCATCCGGTAGATAAAATGGCATTGGAATCCCAAAAAAGAATCAAAACAGCCCTGTACCAGAAAAAAGCTGGGGTTGGACTGAAAAAAAGTCTTGCACACCTGTGGAGCAGGAAGAAAATCGCGAAAATGTCCAACACCGGTCGTGAGCATCAAACCAAATGGGAGATGTCAAACGGTATGAAAACAAAATACAACTTCTTCATCCATCCCCAATCCTATTCGCTCAACGCAGCCTGTATAGTTGCAGCCACCGTGCTGTTTGCAGCGCATGCTGGTTCAGCCCAAACTCGTCAGTACCTGTTCACCGGGTCGGAGACGAACATCACCTTGAACCCAGGCAATTACGAAATCACTGCCTATGGTGCTCAGGGTGGTTCCAACGGCGACGGTGACAGCGGCGGCCTCGGGGCTCAAATGGAAGCCGGATTCCACTTTACGAGTGTGACAACATTGACTCTATTAGTAGGCGGCGCTGGCGGCAGCGGCAGCGGCCCCGGTGGAGGAGGGGGCGGCAGTTTTGTTGTGAATGCTAACATACCACTGGTTGTTGCCAGCGGCGGTGGGGGTGCCGGCACCGGTGGAAACGGTGGAATCGGCAATACCGGCAGCACTGGCGGAAACGGCGGCGGTTACAGCGGCGGCGGTGGTGGTGGCAGCAACGGCAACGGCGGTAGCGGCGGCTCTGACGACGGCGACGGTGGCGGCGGCGGTGGCTATAGCGGCAGCGGTGGCGTTGGCGGCGGCGCAGGCCCCGGTGGTGCCTCCTTGACGGGCAGCGGCAGCGGCGGCGGCAGCTTCTTGAGCGACGGAGTTGGTGGCGGCAACTACTACCCCGGCAGCCCGGGCGGCTTTGGTGGCGGCGGCGGTGCCGGCTTTGGCGGTGGCGGCGGTGGCGGCGGTTACAGCGGTGGTGGCGGCGGCGGTTACAGCAACGGCGGTGGTGGTGGCGGCGGTTCCATTATTGACTCGTCTGCAATAGCTATCGTCAACGAGGCTTCCATCGCCAGTCTCGACGCTTCACCCAACGGCGAGATTATTATTACCGCAGTCTCCGGACCGTTCCTGACGAACATCGTCGTCAGCCCGGCCAACTCCAGCATAGCCATCGGCACGAACGAAGCATTTGCCGCGACCGGATACTTCTCCGACGGATCCGTGAGCGGCCTTGCCGTGACCAATGGTCTGGTTTGGAGCAGCAGCAATCCAGGCGTTGCCTCCATCAACACCAACGGCATGGCCACGGCCTTGGCCCCAGGTCCCACGACCATCACCGCAACCGACGCCGGTGTCAGCGGCAGTGTGACCCTGTCCGTCCTGCTTCCTGTTGCCAGTCGGAACATTTTTCTGTTTGCCGGCTCGGAGACGAATATAACCCTGAGCCCAGGCGTTTACGACATAACTGCTTACGGCGCTCAAGGCGGCCCCGGCGGGGGCCTCGGAGCTGAAATGGAAGGCCAATTTAATTTCACAAACTCAACTACGCTGACAATCTTAGTTGGCGGCACCGGCGGCGGCACTGGCGGCGGTGGCGGCGGCGGTGGCGGCGGCAGTTTCGTCGTAAACGAGAGCACGCCGTTAGTCATTGCTGGCGGAGGGGGCGGTGGAAGCTGGGATTTCGCTGGTGGTGATGGGAACACGGGCACCGATGGCAGCGATGGCGGATACTCCCCGTACTCCGGCGGGGCTAACGGGCGTGGCGGCGGCCCCGGCGCCGACTATGGCGGTGGCGGTGGCGGCGGCTATGCCGGCAACGGCTTTGGCGGCGGCGGCAATGGTGCCGGCTTGTACTACGGCAATGGCGGTGCCAGCTTCTTGAACGGCGGCGCTGGCGGCAGCGGGAGCTTCAGTGGTACCGGCGCCTTTGGCACCCCCGGCGGCTATGGCGGGGGCGGCAGCAGCGGCGTCTATACCATTGGAGGCGGTGGCGGTGGCGGCTACAGCGGAGGCGGTGGCGGCAATGTTAGCTACGATGCAAACGAAGACCCCACTGGTGCCTGGGGCGGTGGCGGTGGTGGGTCCTACATCGATTCATCGGCAATAATGGATATCACCGAGGTTTCCGGCGTTGCCAGCCCGGACGATTCACAGGGCAATGGCGAGATTATTGTTACCGCAGTCACCCAACCCATCACCATAGCCTTGGTGACTGCGGCCGGCGGGCAATTTGGTTTTAACATTACCGGACCAACTAACGCCACCATTGTGGTTGAAGCATGCACTAACCTCGCCAATTCGGTCTGGATTCCGGTCGCGACCAATACCTTGAGCAACGGCACGAATTATTTCCGCGATGCGCAGTGGACGAGCTATCCCTGCCGTTTCTACCGCGTCAGCGAACCGTAACCCCTAATTCCGTAGTGAATCCACCAAACCGCATTTCTTCGCTGCGTTTCTCTTCCATGTAGATGGTGAATTGCTGGTGAGGCAGCCATCGGGAGATCAACCAGACCATGGCAGTGGCGTTCGCCTACGAGCCATGTGAGCAAAACGGAGTATTTGGGGGGATCGTCTCAATAATCACGACCGTCGTGTCCCCCCAACCGGTTGACTTCGAGCTCGACAGGAAAGGCTTCGATTCCATTGACAGCGGCGGACAAAATTTGTTGGTGGGTGTGGTTGCGGATCGTCGCGCCCGCCCGCCAGCGGTTCGGGCGGCGACGGTGAAAAGCGGAGGCGCAATCAAGCTTTTTTCCAAATGTGAAACATGGATGCCAGGCCAATGACGGCGACAACGGCGCCTCCAATGAATATCAAGACGGGTTTGTCGGTCGGTGATCCGGTAAAGAAGCTCGACACGTCGGATCTGAAAGAGTATGTGGCGTTGACGCCAATGAGGATGAGTGCGGCCCCACAAACGAGCAGGGCCAGAGAGACAATTCTGCTCATAATAAGCTTGTAATACCTATAATCTTTCTTTCAGTTTGCTTTGGAATTACTTTCGACTGGCGCGAAGGCGCGCCAGTCCACGGTGATTCGCCCGTTTAATTGTTGGACAGAGCCATTTCCGGTTCTGTCAGCACGACCTTAACGCCGTTGATGGGTTTGGTCACTGCCTTGCGGACGGCGCCAACAGCCGTCGATCCCACTTCCCCCGCCGCTTTGAGAGCACCGTCGGCGGCCGCCGCCGCGGCGTCCTCGGCGCTGACTCCCAATTCTTTGGCGCCATCGATCGCCCCGGCGACCAGTCCAGTGGCGGCGGCTCCAACGTCGCCCCCGACCTCGGCCGTATCACGTATCGCAACATGGGCGGTGTGGCGGATGGTATCCAAAACCGCCGTGCCGGCTTCTTTGGAACCGCGGAGCACCCCCAGCATGATTCCCTTGGCGGCATGTCCCAGGTCAGCCCCGATCTGCGCCGCGCCACGGATCGCGCCGCTGGCGACATTGGCAATGACATCGGTCACGGACGTGCCCACCTTGCCGGCGTCTTTGATCGTTGTGGCTAGAATGTGAGTCACAGTATCGACTGTCGCCTGGACGATGTTTCCCGATCCTTTGATTGCGACAACAATCTTGTCTTTCACTGTCTCTATCATTTCCGAATGTGTTGTCTTCATATTAAATATTCCTTTCGTTATGTCGGTAACTCTTTGCTTTTGCTGCTTCTATCTCTCGTCTTTGACGTTGATTTGCCGGAAGTCAGTTCCCCTTCAAGGCGCGATTTTGTCGCTGACCCACTGCCGGGCTTGTTGGAAATCGTCCTTCAAGGCGTCGTAGGCTTTCTCGGTGCCGGCTTTGACAGTGTCCCAGGTGGACTCGGTCGCATTCCTGGCGTCATCCAGTTGCTTGTTCAAGAGGGCCGCCTGGTCGCGCAAGGCTTGGAGCTTGGGTTTGGCCTCGGCCTTGACCGCATCGCTGGAGCTTTCGATTTTGGCGGAAAGCGTGTCCAGATCCTTATTGAGAGCGTCCAACTGGCCCTGCATTTTTGCCACAAATTCAGCCCTTTGTGCGAAGGTGTAGTCTTTGATCTCTTGCGCGTCTGCTTTCGTTTCGGCTTTGACCTTGTCAAGCTGCTGAGAGGTCGATTGCTCCTCCGATGGCTTGCAGCCCACCGCGAAGGCGGCGATTGCGAAGAAGGTGATGACTAGGAATGTGTTTTTCATAATGGTGATTTTCGTTTTGGTGATTTTCGTTTCATCGTAAATCTCGTTGTGCATCGACACTATGCTCCCACCCCGCACGCCTCAGCGTCGGTGCATGCCGGCTGATGGTCCTCGACTGCCTCCGGGTTGGTGTCGCTAATGATCTTTCGGGCCTGGGCCGTTTCAAGGGAGGAACCGTGGGCGATCAGAACGAACTTGCCGCTCTTGATGGCCGTTTCGTATTGCAGAATACTGTCCTTGGGGATGCCCAAGCTGTAGAGTCCGGCGCCAATGGCACTGAGGCCACCTACCACGACCGCGCCTTCAAGACCTCCTACGATCCAACCGACGAGTGGCCCCGCCACGACCAACGGCCCGACGCCTGGAATCAAAAAGACCGCGGAGCCGAACAACAATCCCCATATCCCGCCCCAGAAGGCGCCCATTTTTCCCCAGTATTTCATGCGGTCTCCGGCATTGTAGTAGCCGACGACGTTTTCATCCGTGTGATAGTCGCGTCCCACGATGGACAGTTTCTTCATGTCAAAACCCGATTGCTGCAATTCCTTGACAGCGGCTTCGGCTTCGGTGTGGGATTTGTAAATCGCCACGACTGCATTGCTCTTAGTCATCATATTCGGTCTTTCGTTTTTGCGTGATAATCTTCATCTACAACGGCACGCTACGCGCAGGCGCGGCCCTTTGCTATGGGGTGTAACCCTACCGCGGGTGATTAAAAATGTGAGTCAAAGCCCCGGCGCCCGGCACGTTTTACGGAGCCTGTTCAACGAGCCGAACCTGCCAATCTCACTCATGGCTCTGTTGGAATAGCCACCGCCATTTCGACGGAGAATCTCCTCCGCATCCAAGACGCGAGGGAGACTCCCCGATAGAACCGTTCTGAGGAAACGCCGTCCGGTTAATTGGCGGTGCAGATCAGCGCTGGCACGCGACGGTCGCGCACGAGCTCGGTGTTGCCGAACGAGCCGATTTGGATCTTGGAAGCCGGCACTCCAGCTTCGACCAGCGCGTCGCGAATGGCGTTGACGCGGCGGTTGTTCAAGTCCTGGTTGCGAGGATCGGTGCCGCGCGGGTCCATTGAGCCGTCAAGTCCGACGTTCAGGGACGGGTTTTTCTTCAGGTAATACACGATCTCGGACACCTTTCTCATCTCAGAAGCCCGAAGCTCCGAGCGGTTGTAATCGAACCGAAAGTCCCGATATAGGGTCCAGCGGGCCACCACACCAGCGGGGCCTTGTGCGCCGGTTGCTCCGACGAGGCCTTGCGGGCCTGCTTCGCCGGCAGGGCCAACTGCGCCGGCGACGACACCCAGGGTGCTGCCTTGCGCGCCTGTCGTTCCGACTGCGCCTTGCGGGCCAGCGTTACCGGCAGGGCCAACTTGGCCAACGACTCCGGCTGTGGTGCTGCCTTGGGCACCGGTCGGTCCAGCCAGACCTTGCTGGCCGGCGGAACCGGTGAAACCAGCGGGGCCGCTAGGACCGACGAGTGTCGGACCTTGAGCGCCCGTGTCTCCAGTTACGCCTTGCGCTCCGGCTGGTCCGACAGGGCCGGCAGGACCTTTAGGACCGACCAAAGTCGCGCCTTGAGCGCCGGTATCCCCGGCGATGCCTTGTGCTCCGGCAGGGCCGGCAGGACCAACTGGGCCGGTAGAACCGACCACGCTGGCACCTTGAGCGCCTGTGTCTCCGGCGACGCCTTGTGCTCCGGCAGGACCGGTAGGACCAACTTCGCCAGCAGGACCCACCGCCAGGTTACCTGGGGCGCCGGTCGCTCCGGTTGGGCCGCGGATGCCGATGGGACCCGAAGGACCCTGATCACCGGCAGGACCGGCCACGCTAGCGCCTTGAGCACCCGTCGCTCCGACCTGACCTTGCGTGCCCGTCAGTCCGGGAGAACCCTGTTCGCCGGCGGGGCCGGCGATGCCTGCGCCAGGGGCGCCCGTCGATCCGATTGGACCTACCGCCCCCGCGGGGCCGGGCGGGCCTTGAGGGCCGCGCGGACCGACCAGGCCGACGGGTTCCATCGTGGTGGATGATTGGTTATAACTGACGGGCTTCGTAGTGTTGCACCCGGTTACTCCGTAGAGGAATGGCAACGCGCCGACACAGACGATTAATGTCAGCATTGTTGGGGTTTTACCCCTGTTTTCAGATGTCTTTGTCATGGTATCTTGCTTCTTTCGTTCTTAATGTTTATTTGTTTACTTTCACTCTCATTGCGTCGGGAGATAATTCCCCCGGCGCTTTTCGCTGCGCGTTTGTTCGAGTCTTGTCTCTTGGCTTTCCAAACGATGCGCGCAAATTCGTTTGCGTCAAAATGCGATCTTATCGCCGAGCCACTGGCGCGACTTTTGAAATCCGTCCTTCATTTGCCTCAAGACGCATCAAGGATAAAACGCCCGGTAGAAACGCATAGGCTCGGACGATGTGTTGGTGACGGTGAACGTGTATGGGCTGACGGTCGGGGTCGGCGTCGCGAGATCGGTCCAGTCCGTGAGATTGGTGGAGGTTTGCAGTGTTAGGGCGAAGTTCGGCGTGATGTTGATGACGAGTGTCATTGTGCCGTTGGTCGCGCGGGAAATGGGGCCGAAGATTGGAGGAAACGGCAGCAGGTTTGGAATGGTAATGGTAGTGGATTCCAAAGTAACCGCGGCCGTCTGTGCCAACGCTCTGCCGTCCAGCGTTGCGCCGGTGGCAAAGGTGATTGAGTCATGGGCCATGATGGTTCCTTCGAAGATTGTGGTCGTTCCAAGCGCGGCGGAAGTGCCAACCTGCCAAAAAACATTGGAAGCCTGGGCGCCCCCGGCAAGGACGACCTGGATGCTATTGTCCACGGTGAGTGTAGATGCTATCTGAAATATCCAGACATTACTTGCACTGCCCGTGAGCGTGAGGTCGGATCCCGATATTAAAGCGGCCCCCGTGAATTTGTAAAGACCACCATTGCTGAGTGTCAGCCCCCCTAAATTTCCACTGCCGGGATTCAAAAAAGGACCTGTCGGCACCGGGGTTCGTCCGGCAGCGTCGTTATACGCGGTGGTCAAATCGCCTTGGGCCCGCGTCAACATTACAGCAACGGCGCCTCCATCACTTGCCGCGTAAATTGACCCGACCACTTCTGGTGATGTTAGTCCACTTATGTAAGACCTGGCAGCCGGACTCAATCCGACATCTCCCGTAATAACAGAGGCGGGGACGTCGGTAATCTCGCTCGCCGCCAGAATCGCGAAACGGCTGGTTGCTAGAAGGTTTACCGGCGCCTGGCCCGCTGTGGTGTCTGGGCGCAGGAACATCACGGCCGCCGCAAAGCCGAGGATCAATCCCCGGACATTGAAAGTTGTGTTCTTATTTACAGATGTGTTGTTCATTAATATTCCCTTTTTTGTTAATGCTTTTCTTCGTCTTAGTGATGTTACGGCATTGCGCGACCGTTGGCTATGGGGTGTAACCAGAACATATCCTTGCGGAGTTTCCCGGCGGGACGGATGAAGGCGGAGCCAAAATAATCGCGAGGAAAACGGCTGGCGGCGGCCCCTGCCTCGTTTCGGTCACCGCGGCGCTTGCGTGCCGGCGTTACTGTGCATCAAACTCATGAAATTATCATACTGCTTGTAATTCGCCGGCGGATCGAACTGCGCGGCGGTGGGCGCGTCAAGCTTCAGGTCTTTGAAAAGCATGATGACGGTAGCGCCGTTTTGGACCGTTTCAATCTTGATCGGAAACTTGTTCATGTCGGTCGCATTCCAGACAGTTGACTCGTGCGGGATGCCGTCGAGGCCGGTGGCGACCACCTTGTTTTTGACGCAGTTGTGGCCCAGGACGTTTTCATCGCCCACAGCGGTCACCTCCAGATTGTACCCTCCCGCGGTCGCAGCCGCCTCCGAGGCCGGGACCGGACGCCGCACATAAGCCCTCATACCCGGATAGACGAAGTAATTCACTTTTCTATCCGGACATGAAATCGCGATCATTGTGTCCATGCCCAT
Source organism: Verrucomicrobiota bacterium (assembly GCA_049517295.1). Lineage (GTDB taxonomy): Bacteria > Verrucomicrobiota > Verrucomicrobiia > Limisphaerales > Palsa-1400 > JBEKSF01. The sequence continues at coordinate 9,784 of JBEKSF010000087.1, forward strand.
TTGCTTGAGGCTTGATGCGTCTTGTTGCGGCAGATTGGCATCACGCGCGTCCGACATATCCATTTCAAAACGGGTCTTGCCGTTCAGATAGGCAAGCTTACCCTGCGCCGCGACCGCGTTGCCCGTGGTCGCGCCGTAGGAATGAAATTCGAGGTTGGCGGTGTACGCGGGGTTGTCCGCAAAGAGTTTAGACACGTAGCCGCTGAATTGCGGGCCGGGCCGCGCTTGACCGCCGGGGCCGCCCGGGCTGGGTTGCGCGTGAACTGTTGCCAGCGCGAAACCGAGAGTGACCGCCGCCAAAAGGACCAGATGCGTCTTCATAATGCCACCTTACGCGCCGGGCTGGCCCTTTGCTATGGGGTGAAACCCTGCTTCCGCTCTGCTGAAGCTTCAATTTGCGTATGGGGTGAACACCCCATAGCAAAGGCCCGGCCGATCGTGTACTGTACCGAAAATGGCTATGAAAGCGATTTTCCGCCGCTCTGACCGCGCTGGCAAATTCCGCAACGTCGCCACGTTTGGCGACGCTCAATTTGTCAGGCGCATCAACAACCAATTCGAACTCCGCGGTGGCTTGGCCGCTGACCATACTGGGGCCATGGAATAGATGACTATGCGTGCAGTGTACTACGTGTTCCTTTTTGCTTTCCTGTTTTCCCTCCTCTGTTGCGTAAACTTGGTTCGATGGCTGATCATCAAGTTTCAGCTTGCGCTGCTCTCCGTCCGCCGATGGCCTCCCCATCGCGGTACAGAATGGAGGCGAGAAACCGTAATGAAGGATAACCGCGCAAAGGGGTTGTCGCATCCTTGAGTCATGGTAAGGGACTCCTGGCGGTTTCACCGGGAGATCAAGGCGTGCCAGCCCGCCGGAAACCATATTGGGAACGTGTCCGGAAACTCCGGGCGTGGCAGCAATGCCCTCATCCAGTCCTGTCGATTCCACGAAACCGCGCGCTATGGGGTGGGCGCATTCCACTTTTTTGGGTTGTCTTTCCTAATCTTAATCTTAATCTTGCTCCTAATCCGCACTCTGGAGGGGGGACGATATTAAGATTAAGATTAAGATTAAGATTAAGATTAAGATTAAGAGAGGAACCCAAAAAAGTGGAATGCGCTTCTATGGGGTGTTCACCCCATATACAAATTGAAGCAATGGTCCGATGTTTATTATGGATTGGCGGCTTGCCGTTGAGAGACCAGGCATCCCAGAGCATCCCGCTCAATTCGGCATGAGAGCATGAATCGAGAACTAATCGGATTGTCACAACGATATGTGACGGCGTTGCGAAAGCACCTCAAGCAGGAGCCGGGCGCGAGCTTGCAGCCAGCGTTGAGACTGGGACGCCAGACGGTCGTCCTCGGTCTGGAAACCCTGGAACTGGCCCGGATTCACGAGCGGGCTCTCGTCACACTCGGATTATCCAATAGCAAAAATGGGCTGCTCAAGCGGGCGGAGATTTTTTTTACCGAGGCCCTCACCCCGATCGTGGAGACGCATCGCGCCGCGCGGCGGAGCAAAATGGACTTGCATCGGCTGAACGAGACGCTCAACCGGCGCACGCTGGAGCTGGGCGCCACGAACCGTCAGTTGCAGCGGGGCATCATCCGCCGCAAGAACGTGGAAGCCGCCCTCAAGAAAAGCGGGGAACACTACACCAAGCTGTTGAAGGATTCCCTGCAATTACAGAAAGGTTTGCGGCAACTGACCCACCAGCTTCTGGCATCGCAGGAGGAGGAACGAAAGAAGATCAGTCTCGAGCTCCAGAATGAAATTGCCCAGACTCTCTTGGGCATCAATGTCCGGCTGCTCTCTTTGAAACAGGAGGCAAGGCTCAACACCAAGGGACTCAAGAATGAAATCGCCAGCACACAGCGGCTCCTGCTAAAATCGGCCCAATCGGTGCGCCAGGTCGCCCGTGAATTCAGGAACTCATGAAATACAGATTCTCAAGACGCTATCAGGCGGCCTTGCGAAGGCACTTGAAGCATGGCCAGCCGGCTAGCCTGGAGTCGGCGCGAGGCCTGGGAAACCAGGCCCTGGCCGCCGGATTACAAACGCTGGACCTGGCCAAGCTCCACGAACAAACCCTGGTCGCGGAAGTGTTGCCAGGCCACCCGGCCCACCAACGCGACTCGCTCATCAAGCAGGCGGGAATTTTCTTTGCCATGGCGATCACTCCGATCGAGAAGACCCATCGCAGCGCGCGGGAGGCCACCGCCCAGCTCAAGAAATTCATTGAAACATTGAGCCAGCGCACGGTGGAACTGGCCGCCTCGAACCTGGAGTTGAGCCTGGAGATCGTGCAGCGCAAGGCGGCCGAGGAAGCGCTCAAAAAAAGCGAGCATCATTATACCCAATTGTTGGAACAGTCCGATCGCCTGCAGGAGCAGTTGCGGCGATTGTCCAGGCAAATTATTTCGGCGCAGGAGGACGAGAGGAAGAAGATCAGCCGGGAATTGCACGACGTCATCGCTCAGACGTTGACCGGCATCAACATCCGGCTGGCGACACTGAAGAAGGAGGCCGCGCTGAACACCAAGGGCCTTGACCGCAATATCGCCCGCACGCAACGGTTGGTGGAAAAATCGGTCAACATCGTCCATCAGTTCGCCCGCGAATTGCGCCCGGCGGTGTTGGATGATCTCGGACTGATTCCCGCCCTCCATTCCTTCATGAAACACTTTACCGCTCAGAGCGGCGTCCGCACCCATCTGAAGGCCTTCGCCGGGGTGGAAAAATTGGACACGGCCCGCCGCACGGTGCTCTTTCGCGTGGCCCAGGAGGCGCTGACCAACGTCGCCAGACATGCGCAAGCCAGCCGGGCGGATGTGAGCATTGAAGAACTGCCCGAGGGCATTTGCATGAAAATAAAAGACGACGGCAAGTCCTTTGAAGTGGAGAGCGCGTTAAACGGGAAGGGAAGCAAGCGCCTGGGATTGCTTGGCATGAGGGAGCGGTTGGAGATGATTGGAGGACATTTTTCCGTCCAATCCGCCCCTGGCCAAGGCACCACGATCACGGCGCAACTAAAGCCCGACGCGGGCACGCTGGTCCGCGCAAAACTCAAATCAACCGCGCTCTTGAAAAAAACCCCATGAAAAGGGATCTTCAATTACTGGCGCGGAAGACTGTCAAAAATATCATCGCCAAACTCCCATGAAGAAAATCACTGTGCTGCTTGCCGAAGACCATACCATTGTGCGCGAGGGTTTCCGCAGGATGCTCGAACTGGAAGAGGATCTGGAAGTCGTCGGCGAAGCGCAAGACGGACGCCAGGCGGTTGCCTTGGCTGACAAACTACGCCCCGAGGTGGTGCTGATGGACATTGCGATGCCCTTGCTCAACGGCTTGGAAGCCACCCGCCAAGTGCTCAAGGCCCTGCCCAACACCAAAGTGCTCATGCTCTCGGCGCACAGCGATGACGCGTACGTCAAAATTGCCGCCGAATCCGGCGCGGTGGGGTTTTTGCTCAAGCAAACATCCGCCCACGACGTGTGCCGCGCCATCCGGGAAGTCCACAAGGGTAAGACATTTTTCAGCCCCTCCATATCCAGGCGTCAGGATCGGCTCCATGAGCATTCGCCCGGCCGCGCCGGATCGCTCGTCAAGAAGGTGGCCCAACTGACTTCGCGCGAGATGGAAGTGCTCCAGTTGATCGCCGAAGGCAAGGCCAACAAGGAAACCGCCGCGGAACTGAGCATCGGCATCAAGACCGTCGAAAAACATCGCGAGCATCTCATGCAGAAGCTCGACATCCACGACACCGCCGGTCTCACCCGCTATGCCATTGCGGCAGGCATTATTGAGAGCAGCGTCCAGTTGACGATCGTGTAATGGATGAATAGAAACAACCTCTCCTTTCCTCCCGGCCGGATCACCACAGCCGCATAGATAAATGCCCGTTAGGGTAACACCTTATAGCGGCGTTCCGCGCCCCGGATTAGATTCAAAGCATGAATAATACAACACTCATTCAAATTGGAGGCAATATATGTCACTGATTTCTCTCGTGGTCTCGCTCATCGTCGTTGGTGTGCTGCTCTGGCTCGTTAACACCTACATTCCGATGGACGGAAAGATCAAAAAAATTCTCAACATTGTCGTGGTGGTCTGTGTCGTCCTCTGGCTGTTGTCCGTTTTTGGCGTTCTGGGTCATTGGGGAGCCGTCCGCGTTCCTCAGCTCGGGTAGTCAGTTGCATGAATGGGCCGGGTGGCGGGGTCGCTGTCGAATCGCCAGTCGTCGTGGTGCAGGACGACTGCGTTCATTTGCGGCCAGCAAATAATACGACATCGTATGCGACTTCCGTGCAGCGATACGTGTAGACCTTTGATCATTTCAAATAAGGCTCAATGATCGAAGTCCAGATGGCGTAGCCCCGCGCATTCATGTGGAGTCTGTTCGGCAGGAATAATTCAGGCCTGGGCTGGCCGTCCTGCTCCAGCGTGGCGGGGAACACATTGATGAAAGTGACGTGGTCCTGCGAATTGATCCACGAGGAAATGAGACCATTGGCTTTCTTGACCTGTTCCACCTCATGCCAGCGCAAGGGGTTGGTGGTGATGGAGATGTCATCAAAAAAGAGGCCGGCTCATCCGACGTAATTGGGTGTGTCTGTGCGTTCAAATACCGCGCATTCAGATTCTGTCGCCATGCGAACCAGCCTAAAGCAAGTGGAACCGGCATGGCAATAAAAAAGGCATTTTCCTCAATGGTCAGCCAGCGCGTCTTTAAAGCCCGGAAGCCAATCATGTCTCTGGATATCATACGCCTTGAAGAGCACTCCGAAATCGAAGTAGCACCAACTGAAGCCGTTCGTCTCAAACTTCTCCCGCACGCTTCTCGTCCAGGTAACTCGGCTTTGTTTGTCGGCAAAAATAATGGACCCGAACTCACCGATCGTGACAGGCCGCTTGTTTTTCGCCGACCAGTCTTTGACGAGCTTGAGATCGGCGTCCACTACGGCCAAATCCTCTGCCTTGCCCGACCATGCCTTTCCCAGCCATTTGTCGGATCCTTCCACCCAATGCGCCCCCTGATGAGTGAACTCGAACGGCAGGTAATATCTCACGCTGGCGATCACATTCCTTTCCCACTCCGGAATTGCCAGCTTTTCAATCGCCCCATGATAGGCGTAGTCGGCGGCGTCAATGATCAGGGTTCTGTCTTTGTCTCCGGCCCTGATCACCGCAAGGATTTCAGGGATCAACCTGTTCCATTTGTCGGAGGTGAGATTGCCGTGCGGCTCGTTCAAGACCTCGAAAAACAGTTGCTCGCGGCTGTAATTGCTGAAATGCGCGGTCAATTGCCTCCAGATTGAGAACAACGTTTTCCGGCAAGCTTCATTATCCGGTTTTTCATACAACTCGTTGAAGTGATGAATGGTGACGATGACCGCCAACTTCCTCTTCAGGGACCAATCCACTATGTTGTCCACGCGCCGCAAAAACTTCTTGTCAATCAAGCCGGGAGACGTTCCGCTGACATGCGCCGGCCAGCAAATCGGGAGCCTGACGGAATCAAATCCCGCGTCGGCCACGGCCTGGATATACGATTCCTGAATTATCAGCCCCCATTCTCCTTCTTTCGGAGCCTCGAGGGCATTGCCCAAGTTCATCCCTCTCCCGATGCTCCTGTTTCGAACAAATGCTTTTGATTCTCCAATGTCATAGCTCGAACTGTCCGCGCCTCTTGCCTGGAAGAGCAGCAAAAACATCAGCAGCCCGGGGTAAAACAATACGTTTTTCATTCAAACATCATTTCCGGCCCGCGTGATCTTTCGACTGGAATTGAATGCCTGGCGCCAGCCGAAGGTCCAACCACGCTTCAACACTGACTTGCATTCAACAGGAAATCGAGGCAAAAAACCGCCCCGCCTCGCGTGGGCCGCGTCTCGGAGGATTCATGCTGACGTCGCGGCTCCCGCATAAAAGCCGCCGCATTACACTGGTAAACAGCCAACAGTTTCCGCCAATCGGGTTGTTGCCTTGGATCTGGTCATGGTGGCCCACGCTTGGAATTGATGCGCTGAAGAAACATTCCTAATCCGATTCGGATGAATTTTGCGTGGTCATAAACGGTGGCTTTGGAATGACGGAATGAATTTGCAATTGAAAGCGAAATAGGGGATATTCAGACAGGTCACAATGGCCGCAGGCTTTCAGCGGACTTTCCCCGTCCGCGAGGCATTTCGCGGGTCGTCGTGGCGTTATGAAGGCGCGGGTGCGATGCCCGCGCCGAGTTGTTTGTTCCAGTCGGAGAATCAGGCTGGAGCGCTCGGTATTATGAATTGGACATCAACACAGCACTCCGGATGGGCGGAGCAGTGTCGTGAGTTTGCATCCAAGCGGACGCCATTTCGCTTGGACCACGTTGCCGGCCAAAAGGAAGAGGAGACTTGCGTTAATTTTTGTGCCGAACACCATTTCCGGCGGGAAAGGCGTGGATCGTCCGTCTTATTCACGCCCATTCCAAGTTAGATAGGGTAATCCCGCTTGGCAATTATCCATCGGGACAGTGCTCTGGAATGCGATTTATACCGATTTATCTTGTGCGGCTCGGGTTATGGCGTACAATGCGGGCGCTCACAGAGCTAAGTTTACCAGGTGTCCGACTGCTATTGGTATGGGCAGTCCCTCCCTCTTATTCCCTGCTTTTCAAAGCCGGAGCCACAATTGTGGCTCAAAGCTGAACAAGAAACAGATGCAGAAAACATAAAATTATGACTACAAACTCAGGCCGAAACACGTCCCCCACTTCAATCGAGCGGGGCGATGTAAAATCACCACCAGTTGCGACCGCCAGAATTTCTTCGGTCAATCCAGTCAAACCGCCAAGATCAGCCCCTTCGCAGGCGGTGATCGCGCAAAAAGCCTACGAGATTTGGCTCTCGCAAGGACAGCAACCGGGCTGTGACCAGAAGCATTGGTTCGAAGCCGAACAGCAATTGCAACGCAAGGGCCAAGCGGTTTCCGGGCCGACCCGTTTGTGAGATCGCCTTACGAAGAAGGATTCGTCCGCAACGGCGAAAGCCAGTAGTACACACACGCCCGATTGGAAAACGCCAGAGTCGAGGGCGGCATGCTGGTTGTTTTTTGAGCTTGCCCCAGTAAGGGGGAGCGTTGGATGGACGGGCCGTTGCCATCTTGGCCTTTGTTCTATATGTAGGCTCCAGATCGGCGCTTGGATCGCATCCCTGCGTAGCCGGACAGGCAACGAGGCAAAAGGAACCTGTGCGGCCGCGGACTTATTCGGCGGCGTCCTGAACGGCGCGCGGAATTCGAGCCGAATGGGCGCTCAAATCCTTCGGTGCGCTGATCAGAGTGGTCATGTCCTGCCCATTGTGCTCCAAGGCGCCGCCGCCAACAGGAGAAGAAAGGCTAATTAGGGAGCGGCAAGCCGGTCACGCCTGCCGGAACGCAAGCTCAATCGAATCAACTGAATAATCATGCGCGTTGTATTTCACCAAACTTCAACCCCGATTCTGTCAGCGCCGTCAAAACCCGGTTTCGCGACTTCTTCACCGCCGTGTCCGGCAGCCCGACGATGACCGCGACGGTATCACCTCACCCCAGCCGGAATTGACCTCCACCTCGACAGGGAAAGGCTTCAATGGCTGACGGGCTTGGTCGCGGCCAGGTTTACCCTAGCGCACGGGGCGTATTCGTCGAAAACCCGTTTCTGACAATCAATCGAAATAATTGTCACCTTTTCTCATTGAGCCGGTGTTTAACAATGAAAGAGTTGAGAATATGGATGATTGGCAACTGCTCGCGGAATACGTGAATCGAGAGTCGGAAGATGCCTTTCGAGGCTTGGTGGATCGCTATGCCGGCATGGTCTATCACGCCGCCCTGCGACAAGTGCGAAATCCTCAGGCGGCGGAAGAGGTCACGCAGACGGTATTCATCGCTCTGGCGCAGAAGGCGGGCCGGATTCCCAGGCAAACGGTTTTGTGCGGCTGGCTCTTTCGTGCTACGCGCTATGCCGTGCTGCACTGGGTCCGTGAGGAGGCCTGCCGCCGCCGCCACGAAAAGGAAGCCTTGAAGATGGAAACTCATGTCGAAACCCACGAAGTCGAAACGGTTTGGGAACAAATCTCGCCCTATCTCAATGATGCCCTCGACGGCCTCCCACAAAGGGATCGCGAGATTTTGATGATCCGCTTTTTCGGCAATATGAGCCACAAAGAGGTGGCTCAGTCTCTTGGCCTCAGCGAAGACACTGCCAAGAAGCGCCTTTCCCGCGCCTTGGAGAGACTCAAGGTCATTTTCGCCCGGCGTGGTGTGGTGGTGCCGGCGGTTGCCATGGTCGCGGCGTTGTCAGCCTATGGCGCGCAAGCGGCGCCAACCGGTCTGCCGGCTTCGGTCAGCGCGGCGGCCCTGGCCAAGGCAGCCGGAGCAACCGCGACTTGGGCAATGCCGCACGGCTTGTCGAAGCTGATGCTGTGGGCCAAGACCAAGACGGCGATGACATGGGGCACGGCGGTATTACTGGGCGCTCTCGGAACGGCGACGGTCGCACTCAATGAGACCAGGACGCCTCTCGACAACGTCGTTGGCCAGCTCGAACTGCAGAGTGGGAAAAGAATTGCCTGGGACAAACACCTCGCCCTCCCGGCCGCTCTGGACGAAAAGAACCTTTCGCTGGAGCAGGCGCTGGACGACCTGTCCGTGCATGCGAGCGCTTACTGGACCATCGATTACGCGATCTACGGTTCAAAGCAGGCGCTCCAGCAATTGCTGGATGTGTTGCACGAAGGAGCCGCCCTGGAGGCAGCCGGCTGGACGAACCTCAGCAGCAAGCCGCTTCAAGCCAATATGCTGATTGGCCCCCATGGCTTGGAGCGCATGGGCGGAGGGTCTGGAACCGGGAAGCCGCGAGGGCTCCAGGATGGTTTGGTTTCCATGAAGGTGTTTCTGAACGATGACGCCACGGCAAGATGGGAGAAGAACGTGCGGGAAAATTTCAAGCGCATGGAACATGGCGACAGCGAAGTCAGAATACTTGACACGGAGGAGTCCGCGATCATTAGGCAGGCGATGAACGAAGGCATGGCCGACGGTGTTCTCGCTCCGGAACGGCTGCTGGCAGAAGCGCGATTGACTCCCAAGATAAGCGAGGCCACTCCTTTGCCCGCCACTGCCGAGGCCGCCGACAGGATTGCGAAGGCCGCTGACGCGCGCTGGACGACGATCTACACTCTACGCAAATCCCCGCTGGAAGGCGCCGGCATCAAATTGGCCCACACCGGCATGGAAAACACGTACTTCCACGGACCGACCAACCTGACTTTCGGCGATTTCGTGCAGTGGGCACAAACGAATCGCTTCAATTTGACACCCGACGAACGGTTGGCGCACGACCGCGCGGTGGAAGCACTGAAGCGAAAATGATCCATATTCGAAAGCCCCTTGATATGAATACAATTCCACGATACTTGCATTTTGGACACGCACGGAAGCAGGCTTTCACCCTGACTGAATTGCTCGTTGCCGTTGCCATCATTGCAACCCTGGCCGCGCTGCTGCTGCCCGCTCTGAGCCGCGCAAAAAGCCAAGGGCGCAACGTCGTGTGCGTTGGCCAGCTCCGGCAGTTAGGAATGGCCACGCGGCTTTACGCTGAAGATGACAACAACAAACTGCCGGCGGCAGAGCTGTTGCCGAGCGACCCGTTCAACCCGGCACGGCCGCTGCCACGCATTTGTGACGTTCTCGCCCCCTATGTGGGGAAATTGGGTGCCACCAACAGCGGCGCCCCGGTGTTTAAGTGTCCGGCGGATAACGACTGGTTCTTCGAGATGGAAGGATCGAGCTATCAGTGGGACACCGCGATCAACGGCAAGCGCATGGATTTGGGAGCGTCGCTGGGTTCCTTTTGGAGCTCAGGGACGACCACGAACGGGGAGACGTGGAGCACGAACGGAACGGTCGTGCAGAACGCCGTATCTATTCCGCTGTTGCTCGACTATGACAATTTCCATCCGCGTCCGCCCCAGTCCGGCAAGAACACGGTCTATATGGACGGACACGCTGCGACATTTGAACTGGCCGGAATCGCAGTGCAGTGAGGTTTTTCGTGATCTTTTGCCTTTCCACAATGCCCGCCACCCTCAGCCTAAAAAGAGGACACTCGCAAGTGACGACCGACGTTTGCACGACCGCAAGATTATTTTAACGGAAGCGGTCTCAAACTCGTTATCCGGCCGGAGTTGCTAATGGCCAACGAGCTTTATGGACCGACGAGCCGATAGTAGCGCCCGGGACTAGACACCGCGACCGGATCGCTGAAAGCAATTACCCCGTTGGTCAGCGTCATGTTGTTGGTCAGCGATGTCCAATTAAGAAGATCGCTGCTGGCCTGAAGAACGAAGAGCGAGGAATTGGTCAAGGGATACGATCCGCCACCCGGCTCGTTTGCGGACAGCGTAAAGCTGCCATCCGGTTGCAATACCGGCGCCGTCAATAGAATTGGCGCCGGCGGCGGCGGCTGAACCGTGATCGCCGCCAGCGCGCTGCCGGCCCAATAAGGCGTGTCATCCAGGTTGAAACCAACCACCGCCTGATAATTTCCGGCGTTGGCACTGGTTGCGTTTGTGATGATAAGATCGCCATCCGTCGCGCTTGGCAGGTTAGTCCCGTTTAACTGCCATTGGTAGGAAAGCGGCTGTGGCCCGACCGCGCGGGCATGAAGATAGATCGTTCCGCCCTGGCCCACGATTTGATTGCGCGGCTGCAGAGGAAACGACGCCAAACCATTTCCCTCTACGACGATGGCCGTTCCCAACTCTATTCTTCCGATGGAAACGACATTTGACAATGCCTCGGCAAAGGATAGCAACGGCGGCGTCCCACCGGTGACTACCGTCCCATCCGCCTGCAACGCCATGAACGCATCCGGATCACCGGAGATGGCAACGGTATTTGTGACGTTGGCCGACACGAGGTTCGTTTGCGCTCCCGATGCACTCCAGCCGATGAGAGTTCCGTTAGCCAGCAATGCAAGATTGCCATATCTCCCGTACGAAATTGCGATGACATTCGTCAATCCAACGGGAGGAGAATAAGACCCCCCCCACGCGACAACTGTGCCGTTGGCCCTCAGAGCAAGATTCCCCTGCCCGGCGTCAATGGCCACCACATTCGACAAACCGGCTGGCACACTGGCATTGTTGCCCCAGCTCACCACCGTGCCATTGTCGAGCAACGCCAGGCTGCTCTCCTCGCCGGCACTGATGGCAACGACATTGGACAGACCGGCTGGCACTTGAGCGGCAGGAGGCGGCGGCGGAGTTGGCGAACCGTAGGAGAAACCCCAACCGGCGACAGTCCCGTTGCTGGTCAAAGCGAGCGCGGCGTAGCCACTGACGGAAATCGCCGTCACGTTGGACAAGCCGGACGGAGGATATATCGGTTCAGGATTCGAAAAGAAGTTGCTCACCGCGCCATTAGGTTCCAACTCGATAATGAAGTCCGACCCGCCATCGGCCGCAAGAACGCCTGTCAGTTGTAATTCAGATTGGACTGTCGGTGCAAAGTAGGCGTAGCCGTTGGTTGAAATGAAGATACCGGCTTTACTGGTGGAAACGTGCAGCAAACACAGAGTAACGACAATAGATATGAACTTTTGCATACTCAAACATCTCCCTCTACGTCAAATATAGCATCGCCGATGCCAGCGGAACTAATCAGGCATGTTGCAACTGCGCGCAAGGCGGGCTGTATACTTTTGACGCACCTTTGATGAATTTCACGCCCCCCAAAACTGCGTGAACTTGCCGCGTTTCGCGTGAAAAAAGGACGCATCTGCGTCTTGACGCTATGACGGACAAGGTACTGGAGGAATGTCAAGTTGGAGCCAGGCAAGCGCTCGTTGCCTCATTTGGTGGATGCGCAATAGGCGAAATCGATATAATTAGCACTATGACCGTATCCCCCCAGGCGGAAGCTTGCGGATTGCGGCAAAGTCTGCCGCTGTCAGCGGTGTGGCCGGTTTGTCAGCGGCTTCCAGCAACCACGCCTCCAATTCGGGTGTCACGGTCAAAGGGCTTAGCTGTTGGTCGCGGAGGGCTCGAAGAACGTCGTTGACCAGCTCGCTCGCATCTGCGCAGACGCCTTCACGAACTTTCTCCTGAAGAAAGTCTTCCACGTCTTTTGCCAGCGTAATTTCCATAGCAGCCAGTCATAATAATCCGGCATGCTGGCAACTTCAAGCCTGACGCGCTCCATCGGAAACTTGAACCCCGAGTTGGTCAGCGCCCTCGAATCCCCGTCGCGCGATTCTTTCACCGCCGCATCCGGCAACCCAACGATCACGGTCAGGGTATCGCTCCAGCCGGAATTGACTTCCACCTCGACCGGTAAGGCCTCAATTCCATCGACAGCGGCGGATAAAACGCGGGCCAGCATGGGGACAGATGTTGGAGGAAGCCCGGCGCAAGGATAATGCGGTTTTTTGCGCCCTGCCATCGTCTCGCGGGGACGTGATGGCCGCACTGCGTGGAATCGAAACCGGCTGAATAATAATACGCTTAGCGTTGCAACTATTACAATCGAATTCGCCCCCTCCCTCCTTGGAATCAATGGTCAAACGCGCGGGAAATGCCCGGATCCAAGCGATGGTTCAAACACTCTAAGAGTGAATTTTGAAATTATTTGAAGATTTGTATTGCAGTCGCCATGAGATAATGATACGCTATGAGTATTAAATATGGCAACTGATACTGATCCCTCTTTGGCGGCGCTCGAAACTGCCGGCCTGCTGTTTCGGCACGCAAACCGGCTCTTTCGGCGTTTGCGGGCCAGTCGCGCCGCCGACAGTCTGGGTGTATCGAAATTGGGGATTCTCGCCCGTCTCCACCAAGATGGCCCAGCCACGGCCAAACACCTGGCCGCGTACCTCGGACTTCAGCCGCAATCCATGACGCGCCTGCTGGCATCAATGGAAAACTCCAGGCTGATCCACCGGCATCTGGATCAAACAGACCGGCGACAAATCAGGATCGAACTTACTGACAAAGGCCGGAAGTTGTTGCTGGAGGACGTGGCCAGGCGACATGACCGGCTGGCGCGCTCGTTGATTCGGGTGCTTACGACCGCCGAAATAGAGTTGCTCCGGATAGCCGCTGGATTGATGGAGCGCGTGACTACGGCCATTGAACCGCCCGCGCCTTCGGCTGAACCGGGAAAGATGAAATCGTGAAGGCCGTGGAATCCTGGAATAGTCCATGCGATTTTGAATTTATGATGTTTCACTTATGAGCAAAAATCTCCTTATCATGGTTGCCGCGCTGGCATTGAGCCTGCCTTGGGTGGGTTGCGGCAAATCCGACAAATTGGCCCAGCAGCCCGCGTTCACTCCGCCCGGCGGCCCAATGGAGTTGAAACTGAAATGGCCGAAGGGAGAACACATCATGGAAGAGATGGAGATCAAAGAAAACTCGGAACTCTCCGTCCCGGGCCGGTCCATTCCCGTCAGGCAGGACATAAGCATTTCACAGCAGCTCGGATTGACGGTCTTGAATGAAAGCCCCGATGGCAAACACGACGTGGAGATGGAATTTCTCAGCGCCCGGGTGGAAGTTCCCCCTGGAAGCAAGACGCTGTCAAATTACGATTCGACACAAAAATCTCCGGCGGACGGTGTGAATCCGGTGGCAAAAATGTTCGGAAAAATCATCGGTTCCAAAGTCCAGTTTTTTTTGAATGCCAGCAACGACGTCGAGAGGATCGAAGGCGCGGATGTATTGGCACAAAAGCTGGAAGCCGTCGAGCCGGCGAATCGCCTTGAACATTTCAAGAACTTTTATCGCGAAGGGTTTTTGAAACAGATGATAATCGCGAGCCTGCCCTCCAAGCTTGTGCAACCCGGCGACACTTGGCCGGCACACATTGAATTTGTGACGCGAACCGCCGGCGCCATTTGCGTGGATGATAATTTCACCCTCCAAAGCTGGGAGAAGCACGGCGGGCGTAACTGCGCCCGTCTCGAATTCAAGGGAACCATCACAAACAAACACGAAACCAGCGCGGATCCGGCCAGGATGAGCGTGGACATTATCGAGGGCAGATCATCGGGTGTCTCCTGGTTCGACCCGGAACTGGGTTTGACGCTTGAGACCACGGTCAAGCACGAAATGAGCATGGTTATAACCATGCCAGTGAATCCAGAGGGAAGCGCGGATGCCGCCACTCGGGTGCGAAAGCTCACTGAACAGATCAATCAAACCATAAACGCCAAATTGATTTCGGTGAAGTGACGCCGTGGGCCGTTCCGCCTTCGAACTTATGAAACGAGACAAACCCAATCAAGCCTTCACCTTGATCGAGTTGTTGGTGGTTATTGCGATCATCGCCGTGGTTGCGGCGCTGCTCTTGCCCGCGTTGAGCGCGTCAAAGGAAAGGGCTTATCGCGCGCAATGTCTCAATAATCTTAAACAATTGGGCCTCGCCATCCAAATGTATGCGGACAACGATGGCGGCCGGTTGCCTGGGCCGGTCTGGCTGGGATTTTACGAGGAATACGACAATCAGGATACCACGCGGTTGCCATACTACATCGCCACGGTCATGGGCCTGCCCGCGGCCCAACTCATGCCGCAGGACGCCGTGCTGGCCCGGTGCCCTTCGGCGGCGCGCCATTGGAAACCCGCCCCACTGAGAACGCCACTGATGTCAAACCATGTGCCGCTCAGTTAACCGTTTCGGCGACCTTTTCAAGCCGCCAGTTCATCGCGAAATCTCCGCCCACGCCCGCCAAGCGATGGGCAAAATCCCTTTGACGGGCCGCGCCTGCCCGGTCAGCGCCGACTCCCCCACCATGATGAAATGATCCAATTGACTTCCGCCTCGACCGGGAAGGCTTCGATCCCATTGACCACAGCGGACAAAGCACGAGCCAGCATGGAGGGATATTGGGCGAACGCGGGGTGGCAATGCGGTTTTTGCCTTCCTCTGGAGGAAAAGGATTAACCGAAATTTCATGGTTGGAGGGCGATTTTGATTTTTTTTCATTCCGCGTTTGACGCAACTCGTTGAACGCCAAGCTTCGCGTTTTCCAAATCCGGCAAGTGGAGACCTACCCCCTTCCAAGACTGCCAGCCAACGATATGTTTTTGCGCTATAACACTCGCAAAAAGGACGGGAAGGAACATCGCTACTGGAGCGTGGTCGAAAACCGGCGTCTGCGCGTGGGGCATACCACGCAACGCACCGTCCTTTACTTGGGTGAGGTCAATGACACACAGCAGGCGGGCTGGCGCAAAAGCCTGGAGGTGATCAATGAAACCAATCAGGCGACCGAACAAGTTTGCCTCTTCCCCGAAGACCGCGATATTCCGCCGGAGGTTCTCAACGGGCTGCAGATCAAGCTCTCCGAGTTGACGCTCCAACGGCCGCGGGTTTTCGGGGATTGCTGGCTGGGATGCCGTCTGTGGGATGAACTGCAACTGGAGACGTTTTGGCGCCAGCGCCTGCCCGATGGCAAAGCGGAGGTGCCCTGGTTCAAAGTGCTCGAATTGCTGACGGTGCGCCAACTGGTCGCTCCGGGCAGCAAGTGGCATTTGCACCGCCGATGGTTTCTTTCCAGTGCGATGGATCAGTTGCTGGAGGAAGACTTCGCTGTGGCGGCCAAGAACCGGCTCTATGAATGTCTGGATCGGATTGACCGGCACCGCGCCGATCTGTTCACCCATTTGCAAGCGCGTTGGAAGGACCTCTTCGGCGCCACTTACGACCTGCTGCTCTATGACCTGACCAGCACCTATTTCGAGGGCGAGATGGAAGAAGCGCCCAAAGCCAAACACGGTTACAGCCGCGACAAACGTCCCGACTGCCGGCAGGTGGTCATCGCGGTGGTGCTCAGCGCCGAGGGGTTTCCGCTGGCTTATGAAATCATGCCCGGCAACACCAGCGACAAAACGACGCTCAAATTGTTTCTGGAAAAGATCCAAACCCAATACGGCCAGGCCCGGCGCATCTGGATCATGGACCGGGGCATTCCCACCGAGGAGACCCTGCGGGAGATGCGCCAGAGCGATCCGCCAGTAGGGTATCTGGTCGGCACGCCGCGCGGCCGGTGGGACCAATTCAAAGAGGAATTTGCCAAAGTGCCGTGGCAGAAACTGCGTGACCAAGTCGAAGTCAAACTGCTCTCGCAAGGCCAGGAAGTCTATGTCCTGGCCAGAAGCCAGGGCCGGCGCGAGAAGGAAAGAGCCATCCGCCGCAAAAAACTGGCCCGGCTCCTGCGCACCCTGCGAGTCCTGCGCCGCACGCGTCAGCGGCCCTGGAAACGCGACACCCTCCTGCACAAGCTGGGCGCGGCGCACAAGGAGGCGGGCCGGGCGTGGAGCTTTGTCAAGATTACTGTGCCCAAGGCGCGCCAGCCCGTCAACCGCGGTACTTTCCAGTTTGCATTGTTGAAAGACAAGCTGCACGACGCCCAAGAGCGCGACGGTCATTACCTGTTGCGCGGCTTTGGCGCTGGCGATGAGGCGGCGCCGCTGTGGGAGCGCTACATGCAATTGACAGAAATCGAGGGCGCGTTCAAGACGCTCAAAAGCGACCTGCAACTGCGTCCCATCCGCCACCACGTCGAGTTGCGGATGGAGGCCCACATCTTGGTGTGCTTTCTGGCCTATTGTCTGAGCGTGACTTTGCGCAAGCGGCTGCAAGCGCACGCAGCGGGACTGACATCACGGGCGGTGTTGGAAACCCTTTCCGGCATTCTGATGCTGGACGTCCATGTGCCGCTGGCCGACGGGAGGGAACTGGTGATGCCGCGCTACACGCAGCCGGAAGGCGAACATCGCCTGGTCTTGGAGAAATTGGGTTGGCCGTTGCCTCCGCAACCGCCACCGCGCATACGTCGGGCGCAAGTTCCAACTCCCCCAAAAGACCCCGAGACGAAGTCAAAAATGTAGTGGAGACCTTTTGAATCGTTGCCCTGCAAATCAACGCCTTACGCTGCCGCCCCTAATCCAACCATGAAATTTCGG
>JBEKSF010000088.1:0-24969 GCA_049517295.1 Verrucomicrobiota bacterium
AAGCAGTCCGGGATTAGAACCGATGGGCCTGAATGAAGATGAACCACAGCTAATGAGCCTCGTTACAAAATATGACCGGAGTCGCCGAGTCCCTGGTGTGAGGATGAAGGCCGACGCTGACAGCGCAGATAATCGTCAGCCGCTGTCATCTCCGGCGGGGTCGGCGTGGCAGGCACGTCGGGAAGGCCAATCACAGATAAAGCGGGGAGAGCGGAGCCGATGAGCGAGGGCAAGGTGCCAACTCAATCCGACGCGCAAGCCGGTTCGTCCGGTCAGGCGGCGAGTGTCGGTTCCGCAGTCGGAGTCCTGCGTAGTAGCGATGAAGCTCCTGTAATGGGAGTGGAGCCAAGGCGGGATGCTGGTCTGGATGGCGGGAGCGGTCGAGGTCGAAGGCTCCGCAAGGAGATAAGCCTCTACGATGAAAAAAAAAAAATCACCAACCCCGTCTCTCGTCACGCCGGCAAACGGCGGGATGGAACCAGACTCGGAAAGCCGGATACGGGAAATCCGTTCGTCCGGTTTGATGAGGGGTGAAGTGGAACCACGGAACCGACAACTACGGTCAGTTCAATCCGCCCGTTCCACTTCGCCTACTCTACCACTGCCGGCGGCGCATTTCCATACCATAATAATGGGAATGCAAATACACGGGGCGGGAATGTGGCTGGCGAGACGCCAGCCACGGGCGACCGGGACGATCGCGCTACCCGGTTTTTCGCCAAGGATTAGGGCGGAATTCGGGCGCGCTCTGGCCTTTTGAGCAAATCGGCTTTATGCTGGCGCCGATGTTGCAGGAATCGGTCATCCGTCATCTTTACGTTCACGTGCCGTTTTGCGCCAGGAAGTGCGCTTACTGCGCGTTTTATTCGGAAGCCAGTGACGGGGTGCTGGTCAACCGCTACGTCGATGCCTTGATTGGGGAGATGGAATTGGTGGCGGCGGATTTGAAGCCGGAAACGGTTTTCTTTGGCGGCGGAACGCCATCGCTGCTCAATCTCCGGCAATGGGAGCGAATCCTCGGCGCGATGGAGCGGCTGGGATTGCTGGGCGCGGCGGAGTGGACGGTCGAATGCAATCCGGCAACGGTGTCGCCAGACAAGGCGAAGCTGATGCGGGATTGGGGCGCGAACCGGGTTTCGATGGGGGCGCAATCGTTTGACCCAGGGCTGCTGGAGCGGCTTGGGCGGGTGCATAGCCGCGAGATGATCTTCAAATCCTTCGACACGTTGCGGCGCGCCGGATTTGACAACCTGAACGTGGATTTGATGTTCGCCATCCCCGGCCAGGGCCTTGAAACATGGCGGCGGACACTGGCCGAGGCGCTGGCCCTGGGCAGCGAGCACCTTTCCTGTTACGAGGTGATTTACGAGGAGGACACGCCGCTCTTCGAGCAGTGGCGGGCCGGCGCGGCGCGGGTGGACGAGGACCTGGCGTGCGCCATGTATGAGGAGTTGCTTGGGGCGGCGGCGGCGGGCGGATTCCGGCAGTACGAGGTCGCCAATTTTGCCCGGCATTTGTCCGCGGTTCCCGCCGAAGTGCCGGACCGCGCGTGCCGACATAATATGAACTGTTGGCGGGGCGGCTCCTTTTATGGACTCGGCCCCAGCGCGGCGGGATATGTTCGCGGCGTCCGAACGGGCAACCGGGCGAACACCGCGCAGTATTGCGAGCAACTGGAGAAGGGCCGGCGGGCGATCGAGTGGAGCGAAGAACTGCCACCGCTGGCGCGCGCGGGGGAAATCGCCGCCTTCGGATTGCGGATGACGGCGGGCTGGCCGCTGGCGCAGTTTGAGCAGCGGACGGGGTTTGATTTGCGGCGGGAATGGCGGTCGGAGATCGAGCGGCTGATTAAATTGGGCTACGGGCAGTTAAGCGACCAGCGGTTTCAGTTGACAGGGCGGGGACTGCGGTTCGCCGATTGGGCCGGGGCGGAGTTTTTAAGGAGTTAGCAGGTGTTATTGCTGCGAGTCGCCCTCGACCGCTTGCTCCAGTCCGGGAGGCGGTGGGGGCCCATTCGGAAATGCCGTCTTGTGGATGAGCAAATTAGCGGCCTGGACTTCCGCAGGCGGCACCGCCGTGGGCGCGGGCGGCATCCGGTACTGGCTGGCCGGGTTGAGCAAAGCCGAAGCGATGGGGTTCGGCGCCGCCGTTGCGGCTTCGGACCCGCCGCCCATAACCACTCCGGTGGACTGGGATCCGCCGGCGACAATCGCGCCACCGCCATAGTTTTGCCCGCCATAGCTTTGGGCCGAGCCGCTGCCATAACCCCCGCCGCCAGCAATAATGGCCGACCCGCCCCTTGAGCCGGCAGCGGTGGCGGGAGCGGCAGCCGCGGTTGGGGCCGCCGGATTCTGCATACCCCCCGGCATGGGAATGTGGCGGTTGGGAATCCCAGGCATGCCGGGCATCGCCGGAGCGCCAGGCTTGGCCGGCGCAACGGGAGCGGCGGATGCGACGTAACCGTTGCTGGCGATGGTAAGCGTTTGGCGAGTGCCAGAGTTAATGATATCGACCTCCTCTTTTTCGGGGCGAATCCTCACTATCTCCACTTCGTTGCCTTTTCCGTCGCCGCCTTTTTCACCCTCGTTCAGGCTCAGATAGGCAGGCGGTTCCTTGTTGTCCTTGGAGGGGATGGCCAGCAGGACCTTCACGTTATTGCCCACCTTCATAATCCCACTGAACATCACCTTGGGCAAATCAGCGGGCTTGGCATCATCGGCGGGAGGGGGCAGGGGAATCGGATTGAGGTGGAAGACGTTTGATTGGCCGATAACGGCGTAGGGATTGGAGGCGCCCGTGTCGCTGTCCGCGACGGCAAAAGCCGTTGCGACGCTGGCAAGCGCGACGCACGGGAGAACGGAGGGCCATGTCAATCTAAACCTCATACGGACAATCTAACATCATTCCCGTATAACACCAGCCCAATGTCATAGTTTCGATGCACCCGCGCCAAGCCATGAGGACGGCGGCGCCCCCCCTTACTGGTTGGGGACGTTGGTGATGACCTCGATCTTGGCGCCCTTTTTCAGTTCTTCGGCCGACGGGACTTTGATGATTTGTCCGCTCACGACCGGGGTGGAGGTGGTGCCTGCGGGCGGGGCGGGAGGCCCTCCTGCCGTGGCGGCGGGATGGGGAGGCGGGGGTGCGGGGGCGTTGGAGAGTAATGTCATATCAAATATAAGGACTGCGTTGGGACCGATTTTGGGCGGCCTGCCCCGCGGTCCGTAGCCCAAATTGGATGGAACCGTCACCTCCCATTCGGAACCGACTTTCATCAGGGGCAGAATCTCCGACCAACCCTTGATCGTGCGACCGACGATGGGGGTGGTGAAATTGGTGTTTTCATCGAAGGTGGTGCCGTCGATGAGAGTGCCTTTGTAGCTGACGGTCACGATGTCGTTGCTGGCAGGCATGGGGCCGGCGCCCTCCTTGATGACTTTATACTCCAAACCGTTGGTCAAGGACTTGACGCCGTCGGCTTTGGCGTTTTTGGCCAGGAAGTCCAGGCCTTTTTGGCGTTCGGCCTCTTGCTCAGCCATCATTTTGGCGCGACTGGCCTTCATGTATTGATCCAGTGTGGCCCTGACCTCCGCGTCAGTGAAGCGGGTGGGCTTGCCGCCGAGCACGTCCTTAATGGCGGTGGCGAGGGTATCGACATCGACCTCCAGACCGCGGGATTTAAAGCTGGAGGCGATATTCATCCCAATGGCGTAGCTGAGCTTATCCTTGTCGGGCATGACGGGAGGCGGTTCGTTGGTCGCGGGGCGGGTCAGGCTGGGCGGCATGGCCGGAGCGGGACGGGGCGGTGGGGCGGGTTGAGCGGCGACATCGAGCGCCAGGAGAGTTGTGATCAAGAAGACGCCTTGTATAACGTTCATTTCAGTTTTCATTTCATTTAATAATATCTGGTCACGGGCAAAAGTCCGTTTGCAAACCGTTCTTCGGCGAACGGGCCGAAATGCTTACCATATCGATAGGGCGGTGTCCAGCGTGGATTTTCACTGAAAATGGAGACGTGGTGGACGGGGCGGGCGCGGCGTGCCCCCAACGCTGCGCTTGCCGGTGCGAAAAGAGAATTGGCCTTTTTGCTAAACGCGATGCAAACGCCTCCCGCGCAACCTGAGGATCCAAGACTTATACTCCCGCCGCCATCACTGAACCAGCCGGAAAAACAGGTTTCCCGCCGGCGATGAAATCGTAATGCTCTCCATTGCCCCATTGGTGGAAATGAGATAACTGCTGGTTGTCCAATTCGTCGTCGCCAGATTCGAATTCTGCTGGAGCGTAAAGCTCATCGCGGAAGACGGCCATGAGAGAACAACGCCGCTGCCCGAATGCATGACGGCCAGGGTCGGCGCGCCGGCCGTTTGCACGATGGAAATCAAACTCCAAAAGCCGCCGGTAAGGGAATAATTGCCTCCAGCCATCGCGCCGCAGGCGTCGGGCTGGCCGACGGTGCCGCTGACGGAATAAACGCCGTCGCCGTTCGTGCCGGTGCTGGCGCCGCCGCCCCCGGCGATTTTATACCAGGCAATGGAGTAAGTCTGCGCGTGGAGGGCCGGCGCAAGCAGCCACAAGAGCACTGTGAGTGGGATAGTTTTTCCGAGGGTGATCATAAATACGTATTGAGTTGATCTGGCTACTGACCGACGGTTGCCGCTCCGTCGCTGGCAGTGATGGTCATGCGTTTTGTGATGGTCATGGTTTCGGAACTGGAGCCGGCAGTCTTGATGATGATGGTTCCGCCATTGCTGACGGCATTGACTCCCAGGGCGAGGGTTTTGTAGGGGTAATCGTAACTTCCGGGACCATCGTAACCTCCGTTGCTGGCGGGGCCGGTGTAGTTGAAATCGACAAAGATTGGGCCGGAGTAACCGACCAAGGCGTT
This sequence comes from Verrucomicrobiota bacterium, assembly GCA_049517295.1. Taxonomy (GTDB): domain Bacteria; phylum Verrucomicrobiota; class Verrucomicrobiia; order Limisphaerales; family Palsa-1400; genus JBEKSF01. The sequence goes on from JBEKSF010000088.1 coordinate 4,889, forward strand.
AATGAGGTTGGCGCCCGTTGGCGATCCCCATCCGGTGCAAAGATCATAGCCGACCGCCGCATAGTAGGAGCTGGGACTGTTGCTCCACGTGTTATTTCCGTTTGTGATATCGTGGAAGCAGTTGGTGTACAACGGTCCCTGGGCAATGTTGTAGAGAGACGGGTTAATAAAGCCGACGTATGGTTTGCCCTGGGCCTCAGCCTGCTGATTCGCCAGCGCAGTAAACGCAGCCCATAGCGGCGCCGAACAGCTTGTGCCACCTACAGCCGCGTAATCCTGGACTCCGTTGGTGTCCGTACAAACGTCCAGGATATAGTTCGCAGGCATGGCGACATCCGGGACATTGCGCTGAGTTTCCGATCCGCCAACAGCGATCATGTTGACCAGCTTTTGATAATCAGGTATCGGAATCGTCGTCTGGATTCCGCCGGAGCTGCCGCCCGGTCCGCCGTCCAGGTTCGGTCCGCTTGCGCCCCAGACCGTTTCCGATTCCCAGGAGGCGCCAGCGCCATACATGGTCAAGTCCGTTCCGCCAACCTGGGTCATATAGGGTTCAAGATCGGCCACTGAGGCCCCGTTAATGTAGGTTCCTCCGGGACCATTGGGATCCACTGGCAAGGCGCCCGAATCACCGGACGCATAGAAATAAGACTGCCCCTGTGCCGCTAACCGCGCGAAACAATTGGAAGTCCCGGCATCGACTCCGCTCCCCCAACAGGAACTGATCTGTCGCGGCAGCGGCTCATCCTGGGTCGGATCCGCCATCTCGGTTAAAATGCCATCGATATCGGACCCATGATAGAAGACTACTTTGAGCAGACCGGGCGCCATGGCGATCGCCATTTCTATGTCCAGAGGCGGCTCTAAGTCTCCGTTGTCAGGATTGTTTTTGGTGACGGTGCCCAGCAGCACGTCCTGCACGGGAACATTCGGCAAGTTAGCCGTGTTTTCGTAGGCGGTAATGTCGCCGGGGGTGTAGCCATTATACTCGAAAAAGCCGACCACTTGTCCGCTGCCTGTATTGGTCGTGTCGGGAGCGAAGGCATGTCTGAAATCCGAACCCATGGCCAGCGTTCCCCCTTTCGGATCATTATAGGAGAATCCCTTCGGTTTCCCAATCTCCCCTTTGATACTATGACTTCTGGAATGCGGCTTTTCATAGTCATTCAAACCGCTGATGGCCAAAACCGGGACCTCCAAGTCCAATGACGGCTCGACATCCGGCGCAAAAAACCGGCGTGCTTCCGTCGGATGCTGGTACTGGCGTAGAATCACGTGAAGCGCCTTCTCAATGTCCGGCACCGCCGCCTCGACGTCCAGGAATGAGCGGCCCGGAACCGTATGGGTCACGGTGAAGCCGTTCGCTCTGGCAAAACGGATGACGGCCTGATAATCGGCTTCCGCCGGCCCGAACTTCTCGTTGAATTGTCCTGGAGTCAGGTAGCGATGGAAATTCGGGTTGGCCGGGTCGTAAATCCCCTTGAGCAATTGGCCCAGCGCCTCATTATTGCGCAGCGGCAGACTGATCCCGAGGTGCAGACGGTTGGTGGCCGGCAGCCGGCCCACGGGCTGCAAGTTGAGCTTCGCAATGGCGGCGGGCACGTGGTCGCGCAGCACTTGTCTTTCCGCCGCCGCAACGGAAGCGACGGACAGGAAAAGAAGCGCCAGGCCGGCGGCCATTTGAGATCGTGTTTTTTTCATGATTGGCGCCCCCATTACTGCAAGGTAACCAGGACCAGCACCATGCCTTGGCCTTCCTTGAGTGAGGTCATCGCCTTGCCCAGAATCGCGCCCTGCGCGCGGGCGTGATCGCTGACCTTCATGGCATGGCCTGGCATGCTGGAAGTCGTCAGCAGGTCGCCCGGCTTAATGGGGCCGTTGGAGGCGTCGGCCAGCACGTAAACCCGCCCGGTGAGGGCGACGTTTTTGCCGCCTTCCAGCAACCCCTGCTGCAGCATCTGGATGCCGGGTTTGATGCCGTTGGCGCCACTGAGAACGCCCGCCACGCGGGTGTCGTAGGCCTGGCTGCTGACTTTCAGATGCCCCGGGTTCTCCTCGTCTATCACCACGACGGAGCCTTGCGGGATTTCGCCCGACGGGCTTGAAACCTCAAACGGCTCGGCCAGATCTGAACCGCCGTTAATGGTAATGGAACTGCAATAGACATGCATATAGGTGCTATTGCCCCAGTTCCAAAACGCGACGTTGGCGATGCCGCTATTCATGCTCCCGATCTGCACGTCACTGCCCGAACCATTGCCGCCTATGTAAGCATCGATCGCGCCCGCCCCGTCGCCCGCGGCGGCCCCGTCTATCAGCACGAAATCGCCGTTCACCTCAAGTGCTTCCGTGGGACTGCCGGTGTTGATGCCAACACTGGTCCCGGCAATGATCGTCTTGGTCTGGCTGGAGCCAATGCGAATGACCCCGTTGTCGCCTGACAAGCCGCCGTTGCCAATGTAAATGTTATTGTTGCCGGAGATGAGGTTAATCCCGGCCCCGCAACCAATCCCGATGTTACCGTTGCCGCCGGTCATGTGCTGAAACGCATAAGTGCCAACGCCCGTGTTTTGGTAGCCGGACACATTGACTTGCAACGCGTCCACCCCAATGCCCACGTTGTCGAAGCCGTTGGTGTCGCTGTAAAGCGCCTGAAAACCCGCCGCGGTATTGTTATAGCCGCTCTCGTCGCTATACAGCGCGTAAGCTCCATCAGCGGTGTTGCCGCCGGCTGTCAAGAAACCAGGGACTGAATAGGCGGACAGCGCATAAGCGCCGGTTCCCGTGTTGTCGTTGGCGGTCGTGTTGTACATCAGCGCCATAGAGCCAGTGGCCGTGTTGTTGCTGCCAGTCGAGTTGTCGAAAAGCGCGTAAATGCCGAAGGCCGCATCATAGGAGCCTATCGTGTTATTCTCGAGAGCGCTCGCGCCCTCCGCCGTGTTCCAGGACCCGGTCGTATCGGTGTAAAGCGCCGAATCACCCACCCCTGTATTCAGAGCGCCGCCCACCCCGGAATTACCGGCTGATGGGCCGGCAAAGAAATTTCCCGCTCCAGGCTCGCTGAGCGAAGCTACGATGGCCGGCAATTGCGCCAGCGGAATCGTGCCGCTGGTCACTTGCGAGGCGTTGAGACCGGTCAACCCGCCCCCGTTGCCGTTGATGACGCCAGCGATGAACGTCTGGGTCTGGCCGCTCCCGATTCGGATGATATTGGTGTCGGTTGGGGCGCCCATGTTGCCGATGTCTATGTTGTAATTGCCGGTGATAATGTTATAGCCGGCATAATTACCCAGCGCGATGTTATAGGAGCCGGTTTCGTTCAAGTAAAGCGCCGCAATGCCATTGGCCGTGTTGTAGCTGCCGCTTGTGTTGTTGCCAAGGGCCTCCACGCCATTGGCCGTGTTGAAGGAGCCATTCGTGTTGAGGTAAAGTGCCGCCCACCCGCTGGCCTGGTTGCATAGGCCGCTCGTAAGCATCGCAAGCGCCTTGGCGCCCACCCCCGTGTTTTCTTCCCCCGTCAGCGTCAAGTTTCCCGCTGATGGACCGGCGAAGAAGTTCCCGGAGCCGTCGGCGCGTAAAACGTTTGTGCCGCCGGAATAAATGGTCGCCGGCGACGCCAGTGTCAAATCCCCGTCCACCGTCACATTGTCCAGCGTCACGCCGCTTTCGTCGTTCGTCAAGACGGCGGCCGGCAATTGCGCCAGCGGAATCGCCCCGGTTACGTTTTCCGCAATGATCGAAAATGGCACGGGCATCAATTGCTGACGCGGACTCAGGGCGGTGAACGCGCTTCCGCCGTTGGTGCGCACGCCGATCTGCAACCAGTAATCCGCGGCGGTGAACACCGCCCCGAAATCCACGGTGACGGTGAACAGTCCGTTGGTCACGCCGACGTCGAGGTTCGTGACCGTGCCGCCGACCTGGCTGCCGCCGGTGCCCTCGTTAAACAGCGAGAAGGTCAGATCATAGCCGCCGTTGGCGGGATTGGCGCCGTTATTCAGCAGGCCTTGATAGGTGAACGCGGTGCCTTGCGCGGCGAGGTGGTTGATGCCGGCCAGAACCACCAGCGCCACGATCAGACAATGACTGCGTACTTTGATCTTCTTCATAAATTAGTTCAATATTTCAACAGGAACGCGCGTCCTCATCCTGACAGGCGCACTAATCCTTACCCCTATAAGAAGAATCGCGGGCGGGGGATTACATCGCTTTTTGATTTTTCTTCGAAATTGTGTCCCTGACACCCGCCCCCGGGGCTTATTCCGTCGGCGCGGCCAGCAATCGAAGTTTGCCGGCGCCTGTTTCCACCGCCAATTTGCGGCCATCGGGCGAAAACATCAGCCAAATGCCCGCTTGCGGATCATTCTCCGATACCACTTCGCGCAACGTCGGCAAATGCCACAGTTTCACCGATTCATTCTGCCCCAAAGAGGCCAGTGTGCGGCCATCGGGCGAAAAAGCGACATCGCTCGTCTCCTGCATGTGACCGGGCAGCGAGGCGATGATGATTCCGGTCGCCGTGTTCCACAAACGGATGGTTCCGTCCATGCTGCCGGTGGCCAGTGTCGAGCCATCGGGTGAAAAAGCCAGGCCGCTGACGAAATCGCGATGCCCGGCCAGTTGCCGTTCCACGCCGGTGGCGCAGTCGTAAAGCCGCGCCACATTTTCCCGCTCGACGCAGACGGCGATTTGTTCTCCCAAGGGCGACAGCACGGCGTTGCGCAGGGGCGGCGGGGGACCTTTGATCGCGCGCAACAACCGTCCCGTGTCCGCGTTCCAAACTTGAATCAATCCCGTCGTGCTAATCGCGAAGAAAAACTCCCCCTCCGGCGACATGCCGCTAAAGACGAACCGCGCCCGGGTTGGCGCCGCGCCTTCCAGCGCCGTTTCCTTTTCGGGAGCAACGCCGTTGGGCCTCCAGTATTTCAACCCCAAGTTCTCGCTCTCGAACGACACGACACGTTTCCCGTCGCCCGAAAAGCCGACGATCCGCCTGCCACCCGCAAGCTTTTGGGCGACCGGCGACCCGTCGTCCGCATTCCACAACATGGCGATTCCGGAACCGGGCTGGATGGTCACCAGCCATTTTCCGTCCGGCGAAAAAATGGGGCGAAAATCCGCGTCGTGCGGCAACTCGTTTTTCGGATGAGCCGCCGCCGTCGGCCAGAGCATGACGTTTTCATCTTTGCCGCCCGTGGCCAGAATGTTGCCATCGGGACTGAATGCCGCGCACCAGACCTCGCTGTTGTGCCCGTGCAAAATGGATTTTGGTTCGAGCGTGGCCGCATCCCACAGACGCACCGTTTGATCTGAACTTGTGGTCGCGATGGTCGCGCCGTCTTGGGAAAACGCCGCCGACCAGACGTGAAGCTGATGGCCGGAAAGAATTCGGGGCGGGGAATCGCCGTCCAGTTTCAGTACCAAAACTTCGCTCGCCCATCCCGCGCAAAGAAGCTCCCGTCCGTCGGGGGAAAAACACAGCGACCAGAGCGCATGTTTCACCGGCCATTGGCTCGCCAGTTTTCCAGTGGCGGTGTCCCACACCGTGACGCTGCCGTTGGTGCCGGCGATGGCCAGCAGGCCGCCGTCGCTTGAGAGCGCCAGCGCGCGCGCGGGCTGGTCAAAGCGGCGCAGTAATTGTCCCGTGCGCCAGTTCCAAAGTCTCACCGCGCCCGCCGGTTCCCAAAAAAACGGACTCGACTCCGCCGTGGCCAGGAATGTTCCTGCCTTTGAAAGGGCCGCCAGTTCGCCGGGAAAACTGGCCCGCACCCGCCACGATTCGGTGTCCCGCAATTCAACTTGTTCATTGCACCCGGTCATCAAGTATTTGCCATCGGGCGTGAAACCCACTGACCAAACAACGTGGTCGGTGACCTTCAGCGTGGTGAGGAGTTCGCCTTTGGACGGGTTCCAAATCCGGGCTGTGCCGTCGTGGCTGCCGGTGGCCAGGCGCTCCCCATCCGGCGAAAACGCGGCGCAAGTCACGATCCCTTCATGTCCTCTCAAGGTCGCCAGTTCATCGCCGCGGCAGAGATTCCAAAGGTAACGCCACTCAAAACCGCGCAAGTCTTTTTGCCCGCGTTTTGGACGCAGCCCCTCCAACGTGCGCCGCCCCAGGCCCAGATTGCCATTTTGTATCGCCCGCGAAGCCACCGCCACATCCGCCGCGTAAAGATTAAGGCGCGTTTGAGCCGCGTCCTCCTCGGCCATGAGCCGTTGTCTCAATTCCCCTTGCGCGTGAAGTTCCGCCCGCCGCCACTGCCACGCAATTCCCGCCACCCCCAGCGTGACCGCCGCCACCCATCCGGCCGACAACGCCGCCAGCAACGGACGGCGCCGGCACCAAAGCCATGCCCGTTCCGGCAACGGCACCGGCCGGGCCAGAATCGGCTTGTTTTCCAGAAAACGTCCCAGGTCCTCCGCCAGCTTCTGCGCGGTGGCATATCGCCGGGCCGGTTCCTTTTGCAGGCATTTGAGGCAGATCGTTTGCAAATCCACCGGCGCGCTCGGATTCAATCGCCGCGGCGGCACCGGTTCCGCCGCTTGCACCTGGGCCAGGATCGTCGGCAGCGTTTCACCTTGAAACGGCGGCCGTCCCGTCAGCAATTCGTACAAAATCGCCCCCAGCGAATACACATCCGATTGAGGCGTGCTGTCCGAGAAGCTTCCCGCCGCCTGCTCGGGCGGCATATAATTGGGCGATCCCAATACCTGCCCCGTCACCGTCAGGGCCGCGTCCTCGTTCACCAGTTTGGCCAGGCCAAAATCCGTCACTCGCGGCTGATCAAACGCATCCAGCAGAATGTTCGACGGCTTCAAATCGCGATGCAACACCCCGCGCCGGTGTGCGTGTTCCACCGCTTCGGCGATGATCTTCAGATAACCCGCCGCACGCCGCGCCGGCAACGGACGTTCGCCGGCAAAGGCGGCAAAACTCCGGCCTTCCACATATTCCAACGAAAGATAATGGTTCCCGCCCTGTTCGCCCACCTCGTGAATAGCCACGATGTTCGGATGGCGCAACGCCGCGACCGCGTGCGCTTCCTGTCGAAACCGCCGCACGAAATCCGCGCTGGAAAACGGGCCGTGCAACACCACTTTCAGCGCCACGATTCGGTTCAAGCTCAATTGCCGCGCCCGATACACCACACCCATTCCCCCGCGCGCGATCTCCTCCAGCAACTCATAGTCCCCCAGCCGCCTCAATCCGCCGTCGTTGGCATCGCCGGATTCCAAAATGAATCCCAGCCGCCCCAGGCATTTCAGGCACAGCCCGTCCACGGCGGCTGTGGATATCTGCGATCCGCACGTCGGACATTTCTTATCCGTGCTCATGACAACAACTCTTGGTCCTCACCTGCTTGAGAAGCAAAGGGCGCCGGCGATTACAGGAAATATGGCCCGTCGGGCCCCCGCTACCGGTTGAGCACCTCAAACAAATACCGCATTTCCTCCTCCAATTCCAGGGGGCTGGAAACCGTCTCCGCCACCTCCGCCCGCACCCGTTCCCTGTACTCCTGCCGCAGCCGATGCACCAACACCGGCACCGACGAAACTTCCACGCCAAGCCTCTTTGCGACCGGCGCGTAATCGCCCGCGGCGCCCTGCATCGTCAGAAATTGTTTTAGCTCGGCAAACTGGCCTTCTTTGCCAGCTTTGGCCGTCGCCTCCTTCAACTGCCGCAACGCGCTTTGCAGTATCGTTTGCGCCCAGCGCACGTCATAGACTGAGCAGGGCGAACAGCCCTCCGCCGATGAAACTCCCCGCAATTCATCGGCCCCATATTGATCCAGGGAAACCATCATCCGCCCCCCGCCGCGTTTCTGCGCCGTGGCGCGATCATATTCGTTGGCCAGAAAATGGGTGAACGCCGAGAGCAGAAATGTCCGGAATTTTCCCTTCCTGGGGTCAAGTCCGGTGAAGTCCTTGCGTTCCAGCAAGCTCGCAAAAAACTGCTGCGTCAAATCCTCGGCATCCTCCTCCTTCCAGCCTCGGTGCCGGGCAAAAGCGCACACCGGTTCCCAGTAAGCGCGACACAACTTCTCCAGCGCCGCCTGGCTTTCCGGCGAGATCTCCTGTCCCGCCAGCATGACCACGCTCCACCGGGTGGTGGCGAATTGACCCGCGGGTTTTGGTCCATCGCTGATCATCGTCGCATCTTATGCCTGGACTGTGTGGATAACAGTGGCAGGAGTTGTTTAGCCATGCTCACCTGGGTCGTGCTGTCGTGATTGACGGCAGCCTGCTGTTCTTCCCCGCATTTTGCAAGCCTTTCTCCCTCAAATCGCAAAGTTGATTAACGTCGGAAATGGGGGTATAAATGAGGCCAGGATGTCACGCCACATCATCATCTTTTAGCCATGATTCATGGAATGAATGCGCCCACCGAAACAACTTCCGCCCCATCGCTGAACGAAGAACGCGAAGCCGTCGAGCGCCTGACTGCCGGGCGCACGCGGATCGAAGCCGAACTGGGCAAGGTCATCGTCGGCCAGAAGGAGGTGATCGAGCATATCCTCATCGCGCTGTTCGCCGGGGGGCATTGCCTGATCACCGGCGCGCCGGGCCTGGCCAAAACGCTCCTGGTCAAATCGATCGCCCAAATTTTTCACCTCAAATTCCAGCGCATCCAATTCACGCCGGACCTCATGCCGGCCGACATCACGGGCACGGAGATTTTGCAGGAGACGGCCGAGGGCCGGAAAATGGTTTTTGTCCGCGGCCCGGTTTTTGCGAACATGATCCTGGCCGACGAGATCAACCGCACTCCGCCCAAGACCCAAGCCGCCCTGCTCGAGGCCATGCAGGAACATCAAGTCACCGCCGCGGGCGTCCGCCACGTGCTGGCGGAGCCGTTCTACGTGCTGGCCACCCAGAATCCCATTGAAATGGAGGGCACCTATCCCCTGCCCGAGGCGCAACTGGATCGTTTCATGTTCAACGTCGTCATCAATTATCTGTCCGAAGACGACGAGGTCGCCGTCGTGCAGCAAACCACCGAGCGTCGCCCGGCGGCGATCGAGCCGATCTTCAGCGGCGAGGACGTGTTGCGCTTCAACGATTTGGTGCGACTGATGCCCGTGGCCCAAAACCTGGTTCGTTACGCAGTGCGATTGACGGCGGCTTCGCGTCCCCGCCAGCCTGGCGCCGCCGCCTTCGTCAACGACTGGGTGAGTTGGGGCGCCGGCACGCGCGCCGCGCAGTTCCTGGTTCTTGGCGCCAAAGCCCGCGCGCTTCTGCAGGGGCGCACTCACGTCGCGGCCGACGATATCCGCGTGCTCGCGGCCCCCGTGTTGCGGCATCGCATCCTCGTCAATTACCGCGCGGAGGCGGAGGGAACGACTGTCGAGGGGGTCATTGGCCGGCTGCTGGAAACGGTGGCCGAGCCGGGTTCATCTTGACTGACGTATGCCCGCCGCGCCGCCCGCCCGACTGTCGGAAGCCGGATTTGTCGATCCCAAAGCGCTCATGGCCATTCGCAATCTGGAACTGCGCGCCCGCGTGGTTGTCGAGGGTTTCTGGAATGGATTGCATCGCAGTCCCTATCATGGTTTCTCGGTCGAGTTCACCGAGTATCGCCCCTACTCGCCGGGGGAGGACACGCGCTACCTGGATTGGCGTTTGTACGCGCGCTCGGACCGCTATTACGTCAAGAGATTCGAGGACGAAACCAATTTGCGCTGCCATCTGCTGGTTGATCAAAGCCGGTCGATGGGCTACGGCTCCCTGACTTACTCCAAATCCGATTACGCCCGCACATTCGCCGCGACGCTGGCCTGGTTCCTACACGATCAGGGCGACGCCGTCGGGCTCTTCACTTTCGACGAGCGTGTGCGCGATTATTTCCCGCCGCGGCACCGGCAGGGCCACTTGCGCCAGTTGATGCTCGCCTTGGAAAGGGAACCGGAAGGCCGCGCCACGCATCTGAGCCAGCCATTGCGGCGGGCGGCGGAATTGGCCCGCAAACGGGGATTGATCGTGCTCATTTCCGACCTGCTCGCCCCTGTCGATGAATTGGAGCGCCACCTCGCCCGGCTCGTCGCCGCCGGCCACGAATTGGTCGTGTTCCAGGTGCTGGACCCGAACGAACTGGCGTTTGATTTTCCGCGCGCGGCGCTTTTCCAGGACATGGAAAGCCGCCAGGATTATTTCATCGACCCCGGCGTGGCGCGCGCTGAATACCAGCGACAGTTGAAGGACCACGCCGCGGCGGTGGAGGCGATCTGCCGCAACCTCGGTTTCGCTTTTCATCGTGTCCTGACCGGCCGGCCGCTGGAGTTGGCGTTGCTGGACTTCCTCCGCAGCCGCGCCCGCCGCGGCAAATTGATTCGCCGCCGTCCGCAGCGGGCTTCGCCGTCATGAACTTTCTCACGCCATGGTTTTTGCTCGGCGCGTTGGCGGTGGCGGGGCCGATACTGTTTCATCTCATCCGTCGCGCCGCCCGGGAGCGGCTGCCGTTCAGTTCGCTCATGTTCCTCAAACCCGCGCCGCCCCGCGCCACGCGCCGCCGCAAGCTGGAGCATCTGTTTCTGTTGCTCTTGCGCTGCCTTTGTCTGGTGGCGCTGGCGGCTGCCTTTGCCCGGCCATTTTTGGCGGGCGACAACTCGCTCCCCGTTGCGACCGCCGCGGGACGCCAATTGATTGTGCTTCTCGATGCCAGCGCCAGTATGCGGCGAGGGAGAGTTTGGGACGAAGCCCGCTCGGTGGCGGAGAAATACATCGGGCAGGCTGGCGTGGCGGACCAGGTGGCGTTGGTCACGTTCGACCGTCAGCCGCGCACACTGGCCGCATTCGCCGAGTGGGCGGCCTGGCCGGTGGACGAGCGCGCGGCACTCGCCCGGCAGCGCCTGGCCTCCGTTTCTCCCGGTTGGATGGGAACTGCGTTGGGGCTGGCCCTGACGAAGGCCGCCGAGCAGTTTCCCGGTACTTCCCCGGACGGCAAGCCGCCCGAGCGGCGCGACCTGGTCCTGATTTCCGATTTGCAGGAAGGAGCCCGGCTGGACGGTTTGCAAGGTCACGATTGGCCGGCCGGCGTTCGCGTGAGGATTGAGCGCGTGGGCCAAAAGCAGCCCGCCAACGCCGGCTTGGAAATCCTGGATCCGGCCGACAATTCCATCCATGTGCGCGTGACTAATTCAAGGGATTCCAAGCGGGACAAATTCCACCTTGCCTGGGCGGGGGCCAACAAGGGGGTTGATGTTTATTTGCCGCCGGGCGAAACCCGCGCTTTCACCGCGCCGAAATTGCCGGCGGGCATGACGAGCGGCGTCCTGCAACTGTCCGGGGGCGAGGGGGATTTCGACAACCTCTCTTATTACGCCGCGCCGGAAGTCCAACCGGTGACAGTTTCCTATCTCGGCCCGGACTCGACCAACGATCCCGCGCAATTGCTCTACTACCTGCAACGCGTTTTTCCCGCGACCGCGCGCCGGACCGTGCAGGTGGCGCCGGGCGGCCCGTTGAATGACGCGGCTTTCGCTGTCATCCCAGGGCCGCTGACGCCCGGCCAAAGCGCGACGGTGCGCGAGTGGCTCAGGGGCGGCAAGTGCGCGTTGCTCGTTTTGTCCGGCACATCGGCGGGGCCCACGCTTTCCGCGCTGCTGGGTCTGGAGGAGGTTTCTGTGACGGAAGCCGCTGGAGAGTACGCGCTGCTGGGGGAAATCGATTTCAAGCATCCCATCTTTGCGCCGTTTGACGATCCGCGGTTCAGTGATTTCACGCACATCCATTTCTGGAAGCATCGGCGCTGGGAAATCCCTCCCTCCCTCCAGGCGCGCGTGCCGGCGAGATTCGACGACGGTTCGCCCATGCTGGCCCAAATCCCCGTGGGCAAGGGATTTCTGCTCGTCCTGGCCTCGGGTTGGACGCCAGGGGACAGCCAACTGGCCGTTTCGAGCAAATTCCCGCCTTTGATGGAAAGGATGCTTGACTGGAGCGGAGCCGGCACACCCGCTCGCGCGCAGTTTCGGACGGGCGAGGCGATTCCGTCGCCCGTTTCCTCCGGCGGCGAGGTCCAATGGCAAAAGCCGGACGGCAAACAGGTGGCGTTGCCCGCGGGCGCGGACTTTGTGGAGACGGACTTGCCGGGGATTTACTCGGCGCTGGACGGGAAAGTGGCGCGGCGCTTTGCCGTGAACCTCCCGTTGGAGGAGAGCCGCACGGCGCCGTTGCCGCAGGATGAGTTGGGCCGGCTGGGCGTGCCCCTTGGACCGGTCGGCGGACAGAGCCGCGTGGAATCGCGCGCCTATCTTCGTCATGCGCAGGATGCGGAAGTGGAAGGGCGGCAAAAAATCTGGCGCTGGTTGATCGTCGCCGCATTGGCGATTACCTTTGGGGAAGTGATCTTGGGCGGCTGGCTGGCGCGCCGGTTGGCCGCCGCCGCCCCAACGCCATAATGGAAGCCCGTCTCAAACGCGACCTTGCCGCGCTGGAGCAAACGCTCCGCCGAACGCGGTTGCTGCGCCATCTCACCCTCTGCTGGCTCGCGGCGGCGGCGGCGGGCTTTTTGCTTCTCCTTCTTCAGGGAATCGCCGGCTCTACTTCGCCGCTCCAATGGATTGTCCCGGCGCTGGCGGCACTGGCGGCAACCGGCGTGGTGTGGCGCCGTCACCGGAACCGTGCGGCTGATTTGCGCGCCGTCGTCGCCGCCGTCGAGCGCGAACATCCCCAACTGCGCCATCTCCTCTCCGCCGCCGCCGAGCAGGAACCGGATGCGGCGTCCGGCGCCTTCCGATTTCTCCAACTGCGGGTGATCGAGGAAGTACTGGCGCATCCGTTGCGCCAGGCCTGGAAGCTATCACTGGAACGAAAGCTCTCCGGCGCCAAAATCAGCAATATGACAGCGCTCGCCGGTTTCCTTTGCGTTCTGGCCGTTCTTGCTTTCGGCGCCACTCGCGCCCGCCCTGTTTTCGGCTCGGTCCTGGCGCGGGGGATCACCGTCGCACCGGGCGACGCGGAGGTCGAGCGCGGCACAACCTTGGTGATTTCCGCCCGGTTCGGAGGCGATCCGCCGGCGGAAGCCACGCTGGTCCTGCTTTCCGCCTCCGGCCAGACCAAACGCATTCCCTTGGAACGGCATTTGGCCGATCCTGTTTTTGGCGCGAGCCTGCGGGAGGTTTCCGACAATGGCCTTTATCACATTGAATATGGCGGCGCGAAAACCGGCGATTACAAGATCACCGTTTTCGACTATCCCGCGCTGGTGCGCGCCGACGCGCTTTTGCGTTTTCCCGCTTACACCGGACTGAGCAACAAAATGATTCCCGACACCCGCCGCATCAGCGCCGTCGAAGGCTCGCACCTGAGCTACACCCTGCAACTCAACAAGCCGGTGACGCGCGCCCGGTTGGTTGGCACGAACCAAACCCTGGCCCTGGCGCTGCAAAACAATTCCGTCGCCTTGCTCAAGGACTTTCCGCTCACCAACAGCGCGCGTTACACACTGGCGCTGGAGGACGCCGCGGGGCGCACCAACAAATTCCCCACCGACATTTTTATTCAAGTGTTGCCCAACAAACGGCCGGAATTGAAGCTGCTTTTCCCGTCCGGCGACCAGCGCGTCTCGCGCCTCCAGGAACTGCAATTGGAAGGGGAGGCGGCGGACGAATTTGGTTTGTTGAAATACGGGATCGGCCTGGCCCTTGCCGGAGAGCAACCCCGATTCGTTGAGTTGGGCCGCTCCGCGACTGGCCGCGAAAAGCACCGGTTCACTTATCTCGTTTGCCTGGAAGATCTCGGCCTCCAAGTGAACCAGGTGCTTTCCTACTTTGTCTGGGCCGACGATTTCGGCCCGGACGGAAAGCCGCGCCGAACCGTGGGCGACATGTTTTTTGCCGAGGTCCGCTCCTTTGATGAAGTATTCCGTCCCGATCAATCCGGCATGTCCGGCGGCCAGGAGCAGGGCCAGCAGGGTGGAAACCAAGGCGTCGAATTGGCCGAGTTCCAAAAGGAAATCGCCGCCGCCACCTGGAAGCTCGAGCAGGAACAATCACCCCCCGCCTCCACGTCTCCATGAAAATCAGATTGACAGTATTGGTTCTCGCCGCGTTCTGCGGCCCGCCTTGCCTGTGCGCGCAGAATCTTCATTCAAAAGGCGATTATCCCGCCGACGTCGCCACCGTGCGCCAGGCGCAGGAACAGGCCCTGGACCAGGCGCGCCAGATGCTCGGTCAAATTGACGATCCCGCCAAACGGCGGGACATTGAAACTGCTGTCAAAGATATGGAACGCGCGGACGCGGCGCTGGACCAGGCCGGAAAGAATCCGGAAAAGCTCGCGGCGGCCGTCGCCGCGGAGGAGGCGGCTTACCAGGCCCTCCTGAAAGTTGTCCCGCGCGAATTTCGCGTCTCCCGCTCCCGCAGCGGCAGCCGCTCCGGCCGCGCCGGCCAACCCTCGCGCCAGCAAATGAACCAGTTGGAAATGACCAGCGAGGAAGACCGCTACGAGAACGAACGGCAGGCCGCCGCCGCCCCCAATGAGCAGCAGCGCGAGAAACTGCAAATCGCCGACCGGCTCAAGCAATTGGCCCAGCGCCAGCAGGACTTGAACGACCGTTTGCAGGAACTCCAAACCGCGCTTTCCGAGGCGCGCACCGACGGTCAGCGGGAGGACCTTCAGCGCCAGATCAAGCGCCTGAGCGATGACCAGCGCCAGATGCTTTCGGACTTGGACGAGTTGCGCCAGTCCCTCGATCAGTCTCCCAACGCCGGCTCGCTCGAACAAGCCCGCCAGCAATTGGAGCGGACGCGCTCCGACAGCGAGCGCGCGGTGCAGGAACTGGACCGGCAATCGGTTTCGCAGGCGCTGGCGGCCGGCTCGCGCGCGCAGCAGGGCATGCGCAATTTGCGGGAGGACCTGCGCAAGCAAACCTCCAGCCAGTTCTCCGATCAAATGCGCCAATTGCGCGCACAGGCACGCGATCTTTCCCGCCAGGAAAACGACGTGGACCGCGGCCTGGATTCAATGGCCAATGCGGATCACAAGTCGCTCGACGACTCCGCGCAGCGTCAAGAATTGATTCAGAAAATGTCGCGCCAGGAAAGCGCGCTGACCAATCTCCTCGCCACCATGGAGAACGTCTCCGAGCAGGCCGAGACGACCGAACCGCTCCTCTCCGAGCAACTCTATGACACATTGCGCCGGGCCAGCCAGATGCATACCGACAACCTCCTCGAATCCGCCGGGCAACTCCTCGACCATGACTTGGTCTCGCAGGCGGGCGGCGTCGAGCGCTCCGCGCGCCAGAACTTGGACGAACTCCGGCAACGGGTCGAGCGCGCCGCCGAAAGCGTTCTCGGCAACGAATCGGATGCCTTGCGCTACGCCCAGACGGAATTGGATGCCCTTTCAAAACAGGTCGAACGCGAAGTCACCGGCGCGGATACCAATGCCAATCCGTCCGCTGCCGCCACCGCTGGCGCAACCAGTGCCGCCGCGACCAATGGCGCCGCAACGGACCCGTTGCGCCAGGCTCTACGGCAATTCGCCGCCAATAGCACCAACAACGCACGCGGCCGCGACGGCGGCCCGATTACCGGCAATAATTTTACAGAGTGGTCGGACCGCGCGCGGGAGGTCGAGCAGGTTTTGGACGATCCGGCGTTGCGGAACCTCCTCGGCACCGCACGGGAGCGCGTCGCCGCCTATCGCACCGAATACCGCCTGCGCGGCAGCAAACCCGACACCGCAAAGGTGCGCGTCCAGGTCCTCGATCCAATCAACGAGGTCCGCACCCGTCTCCAGGAGCAACTCTCCCGCCTGGCCAACGGCAACAGCCTGGTTCCCCTCGATCACGACCCGGTGCCGGACAATTATTCCGAAATGGTCCGCAAGTACTATGAAAAGCTCGGAGGCGGACAGTGATTGTCTTCTCCGCCCGCGCCTGGCTCATTCCGGCCCTGGCCGTGGCCGCCGCGCTTGCGGCAGCTTTGGTTTGGGCGGGCCATCGCGGCGCGGCGGAGCGTCCCGTGCGCATTGGTTGCGCTTTGCTTAAACTGGCGGGCGTGCTCACCCTCGCCCTCTGCCTGCTGGAACCCTTGCGCGTTACCCAGCGGGCGCGGCCTGGCGCCAATATCTTCGCCCTCATGGCCGACAACAGCCAAAGCATGATGATCAAGGACGAGGGACAATCGGAATCCCGCGGCGAACTCCTGCGCCGGCAATTGACCAATGACCCGGCCGGCTGGCAGGCGGCCCTCGAACAATCTTTCCAGGTCCGCCGCTACACCTTCGATTCCCTTTTGCGGGACGCCCGCGACTTTGGCGAACTGAGTTTTGACGGCCGCGCCTCCGCCCTCGGCGCCGCGCTCCGCTCCGCCGCCGACCAGTGGCGCGGCCAGCCTGTGGCCGGCGTTCTCCTCTTCACCGATGGCAACGCCACGGACATGGCCCAGGACGCTTCCGCGCTGGAGGGTTGTCCGCCCGTTTATCCGGTCGTCATCGGCAACGACTCCGGCCTGCGCGACATTTCGATTGACAATGTCACGGTCAGCCAGACCGCGTTTGAAGACGCCCCCGTCACGATCCAAGCCGAAGTGGCGGCGCGCGGGTTTGCCGGCTCCGAAGTGGCGGCGCGCGCGATCGAAATCGCCCCGGCCACGAACGTTGTGGCGCAATTAAACCAGTCCGCGGGCGCGGACGACAGCCGCTTGAATTTTCGTTTTCAGATTCAGCCCGACAAACCCGGCCTGCATTTCTACGAAATCCAAGCCCGCGCCCGCGACGAGTTGGCCGCCCCTGCGCAAACCCGCGAAGCGACGCTAGTCAACAATCGCCGCACCGTCGTGGTGGACCGCGGGCAGGAACCCTTCCGAGTTCTCTACGTCGGTGGGCGGCCCAATTGGGACTACAAATTCCTCAATCGCGCCGTGGCGGACGATCCGCAGGTGCAATTGGTTTCGCTCATCCGCGTCGCCCGCCGCGAACCCAAGTTCGTCTTCAAAGGCCGGTTCGGGGAGTCCAGCAACCCGTTGTTCCGCGGCTTCGGCGACACCAATGAGGAAACCGTCCGCTACGACCAACCGGTCCTCGTGCGGTTCAACACCAAGGACGCATTTGAACTGCGTGGCGGCTTCCCCAAGACCGCTACAGACCTCTTCCGCTATCACGCCGTCATCCTGGGCGATTTGGAGGCCGACTTTTTCACGCACGATCAAATGGTCCTGTTGCAACGGTTTGTCTCCGAGCGCGGCGGCGGTTTCCTCATGTTGGGCGGCGCGGAATCCTTTCGCCAGGGCAACTATGCCGGCACTGTCATCGCCTCCATGCTCCCCGTTTATCTTGACAAGCCCGCCGGCCCCAACGTGACCGCCCAGTGGAAACTCACCCTGACCCGCGAAGGCTGGCTGCAGCCGTGGGCCCGGTTGCGCGCCACTGAGGCCGAGGAAAAAACACGCCTCGATTCCGTGCCCCCGTTTTCGGTGCTCAATTCCGTCCGCGACATCAAGCCCGGAGCCAGCGTCCTCGCCACCGTGTCGGACCCGGACAACAACACCTACCCCGCGCTGGCGGTGCAGCGCTACGGCTTGGGCCGCGCGGCGGCGCTGACCATCGGCGACTTGTGGCGTTGGGGATTGCGCGACGAATCCTCCCAAAAGGACCTCGCAAAGTCGTGGCGCCAACTCATCCGCTGGCTCGTTTCCGACGTGCCTGCGCGCGTCTCCGTCACCGCCGAACCCGCGGCCGGCGGTGACGCCGCGCGCGTCCGCCTCGTGGTGAAGGTGCGCGACGAGGAATTCAAGCCCCTGGACAACGCCACTGCCCAACTCACCATCCGGCCCCTTCATAATCCGACCAACAACCTCCAACTCACCGCCGAGGCCTCCGCCACTCAATCGGGAACTTACGAAGCGACCTACATCGCGCGCGACGCGGACGCTTATTCCGTTGAAGCCAATGTGACCCAGGCCGACGGCAAGGTTATCGGACACGGCGCCGCCGGTTGGGCCTCCGACCCGGCGGCGGCCGAATTCCGCTCGTTGAGTCCGAATCGCGCCTTGCTCCAGGCGATCGCCCGACGCACCGGCGGCCAGGTCCTGACTCTTGATGGCCTCAAAGAATTTGTGCGCCGCCTTCCCCAGCGCCCCGCCCCTATCACCGAACCGCACAGCGACCCGCTCTGGCAGCAACCGGCGGTGTTTCTGTTTGCGCTCGGTTGTTTCGTCACAGAGTGGGGCATCCGCCGCTGGAAAGGATTGCCATGACGACGGCTGCATTTCTTTCCTTCTTAATCTTAATCTTAATCTTAATCTCTAGGTTGATGATTAGGATTAAGATTAGGAGTAAGATTACACAGACACCGCTCTTCGCCCTCCTGTTTTGCGCCGCCTTGTTGCATGGCCAAACCAACGAGTCACGTTCCATGATCCTCGTTGTCGGCGCGCCCGGCGAGCCGGAATACGCCGAACAATTCGCGGCCTGCGCCGATTTGTGGCAGCAGGCCGCCGCCAGGGGCGGTTTGCGCCTGCGCGTCATCGGGCGCGATCCCGCCCCGGCCCAGGACGACCGCGCGCAATTGTTGACAGTTCTGGCGACGGAAGCCGCGCAACCCGCCGGCGAACTCTGGCTGGTCTTCATTGGCCACGGCACCTACGACGGACGCTCCGCCAAATTCAATTTGCGCGGGCCTGACATCTCGGCTGACGATCTGGCCACGGCGCTCAAACCCTGCCACCGCACCCTGGCCGTTCTCCAATGCGCCTCCGCCAGCGGCCCATTTCTCCCCGCCCTTTCCGGCCCGGACCGCGTCATCATCACCGCCACCCGCAGCGGCTACGAGGACAATGCCACGCGCTTCGGCGGCTTCCTGGCCCGCGCCATCGCCAATCCCGCCGCCGACCTTGACAAAGACGGCCAAACTTCCCTCCTGGAGGCCTTTCTCTTCGCCTCCCGCCAAGTGGCGCAATCTTACAAGGACGAGGGCCGCCTCCTGACCGAACACGCCCTGTTGGACGACAACGGCGATGGACTGGGCACACCTCCCGATTGGTTCAGCGGCCTTCATGCTGTCAAGAAAGCCGAGGGCGGAAAGTCCGTGGACGGCGTCCGCGCCGGGCAAATGATCCTCATCCGCAGTCAAGCCGAGCAGGACCTTCCACCCGGAGCCCGCGCCCAGCGCGACCAACTGGAGCTAAAGCTCAGCGACCTGCGCTCCCGGAAATCGGAAATGAAGGAGGACGATTACTACCGCCAACTCGAACCGATCCTCGTCGAAATCTCGCGGCTTTACGAAGGGAAGTGAAATGGGGCTTTTCGCTTGCGGTTGGGTTTCCGATGGGATCGCCGACTGCGGTCGGCGAGCAGCACGGCGCGCAACTTGGAATTGGCTTCGGGAACCGGCTGCGACTCAAAATAATCCAGGATTTCCCCTGCTGTCTCGCATAAAACCGGAAATCCCCGAAGCACCACATCGGAAAAGCTCTCTCCCGGCAGTTTCTGCTTCTTCAATCGCTCGTAAGCCGGTTGTGTCAGTGCAATGGTCGTCGTTGCCATATATAGAGATTACACAGGGCGGTGAATGTCGGCCAGTCCGATCCACACGAATCAAAAAGTCAAAGCACATCTACCCGGACTAATAATCACTGGACGCCAGGATAGTATCACCGCATTGGAATCTGCGTCGGTAACTATTCAGGCAGGGACGCCTCGCCGAGGCGTTCCAGAAGCGTTAACCTAACGTCGCGTTCTTTCTCTCCCCGCGAGCGGGGAGAGAGTTGGAGAGAGGGGCCGTCCAAAGAGTCATCCACTTGCGTGCAACCCGTCCGCCGATGCACGGCCCGCCAGATTTCCAACAGGACGCCCTCGGGGTTTTTGCGCCACTGGTGATTCCAGAATCGCAACTCCTCAATGTCCTCGCCGCCTAAGAAATGCTCGCGCGCTTCGTCGTGCCGCTTTCGCGCCGGCAATCCGTGTTGGAATCCATCCAACTCAATGGACAGCCGCGCCATGGGGCAATAGAAATCCAGGCAATAATGGCCCACAGGATGCTGGCGGCGGAACTTGAATCCGGCAAATCTGCCGGCGCGCAAGGACCGCCATAGTTGTTTCTCCTCGTCCGTTTGATGGCGGCGCAAACGGCGCGCATT
>JBEKSF010000089.1:0-24392 GCA_049517295.1 Verrucomicrobiota bacterium
CTGACGGCTTGGACCGAGGTGACCAACATCACGGCGCAGTCGGCGGTGGGGGCCTACACCGACGCGGTGCCCGTGAGCACGCAAAAGTCGCGCTTCTTCCGCCTCTCCACCACGCCGTAGCCCCCATAACCGGGGGGCGCGCGGGCACATTTTCCAGTTGACGATTGGCCTCTGTCGGGTAATATGTAAACCGCAAACAATTTGTATTGCTGAACTCGGATTCAGCGCGCAAGTCGGAGAGCCAGGTTCTGCCGGCTTTTTTATTCCCCGAATCGGGGAAGACGAAGATTATGAACGCGGATTTTTTAGCAGTCTTGGAATTCTGGGAGCGGGAGAAGGGGATCAGCCGTGATGTCCTGGTCCAGGCCGTCGAAGAGGCCTTGCTGTCCGCCGCAAAGAAAGCCGTTGGCCCCGCCCGCGAGTTGCGTTGCGCCATCGACACCAAGACCGGCGATATCAGGGCCTTTGCCAAGCTCGTGGTTTCCGACAAGGTCCTCTCCAAGCACGATCACATCTCCGTTTTTGACGCGCGCCGGATCAAGGCCGACGCCCAATTGGGCGAGGAAGTGGAGGTGGAAGTGACGCCGGCCGGTTTTGGCCGCATTGCCTCGCAATACGCCAAGCAGGCGCTCATGCAGCACATTCGGCGGGCGGAGAAGCAGCTTATTTTCACGGAGTTCAAAGACCGGGTGGGCGACATCATGAGCGGTGTGGTGCGACGATTCGAGCGATCCGACGTGACGATTGACTTGGGCAAATATGAGGCCCTCCTGCCCAACCGCGAGCGTGTCCCAACGGAGGAATACCAGATCGGCGAACGCATCCGCTGCTACGTCAAGGCCGTGGAAAGCGGTGCGCACGGGCCGGAAATCATCCTGTCGCGGGCGGACCCGCAATTTGTCATCAAGTTGTTCCAATTGGAAGTATCCGAAATCAATGACGGGACCATTGAGATCAAGGGCATTGCCCGCGAGCCGGGCTTTCGCACAAAGCTGGCCGTTCATACGCGGGATCCGAAGGTTGATCCAGTCGGCGCTTGTGTCGGCTTGCGAGGGCAGCGGGTGAAAAACATCGTCCGGGAGCTCAACAACGAGAAGGTGGATATCATCAAGTGGGACGCCAACGCCCGGGTCTATATTGCCAACGCCCTGGCGCCAGCCCAATTGAAGTCCTTCACCATTGATGAAGCCCGCCGGCGGGTCAAGATCGTCGTGGCCGAAGACCAGCTTTCCCTGGCGATCGGCAAACGGGGGCAGAACGCCCGCTTGACTTCCAAGCTGACCGGATGGCAAATCGATATCGAACCCGAAGCAGTGGTCACAGTCGGCTTCGAGGAGAAGGTCGCTCAGGCGGTGCAGTCGTTTGCCGCGATCCCAGGCCTGGCGACCGAGGTGGCGAGCGTCCTGGTCCATGCCGGATTCTCAACGGTGGACGCCCTGCTGCAAGCGGAATTGAGCGATTTGGAACAGATTGAACAGATTAAGGACCAGGCGCCAGCCATCATGGCGGCGATCAAGGCGGAAAAGGCCCGGCGCAATAAGAGCGAGCCGCCGGAAAAGCAGGAAGGGCCGTAAGCAGATGTAATGCGATCCCACAATGTCGGCATGGTAATGCGATGGAAGCGTTGTGGGTCAATTGGCGGATAGACAACTATGCCAGTTCGAATTTACGATTTAGCAAAGAAGCTCGGCATTGAGAGCAAGGAGGTCCTTGCCAAGGCCAAGAGCCTTGGTATTTTACAGGCCAAGGTCCCATCCAGTTCCCTCGATAAAATCACGGCTGAATACCTCGAAACCGAGTTAATCAAGCTGTTCCCGCCGCCCGCGCCGCCGCCTCCGCCTCCGGTTCCGCCGCCGATAGCGGTCGCTGAACCGCCGCCGTCAACAGCAGCCGTCCCGCCGCCCGCGCCTGTGGCCACACCCGCGCCGGAACTGCCGCCGGGAGTGGAAGGCGCGATCGCGCCGCCGACAGTCAGCGTCAGTCCACCCGATGTCAAAGAGCCGGTTGTGCCGGTCGAGACGCCGTCTCTCCCCGTCATTCCACCGCTGGATAGTGCTGGGCCGACGGCACCCATTGCTTCGGTGGAACTCCCAAAAGTCTCCAGCCCGCCGCCACCTCCTCCGCCGCCACCTCCTCCGCCGGCGCCCAAGATCGGAGAAAAAGTGGGTTTTGTGCAATTGCCACCCAAGCACGTGCCGCGCTCGCAAGCGGACAAATCCCCAGGGCGCGGCGCTGCCGCCACACCGGTCGCGGGCAAGACCCAGTTCACACGAGGAGGCGACATTTCCCGCTTTCGGGGCGCGGGGCCGCCGGCCGCCCCCGCGTTGCCCGGGCAGAGATTGGCGCCCAAGGCGCCTCAAAAACCGGCCGCTCCCGCCCCGGCCCGGCCAGCGGATAAATTTGTCCCGCCGACGACGGGAGAGTTGATCACCCTCAAGCCGCCGATAATCGTGCGGGATTTGGCCGAGCAACTCAAACGCAAGCCCTTCCAAATCATTGCCGATCTGATGGAGGTGGGCGTATTTGCCAACGTCAATCAATCCATCGACGAGGACGTTGCCCAGCGCATCTGCGCCAAATACAAATTTCGTTTCGAAGTGGAGAAGCGCGAGCGCGGCGCGGGCGCTCACACCCCCGTCAAGAAAGTTGAGCTTGATGTGGAGGACAAGCCCGAGGAGATGAAGCCCCGCGCCCCGGTCGTGACAATCATGGGCCATGTCGATCACGGCAAGACGACGTTGCTGGACGTCATTCGCAAATCCAATGTTGCGGCGGGGGAAGCCGGCGGCATCACCCAGCACATCGGCGCTTACACCATTTCCTTCCCTCACCCCGAGCGGAAAAACCAGTTGCAGCAAATCACCTTTCTGGACACGCCCGGCCATGCCGCGTTCAGCGCGATGCGCGCGCGCGGCGCCACCGTGACCGATATTGTTGTGCTGGTGGTGGCGGCCAACGACGGGGTGATGCCGCAGACGGTGGAAGCGCTGAGCCACGCCCAGGCAGCCCGGGTTCCGATCATCGTTGCCGTCAACAAGTGCGATCATCCCAACGCCAACCCGCTGAAAGTGCGCCAGCAACTGCAGGAAAGAGGCTTGGTGCCCGACGACTGGGGCGGGGAAACGATCTTCGTCGATGTTTCCGCGCTGACCAAACAAGGAGTGGACAAATTGCTGGAAATGATCCTGCTCCAGGCCGACTTGCTCGAACTGAAGGCCAATCCCGACCGCCGCGCCAAAGGCAACGTCATCGAATCCGGCCTCGAACCCGGCGGCCCGACCGCCACCGTGCTGGTGCGCAAGGGCACTCTTCGTGTCGGCGATGTCGTTATCTGCGGGCCCTATTGGGGCAAAGTGCGGGCCTTGATCAGCGAGGAAGGCACGCGGCAAAAGGAGGCCTGGCCGTCGGTCGCCGTCAAGATTCTCGGCCTCAACGGCGTGCCGGAGGCCGGCCTGGAATTCAGCGTGCTGGAAGATGAGAAGGCCGCGCGCGACCTGGCCGAGCAACGGGCCGAAGAGGCCCGCAACATCAGCACCGAGGCCCGCACCAAAGTCACGTTGGAAAATCTTTTCGCCACACTTGACGCCACGCAGGCCAAAATGCTCAAGGTTGTCGTCAAGGCCGACACCCAAGGGTCGGTCGAAGCCATTGTCGAAGCGCTCAAGAAAATCGAGGCTGCCGAGGTATCGCTGGAAGTCATTCACAGCGCCGTGGGTACGATCACCGAGTCGGATGTATTGCTGGCGTCGGCGTCTTTGGCCATCATCCTCGGATTCCACACGCGCATCGACGTCGGGGTGGCCGATTTGGCGAAGCGGGAGGGAGTGCAGATCAAGCTTTACTCGATCATATACGAGTTGATCGATCAGGTTAAGGAGGCCATGGCCGGGTTGCTGGAGCCGATCATCAAAGAAGTCGTGACCGGCTCGGCCGAGGTGCGCAAGATTTTCCAGCTCTCCAAAGGCGGGAATGTCGCCGGTTGCATGGTCACGTCCGGTCGCATCGTCCGCGGCAAAGCGCGCGTCCTTCGCCGCAAGGGCCTCATTTACGAGGGCGTCATCCAAACCTTGCGCCGCTTCCAGGATGAGGTCAACGAAGTGCGGGCCGGCATGGAATGCGGCGTCCGAATCGAAGGCTTTAACGAGATGCAGACCGGGGACGTTATTGAGTGTTACACGACCGAGAAAGTGATCCCCAAGCTCGCCTGAGATGGAGGATGTTGCTATGTCTCTGAGACTGGAACGGGTGCGGGAATTATTGAAACGCGAAATCGGCGAGGTCATCCGGCGCGAACTACCGGTCGATCAAGTCGGCCTCATCAACGTCAACGACGTCGAGGTCGCTCGCAATCTCCACACCGCCACCGTCTTCATCGGGGTGCTGGGCGGCGACTCCCAGAAGAAGAGGGCCTTGGAGGCCTTGGATGAACATCACGGGCGCATCCAGGGCATGCTGGCAAAGGCGGTGGTGCTCAAATACACCCCGCATTTGCGCTTTGTCCTGGACGACTCGATCGAACGCGGCAATCGCGTCCTCAGGATTCTGGACGAATTGGACCAGTCATCCTCCTCGGCATGAAATCGCATCCCAAGATCATTGATCGGATTGTCCAAACCATTGCCGCCGGCCACTCCATTTGCGTTGCCGGCCATCTCCGCCCGGACGGCGATTGCATCGGGTCGCAAATCGGCTTGACGCTGGCCTTGCGCAAGCAGGGCAAGGAGGTCGTTTGCTGGAATGAGGACGTGATGCCGCAAAAGTACGCTTTTCTGGACCCGGACCATCTGATGCAGAAGCCATCGGAGCGGCGGGAATTTGACCTGGTCATCACGACCGATTGCGCCTCGTTCGAGCGCCTGGGCACCGTCGGTCCCGCCGTGGCGGCCCGCAAAACCCTCGTTAACATCGACCATCACCCCAGCAACACGCGCTACGGCGATGTGAACTGGATATCGGCCCGCGAGGCTTCGACCGGCGAATTGATCTTCCGCCTCTTGCGCGCCGCCAACTGGCCCATTACAGCGGCGATAGCCGATTGCCTCTTCACCGCGGTTTCCACCGACACCGGGTCGTTCCAGTACCCGACCACGCGGCCCTTGACCTACCACACCGCCGGCGAGTTGGTCAAATTGGGCGCCCACGTGGACACGATCTGCCATGAGGTGTATCAATCCTTTTCCCTCTCGCGCGTGCGGCTTCTGCAACATGTCTATAACCATTTTCATCTGACCCACAACAACCAGAT
This sequence comes from Verrucomicrobiota bacterium, assembly GCA_049517295.1. Taxonomy (GTDB): domain Bacteria; phylum Verrucomicrobiota; class Verrucomicrobiia; order Limisphaerales; family Palsa-1400; genus JBEKSF01. The sequence continues at coordinate 5,246 of JBEKSF010000089.1, forward strand.
CGCGTATCTCTGGCTCAAGAAAAAGGACTTCACGCGCACGGGCGCCGACCGCAGCGATACCGAGGGGTTGATCGACCATATTCGCGCCATCGAACCCGTCGTGGTGGCGTGTGTTCTAGAGGAAATCGAGCCGGAGTTGACCCGCATCAGTCTCCGCTCCAAATCGCCCCAGATCAACGTGAATGAGATTTGCGCCCAATTCGGCGGTGGCGGCCACGCGGCAGCCGCCGGCGCCCGCATCGCCGGCAAACCCCTCTCGGTCCAGCGCCGCGTGATTGCCGCCGTGCGCAAAGCTTTGGATCGGTCCGGCACGCCATGATCTCGTTTGCTCCATTGGACGGCGCTGTTCTTGTTGATAAGCCCGCCGGACCGACCTCGCACGACGTGGTCGATGCCATCCGCCGCCAGTTTGGCATCGAGAAAGCGGGCCATTGCGGCACGCTCGACCCCAACGCCACCGGCCTGTTGATCATCGTTCTGGGCAAGGGCACCAAGCTTTCCGAGAAACTCATGTCCGACGACAAGGTGTACGAAGGCGCGGCCCGGTTCGGCGAGACGACAGACAGTTTCGACGCCGCCGGCGAATTGGTTTCCTCCCTGCCGGTGCCGCCGATGACAGTGGAAGAGTTGAACGAAGGCGCCGCCGGCTTTCAGGGCGACCAGATGCAGACCCCGCCCATGGTTTCCGCTGTCAAGGTGAAGGGTGTCCCCCTTTACAAAATCGCGCGCAAGGGCGGCGAAGTCGAGCGCAAGGCGCGCCTCATCCATGTCTATAGCTTTCGTTTTTCGGCTTACACCGAGCCGGTCGGACTTTTTCGCGTGGCCTGCACCAAGGGGACTTATGTGCGGGCCTTGGTTCACGAACTGGGCCAAAAACTGGGCTGCGGCGCCCATCTCGCCTCCCTGCGCCGCCTGGTTTCGGGAAAATTCGACGTCAAGGACTCCCTCCCCTTTGAGGACATTCTCCAGCTCACCTCCGCTGATTTGCAAAAGCGGGTCATCCCGTTTTTGAAGCTCGCCCAAACAAGCGTCCCCGCCGGATGAAGGTCATTCACGATCCCGCCGAACTCCATGCCGGCTCGCGCCCCGTCTGCGCGGCCATTGGCGTCTTTGACGGTGTCCACCTCGGCCACCAGCGCGTGCTCCTTCAGACCATCGCCGACGCCGCCCTGTGCCACGCTCTTTCCGTCGCCGTCACCTTCGACTGTCATCCCAACGCGGTCGTCGCGCCTGCCAACGTGCCGCCGATGATTTATCCCCCGGCCAGGAACCTTGAGGTGATCGCCTCCCTGGGGATCGACGCTGCATGCGTCATTCGATTTGACAGTGGCTTCAGCCGGATTTCGGGCGAACATTTCGTACGGCAGTTAGCCGGCGCGTTTCGTCCCCTCAAGAGCATCAGCGTTGGGCGTGGTTTCATGTTTGGCTACCGCCGCTCCGGCGATGTCGCCCTCCTCCAGCGACTCGGCGGCGAACTGGGCTTCACCGTCCACGCCCTTCCAGACGTGGAACTGGCGGGCCAGCCGGTCAGCAGCACGCGCATCCGCGAGGCCGTCCGCGCCGGCGATTTCGCCGCCGCCGGTCAAATGTTAGGCCGCCCGTACTCGTTGCGCGGCCCGGTCATCGAGGGGCAACATATCGGGCGCAAACTGGGCTTTCCCACCGCCAACATCGATGTGACGGGTCTTCTGGTGCCGCCAACGGGCGTGTATGTGGCCTGCGCGCGTGCGGGCACGGCGGCCTGGCGCGCCGCGGCCAACATAGGCCATCGTCCAACAGTCCAATCCGCAGACCCGCAAATCCACGTCGAGGCCCACCTGCTGGATTTTGACGGCGATCTTGGCGGGCAGGAATTGGAATTGACCTTGCTGAAGAAGCTGCGCGATGAACAGAAATTCCCCTCCGCCGAGGCGCTGCGCGCGCAAATCACCCAAGACATCGAGCAGACGCGGAAATACCCGTAGATAGTTGATGACCGAAGTGTCACTGACAACCGCGGCCATAGGCAAGATCTTCTTGGACTTCCGTTTGACCGTAATGCATCGGAATGCCGCGTTGCGGCAGCACGTCATTCATCTCAAAGCGATCCAAGCCGGCTAATTCCGCCGCCTTGCCAAGTCCCAACGTGTTTTGCGCGTAAAGCGAAATGGCCAATTCCAATTTCAGCCTACGCTCCGTCTCGGCAGGCGAGACGTGCAACGCTTCGTGCAGATTGTTGGGAATGTCCAGCGTGATGCTCATGCGGGTGGAGATAGCACGTTTCGGGCACTTTTGGCAACTGCTACCGGCGACCGGCAAAGCGATTTAATTTTGGTTTCGACCTTTGCGTCCGATGCATTCTATGCGGCTGACATAAGCAAGAAGAGCCGCCCGAAAGGGCGGCTCTTGTGAAGTCAAACCAATTTGGCCGAGTTATTTACGGCGCAGGCGCAGCAGGAACGCAGAGGCGCCAATGACGCCCAGAGCAATCGTGCTCGGCTCAGGAGTTACAGCCAGACTGAAGCTGGTCATTCCAGCAATCGTCGGGGCTGTGGCCGGCGGCGATCCACCACCGAGACCGCCGAGACCGACAATGCTTAATAGCTGTGACACGCCAACAGGGTCACCTGCATTAAGAGCTTGGGCATAAGTTAATGTGCCACCACCGTTGTACCAAACGTACAGTTGAACCGTGGCGCTCCCCGCACTACCGCCTGTGGAGCTTGGAATAGCGACTGTAGAGCCACCATTCCATTCGCCCGCGTCAGCCGCCGAGGTCGCAAATGTGCTCGTAGCACCAGCAACAGGGTCCAGTTGAGACGCTGTCAGGCCGCTAGTAGCGCCCGCATACAACTGAATCGACCAGAGATTACCATTTGCGTAATCGCTCGGCGATGTAGCACCGGTTGCCGCTCCGCCCAGGTACGTTGACTGGTCGTAAGTAGTACCCCCGGCCGGAATGTCATAGGCACTATTCCCATACGTCTGAATTGTCGGACTTGTTGGCTGTGGTCCGTAGACCTCAATGCTTATCTTGCCAGGATAATATGCCTGCCACTGAACTGTTCCTTGGGCATACACACCCACGGCACCTGCCAAAAGGCTAACTATGGTTAGGGATTTTTTCATGTTATGAGTTTTCTATTTAGTGTTGAGTTGCGTGTTTAATGACAGATTACTGATTGACTGAGAAGTTTTCCACCCAGTTAACCGTTGCGGTTGCTTGATACCAGAAACCCTGACTTACGGAGGGTTGAACGGGATCGCCGTAAGTGATCCAATTGTTGTTATATCCGCTGGTTCCATGTTTCGCCGACGAAATGTATTCGAGGGACGGGTCATAGTTTTGATCCACAGGATTGAAGACATAAACCACATCGCCAAGAGTGTAATTCGTCAGGGCGGTGATGCTGTTGGTCACAAGGTCACCGGAGGTCGGGACAATGGAAGCCACCATGTTAAACCCAGGAACAAGGACGTTGGTCATGGCACCTTGTGGAACTGTTCCCACAAATGTGTTCGTGATGGTAGCTGAGGTATTGTTCTGGAACCAGAATGCCACGCCAGGAGCTGCCACATTCGTGCCGCCCAATTCCCAACCATTCGTGAAGGTTGCGTGCTTGGAGCTCGCAATGTCCGTTGGATTGTAACCTGTGGCGGGATTGTAGAAATACACCGCACAGCTATTGAAGGTGCCACTCCCGTTCGGGAACAGCGTGCCGATTGTATTGTCCGGCGATGTGATTAGCGGGCATGTAACCATGTTAAACCCAGGCAGGAGGGTGACGTTGATGTACCCGACCGCGTTGAGTGAATAGACATTGGTGGACTGTGCCATCAATGAAACACTGCCGAGAGTCCCCAGCAGCGCCGATAGGAGCATTGTTTTTGTTCTCATATTTTTAACTTTTTTTGTTTTCCCTTTTTTCCCCTGTTTTCCGTGTGTGATGCAAGTGTCGCAAATAGCCAAAGGGCTGTCAACGGCCTTTTTCAACTTTTTTTGAACATTTTCCCTTTCCAGTTTTCCTGCATCGGGCGGTATTTTTGCCCGCCGTCAGCCTTTATGTCAACCGTTTTTTTCAACTTTTTTAGCGATTTTTTTCGACGTAACTCGCGTCAAATAAGCAGCATCGGGCGTGCCATCCTAACGCTGCCACTTCCAGGCAAAGCCGCACCCGGCGACCACGGATTGCACGGATTTCACGGATCATAACGCTTGGACCTGAGGGCAAAGCCGCACCCATACGCCGTAAAATGCTGGATATGAGGCGTTTAAAGGCAGAGGATGGGTTTCTCGGTTTTCGGAGGAATACCGGAAGCACATGAAGGAGGGTCCATTCAGTTTTCCCAATCCCAAAGGGATTGTATCATTCAGCCCAGGGTTGCGAGGAACGAGCTACCCTGGGTGAACAGGCCGATCCATCACAACCCTGAAAGGGTTGCATCACAAATGGTTACGAAAGAGATGCAACCCTTTCAGGGTTGTGGAACTCCCTTGCGACCACCTAGGGTAGGCCCTCTCCGAATCGGGCCAACCCTGGGCTGAGTGCTCCAATCCCTTCGGGATTGATAACCGGTTGGGTTGAGTGCTCCAATCCCTTCGGGATTGAAGACCGGCTCACGCATTTTGGCGTGTTTTGCGGATTCGACGCCAATTTCAAGACACTGGCGCTGAATATCAATTCTTGGTCCCCATTTCGCGGGCGAGGATGCGTGAGAGGTAGGCAAGTTGATCGGAGTCTGGCTCCAATTGGAGGCCGCGCAGCAGAATGGCGCGGGCTTGCGGGGCATTGCCCAGGCGCAAGCTGGCCTTGACGCCCAAATCGGCATAATAGGCGGGTGACCAGTCGGCGTCCTGGCGGTTAAACCCGGAGAGGGCGTTCAAGGCGTTTTCCAGGCTGGTGATGGCGAGGGCCTGCCGGGCTGGGTCGGTGCGGAGGACGTATTCGGACATCGCAAGCTGGCGAACCAGAGCGTTGGTGGCGGCGCTGGGAGGGGAAGGGATTGCAATCCTCCTGTTGGTGCCCTCCAGGCTACAGGGCATGGCGCGATTTCCGATCATCATAGGCTTGGCCTCTCCCGCTCCGGTGGAATGGGAGTAACGATCGTGCAGGAAGGAGCTTAAATCGTCATTTGCGGAACCCTGACCGCTGCCGAAGATGGATTTCAACGCCGGGGGTTGCAGTTGCGCCAGAGCGTTGTTGATCTCCGGGGGCGCGAGGTCCATTTGCCAGGTTCGCTCATCGAAACTCTGTAGCCGGAAAACGCCCCGGCTTTGCAGATGGATGTAAAAGGCCCGCGGGGCGGCGTATTCCAGGATCGGAAAGTCGTCCCGTTGAACGGTGCCGGGACCGGCAATGGCGAAGGCGGTGCGTTGGGAAGCCATTCGCCGCGCCAGGACGGCTTCAGGGGTTTCCAGACCGATCGACGCCAGGTCCCGACCCACCTCTGGGAAATCGAATGCGCGACGGTAAACCTCCGGGTTGGAACTCCAAGGGCGGCCGGAGCCGATTATGACGATGTCGCCTTGTTCGACGTCCCAGATTTCCATTTGTGGGAAAACTGTTCCGAAAGTGCGCAGCACCATGTCCACAGTGCGGTCGTCCATCTCGTAGGTGTGGAACCACTGGGCCATGAGGCCGCCCGGTTTGAGGCGGCTGGCGGCCAATTCATAGAACTCACGGGTGAAGACGCTGCCAACACCGACCATCCACGGGTTGGATGGCTCGGAGATGATCAGGTCGTATTTCCGCGGACTCAGTTTGAGCAGCGTGCGGGCGTCCTCGTCGTAAACGCGGGCGCGGCTGTCGGTCTGGACGCCGTGGTTCCAAGGGTCGAAGAGTTTTGCCGCCCGAAGCACCGGCGCGCAATTCTCGGCAACGGTCAGACTTTCTATCGGATAGGCCAGCGTCGTGCCGGCGGTGATCCCGCTGCCCATGCCGAAACAAAAGACATCCTTGCTCTCCGGTTTGAGCATCAGGGGCAGGTAAGCGAGCAATAGTTGGGTGGAGCGATCGCCGATGGCCGAGGCGTCCACTTTGCCGTCAATGCGCAAGCTGAGGTCTTCGTTGCCCGATAATTCGCGCTCGACGGAAACGGTTGCATCCGCGGCATCCTCATAGAATTCGAGGCGCACCAGATGCCGGCGGTCAAGAACGCGAGCCAGGGTGAAATCGAGGTCATGCTGGCGAAAAACTCCGGCGCTGAAAACGTAGCGCCAGCCTTCGCCGCCGTGCTGGGAGGCCGCCACTAACAAGACGCTGGCTGCGACCGCGGCCACCGTGGCCAGGACCCGGCGCAGGGCGATGGCCACGAGCATTGCCGCAACGACCAATACCGCGCCCAATGCGGTGAACGATCCGCGCAGACCAATCCCCGGCATCAGCACGAAACCCGTCAATAGCGATCCTCCGACCGCGCCCAGCGTGTTCCACGTCAGCAGCCGGCCCACACGGTCGCCCAGCATACTGGATGTCTGGGAGAGGGCGCGAATCCACAAGGGCAGCACCGAACCGAGCGCGGCGGCGGGCAGACTCAGCACACAGATCGAAATGGCCGAGACCAGGATTTGATAATAGGCGTAGCCGACGGGGCTGCGGCTCAGACCACTTCGGGCGGCGAGATAGATGGCGACGAGGTTCTCGATGTTGAATACCAGCAGCCCGATCAACAGGGCCGCGGCAAGCAGCAGGAAAGCCGTCGTTGTTTGCCCGCGCATCGACTTGAAGCGGGGGGAGGCGATGACGGCGCTGCCAACGCCGATGCCGAGAATGAAGGCCATCAGGACAATGGCGAAGACCTGCAACGAGGCCCCAAAGATGAGGCACAAACAACGCGAGGCCAACACCTCCAACCCCATGCAAACGGCGCCGCTCAGGGCCACCATGATGCAGCCCCAGCGGAGGATGGCCAGATCGCCCGGGGGCCGGCCCGGCATCGGTTCCGGGGCCGTTGAACTCGGGACCGGGACCGGGGCGTCTGTGGATTGCTCTTTTCCAATGGCGATGGCGATCAGCCCAATGGTGACGTTGACCACTGCGCTAAAGTCCATGGTTTTTCGCAGGCCCAGCCATTCGACGAGGAAGAAGCCCGTCAAGCCCGCGCCGCACACCGCCCCAAGGCTGTTGGTTGAGTAGAACCGGGCGGACTGGCGGCCGCCATCGGGCGTATTCTTTTGCAACCATGCCGCCAGGACGGGCAAGGTGCCGCCCATCAGAACGGTCGGGCCAAGCAGCAGGGCAACGCTCAGAAGGCCTTTGAGCAGGAGCAGTGAGCCGGGATGATTCAGCAGGTTCGATCCGATTGAGGCAAAGAGGCTGTCAGCCGCGCGGTAAAGGAGCGAAAAGAGCGCGGCGTAACCTCCGATGGCGATTTCGATGCGGCCGTAAATGGCCAGCGGATTGCGGGCGCGGTCGGCCCAACGGCTGAAGAGCTTGTTGCCCAAGGCCAATCCACCCATGAAGACGGCCAGCACGACGGTTTGGGCCTGGATGGTGCTGCCGAAAAGCAGGGCCAGATACTTTGACCAGATCACCTCATAAACGAGCGCGGTCGCACCGGAGCAAAAGAAGAGTATTAAAATTGCCATGGAAACTGTTCCGCCACGTTCAAAGCCAGTGATGTTGCCACCCCCTGGCCTCGATAGTAAAGGTCTGCCCGTTGAACCGCACTTGCGCGGGCTGATCGTTGAAGTTTTCGATCACCCAGGCGCGGGGACCAAAGAGGTAAAGGGCCACGCCGTTTGGGGCGCTGAAACGCACGCCCAGCGCCTTCAACAGCGGGGCGCGCAAGTCATCCAGGTCGCCTTGGGAAAGCGCGAGCAATGATTTGGGGTTCTCCTTGACCGCCAGCACGCGCACGTTGGCGGAGTCCAAGGCCGCCCGCTCTTTGAGCCGCCGCGCCAATCCATCGGTCAGCAGCACCGGTTTGCCGGCTTTGATGAATGCGGCCAGTTCAACGGCAAAATCCGCGTCCTTGAGCGCGTGGGCGGAAAAGAAGGCGGCGGGTGCGTTGGTGGGGAATTGATGGCAGGGGGCCAGCGGCAATCCAAGCATCCCGACGAAATCAAAAACCTTGTCTTCGCCGTCGGGATGGCTGTTGGGCGGTTTATAGGCGGCCACACCGGTTGGATTGCGGCGGCTGACTTCGTCGGCGGTGTCCAGCAGTTCGGGGAGGTTGGCGCGCAGGGCCTGGATGTCCGCCGGGCCGGTGCTGTTTTGCAATCCGCCGTAACAAAAGAGCATGGATTCGCGCGCGCCGCCCAGGATGGTCTGGCGGGCCTGCTCGAGGTAGGTGGGCGGGGTGGTGCCCAGCCAGTCATACCAGCCGCCGCCACACTTGGCGCCGCCGATGCCGCCGAGCCAGCGCATCAGGAAACAGGCTCCGTATTGCGGCATGCCGCCCCATTGCGGGTCGGTGTAATCGCGCGTTTCGGTCCCGACCCAGATGCGGTCAAAGATCTCCGTTTCGCCGGCGACGTCGTAGCCGCGGTTATGGAAATTATCGTACCATTGGGGGTACTTGATGATGAGGCGGGCGTTGGGGTTGACCTTCTTCGCCGCGTCGAGCAAGCGGTCTTGCGACAGATGGAACATGAGCGCGCGGCGGTAATCCTCCCAGGAATCGCCCGGCGCCGGATAGTCCTTTTGGCCGATGGCCACGGAGCGGGCCTGGCGGGCGGCGTCGCAGGCGGGGCATTGGCAATCGGTGAACCAGAAGTCGTCAATCATAATCTCGTCGAACAGGCCGGCGGCGTATTCGAAGACGGACTGCAAATTGTCCTGGGTGGGGAGGTCGGTGTAACAACTGATCAGGGCCTTCCAGCCGGTGGAGGGTTTGCCGACGTTGACGGTGGTCACGCAGCCGGAAACCAGAAAGCCGGTGTCCAGGAACCGTTGTTTGGCGTGAAGGATGGCGGCGCGATCGGCGCGGAAACCGCGGAACTCCTCGATGTACACCTTTGTGACGCCGGTTTGACGGCACCACTCAATGGCGCGGTCCAGGCCGCCGTCGGAGGAGAGCCGGTCGCGCACGTCCTCCGCCGTGAACAAGGTGGAGAAGCGGTGGACGGCGGCATGGCGTTGGGCGATGTCCCAGAGGTTGGTGGAAGCGGCCGGGGCGCGCCCGCAAAGGCCGCAGAGGAGAATTGTCAATAATAGTTTCATCGTCGCACTCGGAATCCCAAGCTGGGACAGTTTATTCAGGCCATTTGCCTCTTTTCCGTGCCGGCGGGCAGGGACGGATTGTCCTCCGCCGGCTGCCAGGCCAGCGCGGAGACACAATCGGGCACGGCATCACGCCACACCGCCACGGGCATCACGCGCGTAGTCTAGCCGGAGGAATGGATTGCGCAAGCGGCGGCATCAGCGAGTGAAGGTTTTGAGATGATGGACAAGATGTATGGGATTTCATTGGACAAAGGCCAAAACGGACGCATGGCCGGCCCCTCCGATTTTGACAAGCGCATCACAAGCCCGCGTCATCGGTGCTTGCCCAGGGACGGTCGTGGTGATAACAAGAGTCCGAAGCGCGTCTCATGCATGCGCGGATTTTTATGAAATTCTGTGCTCTCTTCACGATAGCTTTGCTCTTGATGGTTTCAGCGGCCTGCGCCCAGCCCAAGGAATTGGATGCCTTCGCGCAAGACCGCCTTCTTGGCCGGGGGGTCAATATCATCGGTTATGATCCGATCTGGCGGTCGCGCGAGCGGGCGCGGTTCCAGGAGAAGCATTTTCGCCTGCTCAAGGAGGCGGGTTTCAACTCCGTGCGCATAAATCTGGCGCCCTTCCGGCGAATGGACGCCAGCAACCAGTGGGCGATTTCTGAATCGTGGTTCAAAGTGCTGGATTGGGCGGTGGCCGGAGCGCGGAAGCAAGGGCTGGCCGTGATCCTGGACCTGCATGAATATACGGCCATGGGCAAAGATCCGGAGGGCAACCGGGCGAAATTCCTCGCCGCCTGGCGCCAGCTTTCCGCCCATTGCCAGAATGAGCCGGGCAGCGTCTTTTTCGAGGTGCTCAATGAACCCAACGGCAAACTGACTCCCGAGCTTTGGAACCAGTACCTGCGCGAGGCGCTGGCCATCATCCGGGAGACCAACCCGACGCGCACCGTCATTGCGGGGCCGGCGTTTTGGAATTCGGTGGACCACTTGCGCGAGTTGGAGTTGCCGGAGAACGACCGCCACCTCATCGTCACGGTGCATTATTATAAACCGATGGAGTTCACCCACCAGGGCGCGGCCTGGACAGGCCAACAGGACAAGCTGGGCGTGGATTGGCTCGGCACGGAAAAGGATTTGGCCGCCATTGACAAGGATTTTGACAGTGTCGCCGCCTGGGCCTCGGAACACAAACGGCCGATTTTTCTGGGTGAATTTGGCGCTTACGACAAGGGGCCGATGGAGTCGCGGGCGCGCTACACGGCCGCCGTGGCGCGGGCCGCCGAAAAGCGGGGCTGGAGCTGGGCTTACTGGCAGTTTGACAGCGATTTCATTTTATACGACATCGACCGGGATGCGTGGGTCGAGCCGATCAAGAGATCGTTGATTCCGGAGGGCAAACTTTAGTTCCAAGCGACTCGGTAAAGTCGAAAGCGGTGTCGCCGCTGCGCTCTGCCACCGCAGTCCACAAAAGAGGCGCCCAAAAAGCGCAGTGCCCGTGTGAGTTCGGTCAAGGCTTGCAAGGTGGCCGCCTGGATGGCAGACTACCGGCAGTCACAACGGCACGACGTGGATGAGGACGGCTAAATTGCGACAGGGAAGGCGAGAAATCAATAAGACATGCGATTATGCGGGACTGACCCTTGCTCCCGCTTGATTCAATAAACGAATCTGCTGGTGTATATTAAGATGAAATTTTGTTGATTATGAACTGCTTGCGAGACCTCCATCCTGGAGCATGGATCATTACGTTTTCTATCGGACTTCCGATGCTCGCCTACGTAGCTTGGAAACGATGGAGGCAGGCGCAAGCTGCGATGCTTTGGCGGGTTATTCTGTGTGTGATCGCCGCGAGTATCCTCACCCCTTGTATCATCGACGAGGGTTTTGGAGGGATCGAGACAGTGGATGTTTATCCAGCTGCGTTGGGATTTCTGGTGGGATTCGCCGCGGCGCTCATCGGGGGAGACTTTGGAGCGGTACTCGAGGCACCATTGGTGCTCGCTCCTGTTCTAGGTGTAGCTTTGATATTGACCGCGATTTGGTCCAAGTTTGGTATTGGAGGAGCCACTAACAACGGAGTTTGACATTGAGCCAAATAAGGCTTGCATCGGTCAACAGGACATGTCTCAGGGGCCCCGCATAAACGAATAATCCACTAACATTTTCCCTTTTTTGGGGCGTCGGCACGGGGTTCAAAACCACATTTTTGCCTAATTGGATTGGCCTTGGCGCAGGGAGAAACTACGGATGTGCCCGCCTCGTTGGTACAAAGACAGGCAATAAGATGGCTTGGCCGGGTTGAGGACGGAGTTTCCGAGCGCCTCGGTAAAATCGAAAGCGGTGTCGCTGCTGCGCTCTGCCACCGCAGTCCACAAAAGAGGCGGCCAAAAAGGCGCAATCCCTCGGGCGCATTTTGATACAGCTACCATTGGGGACACAGGTGCAAAAAAGCAAAGAATGTGGCTGGCGAGACGCCCGCCACCTGGAGTTTGGACATTTTGGGAGAGACGACGTGCGTGAAACGGGTTAAACTGGATCAAGCTGGCAGCGGTTCCCACTGCGGTGTGGCGAGCGGGGCAGTCCTGAAGGGATTGCAGGCACTCAGCCCAGGGTTGCGAGGAACGAGCTACCCTGGGAAGGCTTCCCCAGATACATATCAACCCTGAAAGGGTTGAATCAAAGCACGGGTTTGCGTAACATCCCCCCATGCCGCAATCACTGGCGAAGATATTGGTTCACACCGTCTTCTCAACCAAAGATCGCCGTCCCTTTCTGCGAGACAAAGCTTTGCGCGCAGAGCTGCACCGATACCTGGGCGGCATTTTGGCCAACCTCCAATGTCAGCCCATTATCGTTGGGGGTGTCGAAGACCATGTTCATCTTCTGTGCGCCTTGTCGCGCACCGTCGAGGCGGCGGCGATGGTCAAGGAGGTCAAACGCGGTTCGTCGGTGTGGATCAAGACCAGAGGCCCCGATCTTCAGGACTATGCGTGGCAGAACGGCTACGGAGTTTTCTCCATTGCTTTCTCGCAAATCGAAGCGGTGCGGACATATATCGCGGGTCAGGAGGAACACCATCGCAAGGTTTCGTTTCAAGAGGAGTATCGTGAACTGTTGCGTCGATATGGAATGGATTTTGACGAGCGCTATGTGTGGGATTGATTCAACCCTTTCAGGGTTGATGATGGAATTGGGTTAATCCACCCAGGGTAGCTCGTTCCTCGCAACCCTGGGCTGAATGATACAATCCCTTCGGGATTGCCTTCTGGGGCTGGGAAAAAATGTCCAAACTCCAGTCGGCTGGCGAGACGCCAGCCACGGCGACCGCGACGGTCGCGCAACCCGACGCAGTGTCAAGATGCGCCCCAAAAAGCGCAGTGCCCGTGTGAGTTCGGCTAAGGCTGACAAAGTGGCCGCCGGGATGGCAGGATTCCGGCAGTCACAACGGCACAACGGCACTGACCCCCGTCCACCGCGGGGGCCGTTGGGGTCGCGTGAAGGTATCAGCCGCCGGTGACAGCGCCGGCGGGTGTGAACTTTTGAATGGAACACGACGTAAAGACCCGGCGATTGTTGCTCCTCTGCGAATTTGGTGTAGAATTGCCCTGGATGAAGTTGCCGAACCGGTTTGAGACCAAATAAGCCGGTTTGTACACACGTCGCGGGAACGTTCCCGCGTGGTGGCTTTTACGAAAGGAAACGTTATGATTGTCGTTGAGCAAATACCGGAACTCGATGCCCCTTCGGTGCTTGAGGGTGAACTGCGCGTCGAACGAACGGACATATCATTTGAAGATTTGCCCGGAGAATGCGTGAGAATTTGTGTGAGGGTCCATAACGAGGGCGGACGCCGTTCGAAGCTGACATTCATGAGGCTCGAATCCGCGGCGCTTGGAGCTTTTGTTCCGTGGCAACCCCTTGGGCTGTTGTACGTGCCTCAGATCGAACCTGGCGAATCGCGCGAGCTGAGCATTGACGTCCGACGTTCGCGGCCGGCGCCTCTGGGAGATTTTGACCGTGTTCCGCCAGCGAGGCTGCTCGCGGCGGTGAGTTCGCCGGATCAACCATCCCCGCTTAAGAGTGGGCGAGGGGCGATGCGTAATCTGCTTCGCCCGCGAGGAACCGGCCGCCCTGCAGCCACAAGTTCAGGCGCGGCAACAGGGTTTCTGGCGCCGGATCTGGGAGATTTGCTCGGACGCGGCCAGGCACATTGGGCAGGGAACATCAATGTCTTTGTCGGGACTCGTCCCGTCGAACGACATTTGGCGAGGGCTTTGCGGGTGTATCCCGGCCGCATCAATCTGGCGATGTTTGTGGTTGGAGGCCGGGGACAGCGCGACGCTTACGCATTCGACATTGAGGGTTTGACTGCGGATTGGGAAGCTGCGTTGTACGATGTGACAAAAAGCCGGTCGTTTTTGCCGCGCTCCTCCGATAGGCCTATTGAAATGAGGCAATGGGTCGAAGCCGTGGGAGGCCTGATAGTGATGTTGACCATCCATCCGCCGGCTGGCTGCGAGGAAGGGAAAGCGGAAGTCCACGTCACTCGAAGATCATGCGAAAAAACAGCCGTTGTAGAGTTTAATCTGGATTCCAATGCGCAAGGAACCGGCTGCTACGTCGTGTGAGCAGCATTGTGGCGTCACAGGGGTCAAACGATCACAGGGGATCACAGGGGTCAAACCATACATTTGCACAATTGGATTGACGATTGCGCGAGGGAGTGAGGCCGGATGTGCCCGCGTCGTTGGCACAAAAACAGGCAATAAAATGGTGTGGCCGGGTTGAGGACGGAACTTTCAAGGGCCTCGGTAAAGTCGAAAGCGGTGTCGCCGCTGCGCTTTGCCACCGCACTTTACACAAGAGGCGCGCAAAAAGGTGGAATGCCCCTGTAGGGTCGGTTAACGCTTGCAAGGTGGCTGGCGGGATGGCAGGCTCCCGGCGGTCGCAACGACATTACGGAGATGAGGACAAACAATTCACCGAAAACATCGTTCGCCTGCGTTTTATGATCAGGCGACGTTTTTTTCACTGGCTGGGACTGCTTTCGTTCTGGGTTTCATGGAACTCGCCGGCGCAACCCGCTCCGTTGGAAACACTACAGAACACCGCGCTTTCCGTGCCCGCGGCGGCGCTGACAACCAACGGCATCGCCGGGCTGACCAATACCGCCCCGCATCTGATGGTTTTGGGCGTGAGCGGCCAATCGGCGCAGGGCGGCAGCGTGGCATTGGTGAACGCGCAAGCGTGGGCCAACCGTTTTGACGACCCGCTTTATTCCGAGCGTTCCGGGACGGCGGTGGCTGTCGATTCGGCGGGCGATGTCATTGTCGCCGGCAGTGCCGCTCACTACCTCACGGGTTACGACATGCTCGCGATCAAGTACGCCGGCGATGGAACGGCGCTTTGGACCAATTTCTACAATGGGCCGGGCAATGGCGATGACTTCGGCTGGTGGGTGCGCGTTGACGCGGCGGATAACGTGTATGCGGCGGCGAGTTCGGCGAACGCCGACACCGGCAATGGCATTGCGATTGTCAAGTATTCGAGCGCCGGAACCCCGCTCTGGACCAACTTTTACAACAGTGCCAGCACGAACAGGGATTATCCGACGAGTTTCGCGGTGGATGCATCGGGCAACAGTTACGTTTTGGTCATGACCTACAGCGACTCGCCGCCCGCGTTCGTGACGCTCAAATACGACGGGCTCGGCGAGGCCATCTGGACCAACGTTTATCGCGGGCCGGCGGGCGGGGCGGATTATCCCGAGGCGCTGGCGCTGGACGGCGCAGGGAATATATTTGTCACCGGCGGCGAGGAAGGGAACCCAGGGTATAGCGAGGAAATGGCAACAATCAAATATACCCCCAATGGCGTTGCGGTTTGGACCAATCGTTACGGCGGCGATCTTGTTGACCAGCCGGCGGCTATAACGGCGGACCGGGCAGGTAATGTCCTTGTCACGGGCGACGCGCTGGACACCTCTTTCCACGAGTACGTCACTGTCAAATATAGCAACGAGGGCGTGCCCCTGTGGACCAACCTCCTGGAGGGGCCGGTTTACCAGGGCGGCAGCGTGCCGGAAGTCGTGGCCGACGTCAACAACAACGTGTTCATCACCGGCGGCACTCCCGGCTCCGAGGGGACCAATGCCGACTTCACCATAGTGAAACTGACCGGCGCAGGCGTCCCGGTCTGGACCAATCGTTTTTTTGACTTGAGCACGGGCAATGACGCGCCGGCCGGCTCGGCCGTCGATGCCGCCGGTAACTATTACCTGGCCTGCCACTCCACGGGCGCGGCGGAAACGAACATGGACTACGTGACTCTCGAGTATTCCGGCAAGGGCGTTGCGTTGTGGACCAACCGTTACAACGATCCGACGCACGATAGAGATTATCCCGAAGCCATTGCGACGGACGGAGCCGGCAACGTCTATGTGACAGGCCAATCGGCCGCAATGTATGGCGACCCGGATGTTGCGACCGTGAAATACTCCGACTACGTTGTCTATACGCCGCCAGCCAATTTCGTGGGGACTGACACGATTGCGTTTTCGGTTGTCGATGTGTTGGGCAACATTGCGAGCGGGACAGTGACCGTTGTGGTCCTTCCGCCGGCGCTCCAGTTCAACACCGGCCCGCCGAATCTCACGCTAACGGCTCAGGGATTGAGGCTGGAAGTGGACGGCGCCCGCGGGTCCAATCAGGTCGTGCTTGTTGCCTCATCGAATCTGATCGATTGGCAGCCCATCTTGACCAACTCGCCGGTTCTCGGCACGGCGCTCTTTCTGGACGTGACCGCTACGAATTCATCCCAGCGTTTCTACAGGGCGTGTCAACTGCCTTAGCGGCACGACAATTATCAAGCGCCATTCTCCTTTCAGGATTGCCCGGGCCAGCCAGACCGCACTGAAACCTGCTGCTGGTTTAATCAAGTTTAACCCGTTTCACGCACGTCGGCTCTCCCAAAATGTCCCAAACTCCAGGGGGACGCCGGCGTAAGCCGGCATCCCCGTTCTGATCCATTAACTACCTCTCCCAACGTTACGGGATTTCAAGAACGTAGAACGTGCCTGTCGCCGCGGAGTTGATCGGCAGATTCACCGAGAAGTTTCCGCTGGCGTCGAAATTCCCCGTCGCAACCGCTGTCCACGACGAAACCGGAGCGAGCAGACTGGCCGAACCCAGGATGGTGTAGGCGCCGTTGGGAGCGCCGCCGGAGCCGCTCATGACGAGATTGCCGGCCGATTGCGCCGGGGCCGCCACGACGGGCACGCTGACAGGCAGGACGTGGATGAAAACCGTCCCCACGGTTGTGTCACCCAGGGAATCGACGACGGAATATGTGAACTTATCGGCGCCCAGGAAACCGGGGTTCGGCGTATAGCTGAGGACATCACCGGTTGGACCCAGACTGCCGGCGGTGGTGGCGCTTTCGTTGGTGGTGACCGTGTCATAGGCGCTGAGCGCCAAGGTGTCGCCGCTCGGATCGCTGGCGTTGTTCAGCAGCATCGACAGGTCAATGTTGAGCGTTTGATTGGAGTAGATGTAATAAGTGTAATTGGGCGCAATGGGCGGCAGGTTGGTGCCCACAACGGTCAACACGGCCACCGCGCTGGTGACGGAACCCGAGGCGTTGCCGACCACCACGGTGAAGTTCGTGCCCTGGCCGCCCACCGTCGGGGCATCGCCATTGGCCGCGCTGAAGGTCAGCGTGCGGCTGGTTGCACCCGGCACAGTCAGCGGAACCAATACGCCGTCCGCGCCATTGGTGAACCACTGATAGGAAAGCGGAGGACGCCCCACGGCGACCACCGAGAACGACGCTTCACTGACGCCGACGATTGAATTATCGCGCACCGTCTGGCTGGGGGCCGGCTGGACGAGGATCGTCGGCAATCCCGCCGGCAAGGCCTGGCCAATACCCGACATCTCGACGCGAAGAGCCGACTCCTCGTAGGCGCTGCTTGTATTCGTCATCGCCGTCACAAAGTCCAGCGTGTTGAGTCCCGGCACGAACCCGTTGGTGATGACAAAGGCAGCCGCGATCTCGGGATCGATCGCTCCGCTATTGCCTGTGGACAGTCCATTGATCAAAATGTTCACCCCAGTGGAATTCTCCCACCAAGTACCCTGGAGTATCGCCGGTTTTGTCGTATCCACCGAGTCCAGCAGGAACTGCGTGCGGAAAACATAATTGCCCACAGGCGAAGTGTAGGCCGCGCCTCCGGTGTTGGCCTGGGAGCCAATCCATTGCGAGCCGCTGTCTATATTGGCGAAAAGGCCTCCGTTGGCTGCGATCGGATAGTCGCTCATGAACCACACCAACGCCTCCGGACCGAGGTTATTGATGTCGGCGCTGTCGTGCAGAATATAGTGCTCATCGGGAAGACCGGCCAAATTCGTATCGACTCCAATGGCGTCCACACCCGTGTTCTCCAATTCAGAGAACAGCGCTCCGATGGTAACGCTGGCAATGGTGCTGTTGGTGACGTAGGAAAAGCCTTCAATATTATTGCTGGCCACCAGACGATAGAGGCCGGCGGCGCTAAATGGGGCGTTGCTGATAACGAGGGCATTGTTGGTCTGCCCGGTCAAAGCGGTCCAACCGCCTTGAGAGGCGTTGGTTTGCTCCCATTGATACGAGGGCGCAGTGCCTGAAACCAGCGTGTTGAGCGTCAGAGTTTGGCCGAAACCAATGAACGTGCTGGGGGGAGGCTCTGCGGTGAAAGACGGTGGGACACCCACAATATTCGTGTTGAAGGCCATGGACGTCGGCGATTGTGCGATGTCGCTGACGCGAACCTCGGTAATCAGGCCCTGAAAGGAGCCGCCGTTGCCAATGCCGTGGGTCGTGCGCTGACTTCCTCCCACAGCCGGAGACGGCGTTCCACCTATCGTGCCCCCTCCGACATTGGTCGTCGTGTACAACAGATCCGCCGTGCTTCGGGTTGGATCCAGCAATGTCCAATAGAAACACAAAACACCCGCAGTGTCCCCGTTGGTGGGCGAATAGCCTGTATAAGTGACGGCCACGTGATACCAGAGGTTTGTCGCCACGGCGTCGGGACCGCTGGTTGGAAGATGTTGGGTGGTGCTGAGAGAACTGCCATTGGCAGCGTTAATGAAATTGAAGTTAATCTCGGGCGGGGTCGTCGGAGAGTTTTCATTCTGAAGTCGAAATTGCCAACTGCGGGTGCCAACACTGTTGTCCCCGCAAAGTATTTCCCATTCGCCAGAGCCTGCGGAACCATTGAATATGTTGCCTTGAGGGTTAACCAAGGCTTCAAAGGTGAAGGCGCCCGTGGTGGCATTGCAGAAATTTGTCGGGTTCATATCCTCCGGGCCGGCCGCCATGGCGTGGGATGCCGCGTTGCCGGGGTTTCCGTCATTGGGCAGGATGTCAAAAGCTTCGACGATGCCTGGCGCGACGGTGACATCCGTCAGGAAGACGTTGGTAAACGGTGGGCCGCTGGTGGGATAGCCGAAGTTTGTCAGAACGATGGGGCTGTTCGTTACGACGTCGGCCTCCGTTCCACTGGTCAGCGGATCGTTCATGTGCCACAAATGCATTGTGTCGGCATCCACCGAATACGGGATGTTCAGTCCGGCATGGCAGGACAGCGCCGCCAGGAAACCGGCGACAACGATGCAGACGGCAAAAAAATGGTTTCGACAAGAGCAGAATAACTGTTTCATAGGTTTGATTTTTAATCAGATTACGCAGGCACGACTGCCAATGCGCCACAGCATGGCATTCGATTGACGATTTAACGGGAGCAATTCTAGCCAGCCCTTGCGCCGGGGTCTATTACCCGTACGGGTAATAGACCCCCTGGAGTTTGGACATTTTTTCCCAGCCTCAGAAGCCAGTAGAGTAGGCGGGCGAGGGCAGAAGGATTAAACTGACCGCAGTTGTCAGTTCCGGGTGCCGTCTCGCGCCGCCCCTGCATCGAACCGGACAGGCGGTTTTCCCGCATCCGGCTCTCCGAGCGTTCTTCAT
>JBEKSF010000090.1:0-24261 GCA_049517295.1 Verrucomicrobiota bacterium
AAGTATATGCGACCCAATTTACTCCTTTGGGGTCACGTTTGCCCTCTCTCCCCGCGTGCGGGGAGAGAGCCGGAGAGAGGGGACCCTTTTTCGTCACGTGAAGAATTTTGTCTCACACCCAGGCCGCCGAACCTTTCCAAATCTTGCTTGCGAATCGGCGGCACTGTGCTATGAAAAATCCCCATGGAGATGCACTTGAAAACAATTCTACAACCCCGGAGGACTTCATTGCCGCTGGCTCTGCTGGCGATGATCTTGTGCCGGACCGGACTGGCGGCGGCGCCGGTGTCCAGTTACGCGACGCTCAGCAGCGCCCTGGCGCAATCGACCGTCATCACCAATTTCGTCAATAATTCCGTGATCAGTTTGACCACCCTCGGCCAGACATTTCAGATCACGCGAAATACGATTATCGACGCCGGGACGAACAACGTCATAATCGACGGCAACAATTCGACGCGCCTGTTCTACGTCCATACCAACTGCCAGTTGATCCTCGCAAATCTAGTATTGACCAACGGAATGAGCACCAACGGCGCCGCTGTCTTCAATAATGGCCTGCTGGTTATCAGCAACTGCGTCGTCTCGGGCAATACCGGCACCAATGTGATGGGTCTCGATGGCAGCGCCGGCACCACAAACTCCCCCAATGGCGCCGATGGCGGCAGCGGCGGCGAGGTCTTGGGCGGGGCGATCTACAGCGCCGGCCCGCTCTTCGTCTATAATTCGGTCTTTGGCGCCAACTCTGCGGAGGCGGGCGCGGGCGGCAGCGGCGGCGCTGGTCTCACCATCGCCAGCACGACGTCTTACGCCGGCTACGGCGGCAACGGCGGCAACGGCGGCATCGCCAGCGGCGCCGCCATTTACAGCGCTGGCAGCAATAACGTCTTCTCCGACGTCGAATTCCTGGGCAACAATTGCGTCGGCGGCGCTGGAGGAGCTGGAGGGCCGATGGGAATCAACTCCTCCTATTATTCTCTCGGCGCCGGAACCGGCCAGGGCGGGGCCGGCAGTTACGCGGCGGGCGGCGCGGTTTTCGTGACCGGATCGCTCTCCATGTCCAACTGCCTGTTCGCTTACAATTCCGTCACGGGCGGCAACAGTGCCGCCGCCGCCGTGAACTACAACCACGTCGGCAATGATGGATCCGCCGGCGCTTCGGCCTACGGCGGTGGACTTTTGATTTACGACACGGCCGCCTCCGCCTACCTCGAAAACTCGATTTTCTTCCAAAACACCTGCGCGGGAGGCGCCGGCGCCGATGCCTCCGGCACTTCTACCTCGGGTGGCGACGGCGGAGGGGCGTACGGCGGCGGTTTCTACACCATGGCCACCTCGGCCATGATGCGCAATTGCACCTTCGCCACCAACTCCCCGATCGGTGGCGCTGGCGGCGCTGGTTCCGGAACCGGCGGCGCCAACGGCGCGGCGGGAGCGAGGGGAGGATGGGACATTTACCACTACGGCGGTGTCGCGCGGCTGGCCAATTCCATTCTCTCCGGCCAATCGGACAATGCCACCGGCGTCACCGATGCGGGATACAACATCAGCTCCGACGCAAGTCTGGCGAAGGTCGATGCCACCACGCTCCTCAATACGGACCCCGGACTGGATTCCGGTCTTTCGGCGCAAGGCGGGCCAACGCTCGGTCCCCTCGGAATCAGCAATGGGCCGCCCACCTTGACTTTGGCCCTCATCGCGGGAAGCCCCGCCACCAACGTCATTCCCGGCGTTCCCGGCCTTTCCTTCCCGGCCACCGACGAGCGCCTGCTGCCGCGCGGCACCCCGGCCAGCATCGGCGCCTTTGAAGTTGACAGCGACATCATTTCTGTCACCAACATGGCGCCCGCGTCGATTACCTCGCAGGTGGCCGATCAGGTGGCGACTCTGGGAAAAACGGCCTACCTCTCCGTTGCCGCCACACCCAATCCCTCCGATCCCAATACCCTGGGCTACCAATGGCAGTTGAACGGCACCAATCTTCCCGAGGCCGGTAACTTCTCCGGTGTCAACACCCCCACCCTGACGATCAAAGACGTCACCACCGCCAACCTGGGCCCGTATCAAGTTGTCATCAGCCCGTCTCTTCTTGACAGCGCGACCAACAGCGCCACCGCCTTCCTATTGGTCAACATCCCGACGACGTTCAAAACGCAGCCGGCCAGCAAGCTCAGCGTCCCCGTCGGTTCCATCGTCGTCTTCACCGTCAGCGTCAGCGGCGCGACGCCCTTTTCTTATCAGTGGCGCACCAACGGCGTCCCGCTCACCGACGGCAACGAGTTTTCCGGCTCCTCGACGACGAACCTGACCGTCAACCCGGTCACCTTGTCCGATGCCGCCAGCTACACCGTTGTCGTGACTAATTACTTTCATAGCGTCACCAGCGCGGTCGCCCGCATGACGGTGGTGCTGGACAAAACCCGTCCGACCGTGACCATTTCCACGCCAACCGCCAGCGCCCGCACCACCAATTCCCTCATTTCCGGCACGGCTTGGGATAACGCGCAAGTGACCAATGTTCTCTGCCGCGTTACCAATATCTTCGCCGGAATCACCAATGTGTTTTCGACCAACGCGGTCCTTTCCACCAACCAAACCCTCACCAAGACATGGGCCATTAGCAACATTCTTTCCCCCGGCACCAACATCGTGGCCGCTCAAAGCGTCGATTTTTCAAGCAACGTCTCTTTGGTGGCCAGCCAGAAGTTCTTCTACATCGTGCCTTCCCTCTTTCGCTTTGCCGAAAACAACCTTAACGATGGCTACGTCACCGCCGCTGCTTCCGTTGCCGGCAACACGCGTCCAACCAATGGCGCGATGCTCAATCTCGGCGAGGGCTACGCGCTCACCGCCACCGCCAGCCAGGGCTATTTGCTCTCCAACTGGGTGGCCGCCAGTTTCATCAGCTATACCAACCCGCTCCACTTCATCATGACGTCCAATCTGGCCATCCAGGCCAATTTCGTCCCCACTCCCTTTAAAGCAGTGCCGGGACCTTACAATGGCCTCTTCTTCCAGACCAACACCAATGGCGTTACTCTGCAAACGGCCGGAATGCTCAAAGGGCTGGCGATCGGTTCCTTGGGCAGCTATTCCGCCGACGTGCTGCTGGGCGGCGTGCCCTACGCCATTAGCGGCTACTTTGACATTTTCGGTCACGCCAGCAATTACATCGCTCGCGCCGCATCCGCCGGAGGCCCTGTCGATATCCAGATGGACTTGGTGTGGACCAACAGCCAAATCACCGGCACTGTTTCCGGCGCAAAAACCAATTGGCAATCGCCGCTTTACGCCGAGGAGATCGCAACCGCTTCCACTTCCGCCGAGTCCACGATGCTCTTGGCGCCATCAACCGAGGCCATCGGCCAAACCCCGCCAGGCCTTGGTTATATCCTGGTCACAAATCATCTGGGCGCCCTCGCCTTGAGTGGCGCGCTGCCCGATGGCACGGCCTTCATCCAATCCGTGCCGCTTGGAAAACTCGGCGATGTCCCGCTTTATGAAAGTCTCTACGCCAATGCCGGTTTGGTCCTGGGATGGGTCACGCTGACCAACGATCTCCCGCAAGCCACCAACGGCCTGATCTGGATCAGGCCCTCCGCAAAATCAGAGTTTTATCCCCACGGCTTCACGAACCTGCTTGACGTGCAAGGTTCACCCTGGACCAACGGGCCCGCCTTTTCAACCACAGGAACTTTAACGATCTCCAACACCAGCCTCGATCTGACCTACCCGGTTGCGATCACCAATGACATCCTCACCAACAAATCCAAATCAACCCTCTCCTTGACCGGCACTGTCACATCGAAAACTGGCGTCGTCAAAATCACCTTCACCCCCGCAAAGGGAAAGCCCGCAATCACGGGTTACGGCGCCATCCTGGAAAACACATCCGTTCTCGGCGGCTATTTCATCACCACAACCAACGCCGGCGTCATTTCCTTGCAACCGTAGGCGGGGCGATCGAGCGCGCTCATCATTTGCCGGACACGCGCAGCAGGACAACGCCGTGGCGCGGCACGCCTGCCGCAAACCCGCCGTCAAAGACCCCGAGATCGACTTCACGCCATAAATCCCGAACTTTCTGCCGCTCCGACACGCCAAGGTCCGCCCACGATACCGAAAGCGTCTGCGGATCGGAAGCCAGGTTGAACAGGCCGAGCGCCCACGAGCCATCCTCCATGTCCTTGAGCAGGATCAATTCGTCGTCCGTTTGCTTGACAATCCGCGCCTGATGGCCAAGCGCATCCTGGTCCACGTCGATGACTTCGCAATTGCAGAGCACGTTCAGGGTGAAGGCGTCCAACTTGGCCATGTCACCGCTGAAAATAAGCGGCGCGGCCATCAGGCACCACAGGGACATATAACTGTATTGCTCGTCTGGCGTGAGGGAGGTCGGCGTGCCTTGGCCCATCCCCTGCGCGTCGCCCACCCAGCCGATGAGAATGTAGTCGGGATCGTTCCATGCGCCGGGTTTGGCGAACGCCCAGTGCCGCGCATTGCTGAAGGCGATGCTGTAAAAACCCGGCAGGCGCGACCCGCGTTCAAGGCCAAGATCGCCCGTCGTGCGCCAGCTATTGCCGGCCTGCCCTCCCCATTTCCACACCTCATCCATGCCGTATTGGCAGAGATTGAAAACGATGTCGCGCTTGAGCTTGTGCAATTCATCCCGCATTTGCAGGTAGGGGCGTTGAAATCTCTCGGGCGAATTCGCGCCCGCCACCGACTCATAGCTGCACCAGTCGTATTTGAGAAAATCAAAGCCCCAGTCCGCAAACTCCCTCGCGTCGGCCTCCTCGTGCTGGTAAGCCCCGGCGTATCCGCCGCAAGTCCAGGGACCGGGCGAGGTGTAAAGCCCGGCTTTGAGTCCTTTGGCGTGGATATAACCGGCAAGACCTTTCATGTCGGGGAATTTCGCGTTGGGCAGCACCGCGCCGTCCGGCCCGCGATACGGCTCGTCCCCTTGCTTCTTCATCCAGCAATCGTCAATATTAACATACTGATAACCATAGTTGGCCATGCCGGTGGCGATCATTTGGTCGGCCGCTTGCTCCATCAGAGCCTGGCTGACCCGGTTGTAATGGATATACCAACTATTCCAGCCCATCGGCGGCGTCAGCGCCAGCGTGTCGCCGGCAACGATGCGGAATTCCCGTCTGGCTTTGCCGCGGGCGTTTTTCGCCGTGAGCATTGACCGCCAGACGCCTTCCTTGGCCACTTCCCCGCTGATAATTCCCGTCGCCGCGTCCACTGACAGTCCGGGCGGCAATCCGCGGGCGGCGAAGGCAAGCGGCGCGGCGCCCGTGGCCGGAATCCGGTAGAGAAAGGGCGAGCCGGGGCGAACCCCATAGACCTTGGGGCCATTGAGACGGGGCGTGGCGGGCGCGGGCGGCGTCAGCATGACCGCCTCTTCCGCCGGTGCGGCATTAGCGAGGGTCGCCGCCAGCGCGCCAAGGAATGCCGCGGCCGCAATCATTCGTTCAAGTGGCAATGTCAATAATTGAATCCAGTGTTGCACTGTGGAAAAGAATGGCAAAGAGCGTTCCCTCATTCAACCCGCATTTGCTCAATCGCAATTCTCTTTTGGGTGCTTCTTTTATGGAGTGCGGCGGCAAAGCGTAGCGGCGACGCCGCTTTCGCGCGACGAACGGGTCACGCGCGACGAACGCAACGAACGGGTTACAACGCAACGAACGAGTCAGTCCCGCGTAATCGCATATTCCAAGAACAAAGCAAACCGGTCAGAGGAGTTTCGGCAGGCCTTGTTGAAGGAGACGCGTCGCCGCATGGATTGAGGGGAAGAATAATTCACATTCGCCCGCGGCCGGATCAACCAGCCAACTCTCACTGTTTGCGCAGCCGGAAGAACTGCGGGGCACTGCCTATTTCCACCACGACGGCAAACTGTTCCCCGTTCAGCACCGGCGCGTTCGTGACAGGGTTCCACGCCGATGCCGTCAATGATGACGCCGCCTCCAAAGCGAAGCCGGAAGCGTTGGTTGTCCAAGCGATGCTGACGTGGAGCGGGTCCGGTTCGTGGATTTGCAGTTGGGGCAAGACCGCTGGGGTGGCAATGGCGATGCCTTCGACGCCGTTGGCCAGCGAGTAGATGAAGACGATTTGACCGCTGTTGTTCAGGCCGTTGTTCCCCGGCCCGCTCAAGCCAATCACCGTCGAGCCGAACAGGGAATCGCCTTCCGCGATCACCTTGTCCACCACGGGGCTGGTTCCGGCCAGAATCGCCCGTTCGCCGGAGGAAAGGCTGCCAAAGCAGGCCACCGTGCCGGCGGCATTTATGGAGGGGAACGAGTCTTCAACCTCGCCGCCTCCGGCGTTGGTGATCTGTGTCACGGCGCCGTTGCTGCTCACGAAGTCCCCCTCACTGAAGTTGGTGAGGGTGGCCCAGAATACCACGGCGCCACTGTCGCTGATCTTCGGACTGGAATCCAGGGAGGAAAACTGCGATCCAGAGCCGGTCTGCGCCAGGTTCGTGGCGCCGTCCGCCCCTACAAAGATGCCCTGCGTGCCGTCGGCCAGATTGCCGCAGTAGGCAACCTGCCCGCCGGCGTTGATGGAGGTAACGCCAAATGGGCTGCCGCTCAAGAATTTGCCGCCATCTTGCGCGATGGTCGTGTAGGCGCTGCCGCTGGACGCCTCTGTGAAGACCCCTTGTGGCCCGAATGGGTAGCTGCCGCTGCCATTCAACTGTCCGGAGAAGGACACCACGCCGCCGCGGATGGAAGGATTGTCCCAGGCGACGTAAAACGGATTGTTGGTGTCACCCGATTCGGCGATGACGGCTGTGGATCCGCCGCTGCCAGTGCGGATACTGGGGTTGTAATTGTCGTAAATGAAGAACGCCACAGTGCCATCATCGTCAATGGCGGGCAGGCTTTCGAGGCTGGTGCTGCCGGCATGGAACGAGAACTCGCCGGTGCTGGTGTTCAGGATCGTCGTGGTCGTCGTCCCCTCGGTACGGTAAATGCCCTCCACGCCCGAATTCATGTCCCCTCTAAAGGCGACCACACCGGAGTTATTGATGGCGACCGCCCCGAAATCGCTGAAAGACCCGCTGTTGTCAACGACGCTGGTGAACGTGTAGTTGCCGGCCCAAGCCAGGCCGCTCCAGAGCCGAACCAGCCACAACAGACTCACGGCAAAACCACACCATCGTAAGGCGGATCGGGCCACCCCTCGCGCAAGGGCCGAAGGTGGGTTCAACTCAGGCGCCGGAGTTTGAAGGCCGGGCGCTGCCAATCGGCCGCCGCTCCGTTCGGTCCGCGGGTCCCGGTTTGGTTTCAAGTCGCTGATTTCGCATTTCGGTTTTGTGTTCATAATGCCTTTTCACTGAGTTCGGTGAAGCGAAGGAAATCACTTCAGAACAACAGGTTTCATGGGATTCGCGCGGAAGTTTTGGCTTCCGGCCCCAATGTGATTCTCCGTCCTTTGATGAAATTCAGTCAATCCACAGTTTTTGTTTGAAGAGGAGCAATCGGGTGCCTGCGCCAATCGCAGCCGGCGGCCCGGCCGGTCCAAAAAAAATTAGGCGCCCCACCCGGGGCGCCCCATGAAAACTAACTCTACTGCAAGGCTCAGCCTAGTGAATCCAGACCCATCTGTCTGCGAGGGAGATTATGGTTTTAGCTGTAGGGCGTCCCCCTACAATCTCATCCGCGCCGGCGCGGTCTCCCCGCGCCGGCGCAATTTCTCATTTTCCAACGTGACGCCGGCGCCCCTTGGTGTATTTTTCGCCCTGGTGACGACCGCCGATGCCATCGACTTGCTGAAGAGATTCCGCGACGGCAAAATTAGTTTGACTGACGCGCTGGGCGCGTTCCAGGCCCCGCCCGTGGCCGACCTGGGATTCGCGCAGGTGGACACCCACCGCGCGTTGCGCAAAGGTTTCCCAGAGGTCATCTACGGCGCGGGCAAGACCGCCCGGCAGGTCGTGGAGATAGCCGCCAAAATCCGCCAGAGCGAGGCGCGCCTGCTGATTACCCGCCTGGACGACGCCCAGGCCGCCGCGGTGCTCAAGAAGTTCAAGGCCGCCCGCCATCACAAGATCGCCCGCTGTGTCACCATTGACCCAAAGCCCCTGCCCAAGCGGCCGGGGGCGGTCGCGGTCGTCTGCGCCGGAACCAGCGATCTGCCCGTCGCGGAGGAAGCGGCCGTGACGGCCGACATCATGGGCAACCGGGTCGAGCGCGTTTACGACGTCGGTGTCGCGGGCCTCCATCGCCTGTTGGGCAAACTGGAGTTGATTCGCCAGGCCCACGCGGTCATTGTGGTGGCGGGTATGGAAGGCGCGCTGCCGAGCGTGGCGGCCGGGCTGATCAGCCGGCCCATTATCGCCGTGCCCACCAGTGTCGGTTACGGCGCCAATTTTGGCGGGTTGACTCCCCTGTTGGGAATGCTCAACAGTTGCAGCAGCGGCGTGACGGTGGTGAATATTGACAACGGCTTTGGCGCCGCCTACGCCGCCAGCCAGATCAACGCCCTCTGCGCCGAGGCCAAGTCAACATGAAAACACTTTATCTGGACATTTTCAGCGGCATCAGCGGCGATATGTTTATCGGCGCCATGCTCGACCTGGGCCTGGAGCTGGATCACCTGGAGCATGAGCTGGAGAAACTCCATCTGGAAGGCTATCACCTTCACGCCTCGCGCGTGCGTCAGTTGCAAATCGAGGGAGTCAAGTTTGACGTTGATTTGGGGCATTCCCACCGCGGTCACGGCCACGAGCATGAGCACGCACACGAGCCGGGACAGGATCACCGCCACGAAGAGGCGCGCTCTTTTGCTGAAATCAGGCAATTGATCGAACAAAGCCATCTCTCCGCATGGGTCAAGGAGAAATCCATCGCCGTCTTCCGGCGCATCGCCGTCGCGGAGGCCAAAATTCACGGATTGGCCGTCGATTCGGTCCATTTTCACGAGGTGGGCGCGGTGGATTCGATTATCGATATTGCCGGCGCGTGCGTCGCCCTGGAATTCTTCGGCCGCCCGCGCGTGCTGGCCGGCGGCGTCGTTGATGGCAACGGGTGGATCGACTGCGCGCATGGCCGCTTGCCGGTGCCCGCGCCGGCGACGCTGGAAATCCTGGCCGCGCGCGGCGTGCCCATCGCCCAATGCGAGGAGCCCAACGAGTTGATCACCCCCACCGGCGCGGCCTTGCTGGCCGAGTTCGTCGAAAAATTCGGCCTGATGGACAATTTTGTCCCCGCTCGCATTGGTTTGGGCGTCGGCGGACGCCAGAACAAGACGCGCCCCAATGTCCTGCGCGCAATCCTGGGCGAATCGCCCGTCGCCGCGGGACATGATTGGGAGACGGACACGGTGGCCGTGTTGGAAACCAACCTCGATGATGTCAGTCCGGAACTGTTGGGGCATTTCACAGACCTGGCGCTCGCGGAGGGGGCCTTGGACGTGAGCCTTTCGCCCGCGCAAATGAAGAAGAACCGCCCCGGCGTGCTTCTCACCTTGTTGTGCGCCACGGAGGACGCCGATAAATTCAGCGCCTTGATATTGCGTCACACCAGCGCCTTTGGCGTCCGCCGCTCCCTGTGGGAACGGCGCAAGTTGCGCCGCGAGTTCCAGACCGTGCCCACTGTCTTCGGCGATGTCATCCTCAAAATCGGCAGGCTCGACGGGGCTGTCGTCCAAACCGCCCCCGAATATGAATCGTGCCGGAAACGGGCGGCCGAAAAGAACGTGCCGTTGAAAGCCGTCTATGATGCGGCGCTGGCCGCCGCCAAGGGAGGTCAGGCCGCGTGAACATTGCCGATCCATCCGCCTCGCCCCGCTCGGAAGGGGCGCCCTGCCTGGCTGTGGTCATCCCGGTGTTTAACGAAGCCTCCACCGTCGCCCATGTCGTGCAGACCGTCGCCGCCCAGCCGCTGGTCCAGGAGATTCTCATCGTCGATGACGCATCGGACGACGGGACCTGGAACGCCCTGCAACCGCTGGCCCAATCCGACCCGCGCGTGCGCCTCTTCCGCCACAACTTCAATCAGGGCAAAGGCGCTGCCCTGCGCACCGGATTCGCCCAGGTCGCCGCCCCGCTGGCCATCGTCCAGGACGCCGACCTGGAATACGACCCCTGCGAATACAGCCGCTTGTGCCGTCCCATTCTTGCCGGCAAGGCGGACGTCGTGTTTGGCTCGCGTTTTTTGGGCGCCGGTGCTCACCGTGTGCTTTACTACTGGCATTCGGTCGGCAACCGCCTCCTCACCACCTTCTCCAACATGGCCACCGACATCAACCTCTCGGACATGGAAACCGGCTACAAGGTCTTCCGCCGCGAAGTCATCCAGCGCGTGGCCATAGAGGAAAACCGATTCGGCTTCGAGCCGGAAATCGTGGCCAAAGTGAGCAAATTAAACGTCCGCATCTACGAGGTCCCCATCTCCTACTACGGCCGCACTTACGCCGAGGGGAAAAAAATCGGCTGGCGCGACGGTTTCAGTGCCCTGCGCTGCATATTCAAGTACAATTTCCTGCGCAAGTAAGGCCGCCCCCGCCTCCCCTTGCATTTCTCTTTTTTGGGCGCCTTTTCTATGGAGCGCGGTGGCAGAGCGCAGCGGCGACACCGCTTTCGACTTTACAGACGCGCCCGCAATTCCGGGATGGCGGAAATTACGCTGCATCAAACCGCCCCTGACAGAACCCATTCGAATACAATGAAACGCGCCGGCCGGCCCGCGCCGTCGCACTTTGCGCTTGATCGCTCCGGGACCGCCCTTAAACTGCAATTGGGAAACGAGCGATTCAACCACGAGAAAACTTATGCGCCAGCGCCCTATTGCGGTCACGATTTTCGGCATCTTGAATATCGGTATTGCCTTCTTTCAGTTCGGCGGGTTGGTGCTGATGAGAATCTTCCAGCACATCAAGCTTCCCGGCAATCAGGCCTTCCAGGCCATTCAGGCCCGCGCGGCCCACGGCGCTTTGAGCGACCTCAACCTGGCCTGCTCGGCCGTCACCGCTGTGGCCCTTTTGGTGGCCGGCGTCGGGCTGCTCCTGTTGCAAAACTGGGCGCGCATTGTGTCGATCGTCTATGCGGTGGCGGATATCCTCATTGTTCTCGTCGGTCTGCCGGCCGGTTACCGCGTGATGGCGGCAGCCGCGGAGCAACTGCACGGCGGGGTGCCGGCGTTGCTGGTCATGATTGTGACCGCCATGGCGTTTGTGCTGGTGTTGGTCTTCAGCCTGGCCTACCCGGTTCTGCTGCTCATCTTTATGACCCAGTCAAACGTGATCAAGGCCTGCAAACCCCAACAACCGCAACCCATGCCGGCGCCCCCGCCCTGACAACTTCCGGCCTTTCCGCGGATTGAAAATGACAATCGATTGCGCCAAATTGCCGGCCCCTTGGCGCCATATAGTCGTCAACGGCGACCCCAGCGCCCGCAAAACGACGCTGGCAAAGAAGTTGCCCGGAGCTTTGGGCGCAAAATCGATCTCCTTCAACGATGACTGACGTTCTCTCCAAGAAGCAGCGTTCAAAATTGATGGCCTCCGTGAGATCAACGGGCAATAAGGACACCGAATTGAAATTGGCTTCCATCCTCCGTGCTCACGGGATCAAGGGCTGGCGCCGACACCAGCCCGCGCCGGGCAAACCGGACTTCGTATTTCCCAAATTGCGCGTCGCGGTGTTTGTTGATGGTTGCTTCTGGCATGGTTGCCGGTGGCACTGCCGAATGCCCAAGTCCCGTCAGGGTTTTTGGACGCCGAAGATTGCCCGGAACAAGGCGCGAGACCACGAAGTGGGAAAATTGCTTCGTGAACGCGGGTGGCGAGTTCTAAGAATTTGGGAGCATTCGTTGCGTGAGCCGGGCAAAGTGGTCGCGAGGCTTGAAGGGATGCTTGCAAGTGAATCGGCGCGGCGATAAAAGAAAGAGCCAATGGATACCATCGAACTGTTCGCGGGGGCCGGCGGTCTGGCTCTCGGGTTACATGAGGCGGGTTTCTCACCCGTCGCGGTCGTCGAACGCGATGCCGATTCCTGCCACACGCTGCGCGAGAACTGGCTCCGCTGCATGGGCACCAACCTCAGTCTCTTCGACTCGGATATCCGCAGCGTGGATTTCAGGCAATGGCAGGATCGCGTGGAGTTGGTTTCCGGCGGCCCGCCATGCCAGCCATTCTCCATCGGCGGCAAACATCGAGGTTACCGCGACGAACGGGACATGTTTCCGCCAGCCGTTCAGGTTGTCCGAACGGTTCGGCCAAAGGCCTTTATCTTTGAAAACGTGCGCGGGCTGCTCAGGAAGTCCTTCGCCAAGTATTTCGGCTACGTCCTGCTCCAATTGCAGTATCCCCAACTGACCCGCCGCGATGACGAATCGTGGACCGCGCATCACGCCCGCCTGGAGGAGCACCACACCGCAGGCGTTGAACGCGGCCTCCGTTACCGCGTCGTCTTCCAGAAAGTGAACGCCGCGGATTTTGGGGTGCCACAACAACGCGAACGCGTCGTCATCGTGGGATTCCGTTGGGACATCCAGGAACGCTGGAGTTTCCCAATGCCCACGCACACTCAAGACGCGCTTGAGGCGGCCAAATGGCTCACGGGTGTCTATTGGGACGAGCATCACGTTCCCCGCTCCCAACGGCCCGCTGCGCCGGCGAATACCGAACGCGATCTCGCTCGGATTGAGACCCTTCCGCTGTCGGCACGATGGCGGACGGTGCGAGACGCGCTCGTCGGGTTGCCGGACCCGCGATTACCCGAAGCCGCGCGAGTCGTAAATCACAGGTTTCAGCCGGGCGCGCGCAAGTACCAAGGTCACACCGGTAGCGACGTTGACAGCCCCGCAAAAACATTGAAAGCCGGCGACCACGGCGTGCCGGGCGGCGAGAATATGCTGGCATTTGCCGATGGTTCCGTGCGCTACTTCACCGTCCGTGAGAGCGCCCGACTGCAGACTTTTCCTGACTGGTATGTGTTTCCGAGTTCCTGGACCGAAAGCATGAGGCAGATCGGAAACGCGGTGCCGGTAACGCTCGCCAGGGTCATCGGCGCCAGTGTCGCCCGCACCCTTCACGAGCACGCGCGCCGACAACTCAGGAACCAGTGATGGAATATCCCCAACCCTACAATCCGCTCAACAAGAAGAATCTCGCGGCGAGCATCGTCTCCAGACTTCTCCATCAGGAACCGCGGGAATTACCCCCGCCCAAGTTCGTCGGAGCGGGTATTTACCTGATCTATTACACCGGCGATTTTGACGCGTACAAGCCCATCGCCGACGCCAATCGCAACGGTCGGTTCGCTCAACCCATCTATGTCGGCAAAGCGGTGCCGGCGGGCGCGCGAAAGGGGGGACAAGGGCTTGACACCCCGCACGGTTACGCTTTGAGCAAGCGCCTCGCGGAGCACGAAGACACCATCAAAGCGATCCAGAACCTTGAACTCGCGGATTTCACGTGTCGCTGGTTGGTCGTGGACGAAGTTTTTATTCCCTTGGGTGAAGCTTTGCTCATCACTCACTACAAGCCGCTGTGGAATCTCGTCGTCGATGGATTCGGTAATCATCCGCCGGGCGGAGGCCGGACGAAAGGGAGGAAGCCGATGTGGGACGTGCTTCACCCCGGCCGCAAGTGGGCTGAGAAACTGAGCGCTTCGGTTACCGCCGAGGATGTGCTTTCCCTCGTTAGAAAGCATTTTCTAAGTGTTCCTGTTCCTCCCGATGAACCGCGGGTGTAAGCGGGCGTGGGTAAATGCTCCGCATTCGTGCCGGTCAGACGCATGTTCTGATATTGGTCTTCAGCAGCCGTTAAACTGGAATTCCGCCCCGCTCTGGAGTAGCTTCCACAAATGGACCTGGACGACATCCAGTTGGCGGCGCGCGACCAGTTTGAACGCCAAAGCGCGCGCTATGGCAAGGGCCACATCCTGCAAAATGTCCAGGATGTCGAGGAGGCCTTCCAATCCATCCCCCTGCCCCCTGGCGCCAAAGCCTTGGACGTCGCCACCGGCGCGGGCCACACCGGACTCTTTCTCGCCCAGCGCGGAATGGACGTCACTCTGGCCGACATCGCCCAATCGATGCTCGACAAAGCGGCCCAGGCGGCGCTCGAGCGCGGTCTGTCCGTCCGCACCTCCCTGCACCCGGCCGAGCGATT
Organism: Verrucomicrobiota bacterium; assembly: GCA_049517295.1. GTDB lineage: Bacteria > Verrucomicrobiota > Verrucomicrobiia > Limisphaerales > Palsa-1400 > JBEKSF01. The sequence goes on from JBEKSF010000090.1 coordinate 14,131, forward strand.
TCCTTATCCCGACCAGAGCTTCGATCTGGTCACCTGCCGCGTGGCCGCGCACCACTTCAGTTTGCCGGAACGATTCATCGCCGAAACCGCCCGCGCACTCAAACCCGGCGGCTGGTTCCTGCTTATCGACGGCTCGGTGCCGGACGACAATGCCGAAGCGGAGGCCTGGATGCACGCCGTGGAAAAACTCCGCGACCCCAGCCACAACCGTTTCCTGACGCCGCGAACCTGGTCCGCCTTCTGCCAAAGCTGCGGTCTGGACGTCCGTGTCTGCCGCCTTGTCCCATTCAAGCAGCCGGACTTGAACTGGTACTTTGAAACCGCCGCCACGCCCGACCCCAACCGCATCAAGGTCCTGGAACTGGTCGCCCGCGCGCCCCAATCCGCCCGCGCCCTCTTTCAAATCGGCGAGGAAGAGGGGCGCATCATCTGGTGGTGGCAGCGCCTGACGCTCATCGCCACCAAAGCCGGCCCCTTGTTCTGACCTATCTCATTCCCCGTCCGGCGGGTCGCCCGCCGCGGCGATGGAATAAATGTGGCCGTCGTTGGTCAGCGCGTATAACTCCCCCTCCAGGTCCTGGGCGAAGCTGGTGATGTTTTTCGGCTGCTCAAGCAACGTGCCATACTCGCCCACCTTCCCGTCTTTGTAGCGGAATCCCCATATCGTGCCCAACGCATAATCGCCGTATATGTAAATACCGCGCAAGGCGGGATGACGCGCGCCCCGATAAACATAGCCGCCGATGACGCAGGCGCCCATGCTGTGGCGCGGAAAGGCGCTTTGCGCCAGCAGGTTGGTGTTGTGCGGATACTCCATCACCGGATCGATGTACCGCGCGCCCTCGGGGCCGGGCTTGAAATGGTGCGCCCCTTCCCGCACGCCCCAGCCGTAATTGCCCCCTTTCACGATCAGATCAATCTCCTCCCATTTGTCCTGCCCAACGTCCCCAGCCCACATCTCCCCAGTTTGCCGGTCCCAACTGTAACGCCACGGATTGCGCAGGCCGTAGGCCCAAATCTCCTTGCACACGCTGTTTTCCCAAAAATCCGGTTCGTGAATAAAAGGATTGTCAGCCGGAAGCCCGTAGGCAAGCGTCTCCTGAGCACCATGCAGGCCAATGGTGGAGCGCCTGTTCGGGTCGATGCGCAGAATCTTGCCGCGCAAACATGCCGTGTTTTGCGCCGCGCCGAATTGGTCGTTCTGCCCGCCCCCGTCGCCAACCCCAAGGTAAAGGTATCCGTCCGGACCAAAGCTGGCCAACCCGCCATGATGGACCTCCGACGGTTGCGGAATGTCCAGAAGCACCCGCTCGGTGTTCGTGTCGGCCCGATCAGGTTCGCTGGCCGAGACTTTCATTTCACTCAGAAGACACCGGCGCGGATTCTGCTGGCTGTAATAGATGTAAAACAGCCCGTTGCTCTTGAATCCAGGATGAAAGGCCAGACTCAGCAACCCCTGTTCCAGACTCGCGTATGGTTGGCGATTCTCGATATTCAGAAATTCCCGCGCCCCGGCCCCGTCGGTGTGCTTGCGCGCCAGTACCACCCGCCCATCCTGTCCGACAATGGCGAACCGCCCCGAACCATCGGGCGCTTCCTCCATCCAAACCAAATTGGCCAACGGCTGCTTGGGAAAAACCGCGCGCAACTCGACGCTGGGAAGCGGTTGCGCCGTCGCCGCCATGAGGACCGGCAACAACATCGGCGCTACGGCCGCGGCGCGTAACAGAGCAGTCACACCGTAAACGTGGCGCATTAGGCGAATAACTTCAAAGCCCAATTCCATCCGGGCGCAAGACAAAATCTTTCGGCGCTCCGGTTCTCTGAGGCAGCATCTATATGGGCCTATATATATGAGTTCTCCTCTCTCGCCCCGCGCAGCGGGGAGAGAGCCGGAGAGAGGGGTTCCTAAAATATGTCCTGCGCCCATTCCATCCCATTAAAGATTTGTCCTCTTTACCCCGCCAACGACCGCTTGTATAGTTGCGTTCGCCGGCGCTGCCCGGAACAAATCAGAATGACCAACAACACGCATGAACACTGATCTTGACTTCATGCGTCTGGCATTGCGATTAGCCCGGCGCGGTTTCGGCCACGCCTCGCCCAATCCGATGGTGGGCGCGGTCCTCGTGCGCGGCGGTGTGGTCGTCGGCCAGGGGTGGCACCATCGCGCCGGCCAGGCCCACGCGGAAATCCTGGCGCTGGCTGCCGCCGGCCCGCGCGCCCGCGGCGCGACCCTGTTCGTCACCCTCGAACCTTGCTCCACTCACGGCCGCACTCCGCCCTGCACCGACGCCATTATCACCGCCGGCATCCGGCGCGTCGTCGTGGCCGCGGAGGACCCGAATCCCGCCCATTGCGGGCGCGGATTTGTCATTTTGCGGCGGGCCGGCCTGGCCGTCACCACCGGCTTGCTCGCCGATGAAGCGGCCGACTTGAACCAGGCCTTCAATCATTGGATCACTCATGGCACACCCTTGGTGACGGTTAAAGCCGCGATGTCCCTGGATGGCAGGATCGCAACCGTCACCGGGGAATCCAGATGGATCACCGGCCCCAAGGCCCGCGCCTGCGCCATGAAATTGCGCGCCGGTGCGGACGCCATCCTCGCCGGCGTCAATACCATTTTGATGGACGATCCGAGCCTCACCGTGCGCCTGCCCGGCTTCAAAGACAAGCCGTGGCGCCGGGTTATTCTCGATCCCCGCGCCCGCATGCCGCTGACGGCCAAGGTGGTTTCCGACCCTTTTGCCTCATCGACGGTCGTGGTCGTGACCAAGGCGGCCCCGACGGGGCGCGCCGCCGCCTTGGGCGCGCGGGTGCGCGTGATCCGGGCGCCGGCGCGCCACGGCGGTATTGACTTGCGCTGGTTGCTGCGCAAACTGGGCCGCGAGAATGTCACCAGCCTCCTGGTCGAAGGCGGCGGCGAAACCAACGCCGCCTTTGTCCTCCAAGGCCTGGCCCATCGCGCCGCGTTCTTTTACGCACCGCTGGTGCTGGGCGGGCGCGCCGCTCCCAAGGCCGTCGCGGGCGCCGGCGTGGCGCGGGTGCGCGACGCCTTCGCCCTCCGCGGCGCCCAATGGCGCCGCCTCGGCCCTGAGATATTATTGACAGCTAGGTTTGACTGATATGTTTACCGGAATTGTCGAGGAAACCGGCCGGGTCGAATCCATCCGCCCCGCCGCCCGCGCGATCGAGTTGCTCGTCCGGGCGCGCCTGTGCGGGCGCGGATTGAAACCAGGCGACAGCCTCGCCGTCAACGGCTGCTGTCTGACTGTGGAAAAAGTCCGCTCCAGCGCCAAAGACAAAGTCCTGCAATTCGCGCTGCTTCAGGAAAGCTGGCGGCTCACCAACTTGCAGTTCGCCCGCCCCGGCGCGGGGGTCAACCTGGAGCGCGCCTTGCGTGCGGGCGACAGGATGGGCGGCCATTTTGTCACCGGCCACATTGACGGCCTGGGCACGATCACTCGCTGGGAAAAGGCGGGCAAGGATTACATTTTGGAGGTCGCCGCCCCCCCGGAAATCATGCGCCACATCGTCTTCAAAGGCTCCGTCGCCGTCGATGGCATTAGCTTGACAGTGGCGGCCGCCCGCCGGAAAAGTTTCCAGATTTGGATCATTCCCCATACCCGCGACGTCACCGCCCTGGCCGAGCGGGCCGTGGGCGATGCCGTCAACCTGGAGTCCGACCTGATCGGCAAATACGTCGAGCGCCTTGTCAGTGCCCGCCTGTCGTCGTGACCTCCGCGTGCCTGGAATGCGGCTGGATCGAGAGCACCCGGCCCGCGTTGACCTGGTGCTCGCTGCCGGCGACATCCTTATAGATGAATTGGCCGCTCTCCTGGTCGAGCACGGGCTTGGTGACATTGGTGACCCGGACGCCGTTGGTGAGAGTCATATCATATCGGTGGGCGCACCCCGTCAGCAGCAACACCGTCAACAATAATGGAAACCCCTTTCTCATGCCCAAATGGTTGCGCCCTTCTCTGCCGAATCTCAAGGAAAAAATCGACCGCCGCCGCCGAATCCCCAATTCACGGCCTCACTTTCAAGCCCTCGCTGGCCGCTGCCTTTCTCTGCCGCTCGTCGAAACTGAAAAACTCTTCTGCTCCCAATACCAAAGCCGCCGCGATGTGCAACAAGTCCAGGCTCCGCGTCCCGAGCGTGGGCGTGTGGCGGTCGCTCAATTGCCGCGCCTTCTTGTGCAATTCGTCGATATCAACAGGCGTCGCCACAAGAAACCCGCTGGCGATGTCCGCTTCCACGTCCTGCCACAGCGCGTCCCGTTGCGCCGCAGTAATGCGCCCGCGCTGGACGGACCGGTTGAGCGCGTTGCGCAGTTCCAACTCGACCAGCGGCGTCAAGGGCAGCGGCACCCGGTTTGGACCAAGGGCCGCGTCAGCCGCGCTTGAGGTTGATTCTTCCAAGTAAAGTGAGGCGATAAACCCCGTGTCGGCAAACGCTACCACTCGTAGCTCTCCCGCTCTTCAGCGACTATGTTGCCCGGCAGGACTTTGTCGCCGAAGATGCGTTTGCGGCGCGCGGCGAAATCCGGCAGCTTGATCTTCTTTGTTTTGCCCGGCGGCGCCGGCGGGCTTAAAAGCGCGATGACCTTGCCCTTTTTGACGATTTCCACCTGCTGGCCTTCGGCTATCCACTCCATCACGTCCCCAAAGGCGTGCCGAAGTTGTCTCACGTTCGCTGTTTTCATGTATAACAAGCATGTTATACTTCACCCGCCGTTGTCTGTCAACCCGTCATTGCGCCGGCGGGCCGACATTCGCCGCCCGGCTCGGTTGGACGTTGAACCATTTGGTCGCGTATTATCCGCATGGATCTGTGACGAGCGCGCAACGCCGCCAGCCGCCAAAAAATCAATAATCCTTCCGCCGTCCAGTCGCTTGCCGTGGCCTTGCTCACGCGCGCGGGCACCGCATATTGGCGGGCGTCGGGTCGGCAGGGTAATACCCCATAGCGTATCACCCGCCAATGACGTAATTTCTCCTGTATGAACATCCTCATCGAAAACGCGGAAACCCAGGAATTCCTGGCCGGCGACGGTCGTTGGACAAAAAAGTCGAGCCAAGGCGCAACTTTTGCCTCCACGCGCGCCGCCCAAACCGCGGCCAAAAAAGAACCAATCGGCAAGTTTAATATTGTCGGCCAATTTGGCGCGTCGGAACAACTCTTCAATTTGGATTGCGGCACCGGCAAGGGTGCTTCACCCGGCCCGCCAGCGCTGTAGTCGTTCTCCCTTCATAGCCGACATCCTGCTCTGCCCGGCGGTCAGCCTCTCGCGCCTTCTCGGCGGGAATCTCGCCTGACGCCTGACCTCTCCATCCCTTGCCTTGAGCGAGTTCGACAACCCAAACTCTGAGCGGTTCCATCCGCGCTCGGCTCATTCAATCATGGCGGATTCTCAGGCGAATTTAACGCGGGGTTTGGTGCCCAGGTCTTCGGCAATGCTCTTGCCATGCAGCGTCCTTTTCATGCCTTGACCAGTGTTTTGACGCAAAAGCTGTTAAGACTTTCGCCGGCGGCAAGGGCTTTGGCTGCCAGACGCCGGTGCAATGCCGGTTCAACACGCAGTACAAATTTGCCGCTGAATTGTTTTGCGGCAAGCGGTTCAGGCAGTTCATGGCCGTCGGTTTCCAGAATTTCAACCCACTCCTCAACGATCCGGCACAGTTGAGCATACACCTTTGCCTCGTCTTTGCCGTGGCAGCATGGGCCGATGAGTGGCGGCGCGCTGCCCACAAAGCAGCCGTCCTCGTCGCTCCACTCCACGATTTTCATGTACCGGGCGGCTTTGGCCTTCAATTCGCTCCTTTTCATTTTTCAGTATCAAATCAGTATCACTATGTCTCCCGGTTGTCAACCTGCTATTGCCGGTCATTGCGCCTGCTTATGCAAGACGTTGGCGGCCATCAAGGCTCCGTGCTCCGTGAAGGCAAAGGGCGACAGACACGGGTCGCGGCGCTTTTGGGAACCGGTCACAATTTGTGACCGGTTCGGTTCGGGCGGGATTAAGGTCACAGATTGTGACCTTATAGCGGTGGCTTCCTCCTGGGTCAGCATTTTCGCCCTCTTCCGGCGGAGAATTGGTGCGCTTAGCAGGACTTGAACCTGCTACTTGACAGTGTTCATCATTGCTCATGGTTGCCTTTCTGTGCGGTATCCTGCTAACGCTTATACATGGCGTCCCCTCGTATGTCAACGGTTATTTTGCATCTTTGTGCGTCTTTGGGCAGAAAAAGGTGTGCGGGATTGTGCGCGTGTGCGGTAACTGTGCGGACGCTCGGCCCGCCCCGAATCTGTGCGGAATCTGTGCGGGCGGTCACTGTCGGCAACCGTTAGGTCCAGGGCCAGCGGTCCCGATTCGGCCCGCAGAACGCGCCGGGCTTGGCGTCGGCTGTCTTGAGCCGTCCGCCGTCCAATCGCTTGCCGTAGCCTCACGGGTACGTCCGGGCGGGCTATTCTGGAGACGCTGACGACGGCTTGCGAGGATGCGAGAGCGGACGATTGCGGGGCGGGCGCGATGGTCGGCGGGCGGGCGCTTTGGCCGGGCAAACAATCCTTTGTTTTCCGCCAGACCGTCTCCACCATGCCCGCCCCACCCCCGCCTCTTGTCGCCCTTGGAAGATCGGGAGTCCCCTGCGTACATCCTCACTGGTTTTTGGAAGTGCTTTCCGCTGAGCGGCAATTGTGCGATACTGTTGGTATGCAGATTTCTACGGCTCAAGCCGAAAGTGGAAATGTCCCACAAAGCCGGGAATTTGATTCGCGCACATCAACCAATCGTACAGATGAATCTCGCGGCCATCCTCTGTCTTTGCTGTCACTTCTGGATACGATTTCGTGTCCCACACGCACTTCTCGTTTTCTGGTGAAAACTGACATCGAGTGGGAACACTTGAAAGCTCTAGCCAGCCTTTGGCAATCTTTAGGCCGTCCAACCTCTGTATTTTGGCGTGAAACGGTGGTGTATCCACAAGTGATTCTTGATTCGTATTCAGGTCCCGACACTTAGCCGCCTCGTCTAAGTCTTTGAGCGGTTCCATAAAGTTTCTTTCTATTTGACACAACCCTTGCTTGACACCGAGCGGGCAACCTGGGATGGTGGCGACGCTATTGCAGCCACCGCTCGTCCGGTGCTTCCTTGCCGGGGTTCAAATTCACGGCAAAGGAAATCTTAGGCTGTCACGGCTCCAACCGTGGCAGCCTCTTTCTTTGCGTTCAGGATGCGTTGGTTGAACCTGGGGACGCAAGAGGCAAGTCTGGCGCGGGTGCCGTGAGCTTGGAGGATGCTAAACAGCCCGGACATGCTCTATTCCGTAGTGTTGGCGAAACGCTTGGCATCACCATCGCAAGGCGTTGACAGTCAAGCATGTCTGCGTTAGATTGACCGCCAATGAGCAATCCGCATCCTTTGCCATCGCCCGCCACTGAGTTTGCCACGGGCAAACCGAAACCTCACAAGGCTCATGTGACGCAAATCCTTGTGATGCAAGACCGTCTGTTCGCTGACGCTACGGACAATGAGGCGACACGGCGCGAACGCGCTTACTCCGCGTGCGCGTGGGACAAGCTCGATGAACGCCTGCGTATCCGGCAGATGAAACCGAAACCAAGGGATATGGGGGTTGTGGAATTCCACGAGGCGAAACGCAAGGAGAAACTCCGATGCCAGCGCCGATCTGCGAACTCGGAGCCGACGCTAGCCGTGCGACCGCGCGAGCTTGCTAATTGAAGTCCGAGACAACCCGATTGTGTGACTGGCGCGGTGATTCTGCCGCTATCGTGCGTCAATCGCCATTTAGCTGCACCTCAACGAGCAGCGGTTGAGTGTCGCGGATAATGTGAAATTGAACCTTCTGGCCTGAGTAATGGTTCACCGCGTCACGGAGGTCTTGGGGAGTCGAGATTGCCATTTCGCCTACCTGAACGATAACATCGCCACGGAGTATGTTGGCCCTAAAAGCTGGCCCGTTGTCAACCACAGCCGTGACATAATCACCCGTGTTTCTCTGCAACTTGGTTCGGATGTCGTCAGGAAGCGTTTCGCCGAACGCTCCAAGATGTCCAACTTTCAGCCGTTGCCAAAACCACGCACCTTGAAAATACGTGGCGTTCGTAGGGTGCTCATTGTAGAGAACAATCTCCGCCTGCACCTTAAGCGCCTGCTCGGTAAGGTATTCGAGCGATTGCCTTGACCCGCCGAATGTTGAATATCCAATCTGCGCGAACCCTCGTTCGGCCATTCGGAGGCTTTCATTTGCGAGTTGATCAGTTGCGACATTATGAATCTCTGGAGCACTGGCCGGAAGTTGCAATCGTTGTTTCTCCTCTGTGGGCATGTTTTCGGTTTTGTCGTGATAAAATTTCGTGAACGGATTCGTCGCGGTCGCGGGTGGACTGTTTGTTACCGAGGGGGCGGGGGTGGCTGTCAAATTGTATTTATGTCTCAGTGACGCGATAACAAAATTCGCGTCGAAACTGCGGACTCCAATTGGTTGAAATTTGTAGCCCTGAACGGTCAAGGAAACCCGATGCCTTTGAATTCGGATAGATGTACCTGGTGTAAAAGTTGTCTGGGAAGAATAGCCAATGTTTGCCCCAGACAACGAGGGGCTGACAGTTGCCGTGCCTTGTGTGCGAGCTTGATCTGGCGTCACTTGAACATCTTGAACCGATTCGGAGTGTTTCCCCCCCCCAAACGTGAAGAAGTTGAATCCGGCCTTCTCCATCGTTTCTGCGGCGTGCAAAATCGCCAAATCCTGAACGCGCTCGGCAGACGTGTATCCGTTGCCTCGGAACGAAACCTCCACAACGTCCGGGGCAAGCCATGTTTCAGACCAGCCACCCATGAAGCTGTTCTGTTGATATGGGGTATAACACCCAGCGACAAAGAGTATGGCCAAAGACAAGAACAGTTTCGATTTCATTTGATTCTTCCCGTTGACTTGCATAGCACAGAACGGAAGGGGCGCGAACTCAACGCACCTGCACAGAGGCACCGCGAAGCGCCTTTCACAAAATGCGCCAAGCCGCGCCCGATGGGGCGCGAGCCTGGGCGGTCTTGTGAAAAGAAAATTCGCGGTTTCCTGTGCGACCTAACCAGCCTACGCTAAATTGTTGACGGTTCTCACATAACGGTACTAATGACGGTTCCCTTGTATCGGATTTTGGCGCGGTAATCAAGGTATTTTCCGCCTGGATTTCACGTCAGCCGTGGAAACCAGAGCACAAAAAGGGCACCCCGCTCGTTTTTGTTCCCGCAAACTGCGCCGTTTCCTCAAATCGGCGTTTTCGAGCGCAATTCCGGGGCTTCCGATGGTGGAAACGATTTCGTTTCCAGTTTCGTTTCCTCTCGTTTCCAGTTTCCACGGTATAGGGTGCTACGATGGAAACGAAGGGGTTACGGTTGCCCGGTAAGGGCATAATCCCGGCCAGCCTTTTGAAGCCAGCCTTCCCTGATGCCCCGGCTCGCCAGCTTGGAAACTTGCCCCTTGGAAATCCCCATTTCCTCCGCAATTTCCGTCGCCCCGGTCAATCCGTCCTCAATCCACTGGCGGAACAGTTGGTGAGTGGACAGCTTTTTACACGACACATGGGCCTTGGTTTCATCCTTGGATTTGAAAAAGCGCCATTCCAGTGCCGGACATTCGGCCTCTGTCGAGTTCCGATTTTTCACGAAACGCGCCACGAACTTTGCCTCGTTTTGAATTTCGCCCGCATCTTTTGTTTCGGTCAACTGCATCATCCAAAACGCCGCATCTTCACGGCGCGACGTGCCACGCATGAACCCGTTGCGCCCGGCGTGGGCGATGAAAACCACGGCAATCCGATTGCGCCGCATTTCCAAGAGCCACGGTAAGACCATTTCCCAGTCATTGGCGTCGTTCTCCTTGATTCCACTGAACAGACACGAGAGATTATCCAAGAAAAGGATTTCAACTCGTTCGCGCAGGCAGTATGCTAGAAGTGCAGCCTGCACCGTGGAAAACTTCAGGTTCAAGACTTGCCCGGTCAAATGAAACAATGCCTCGTGTTGCAAGTAGAACATTCCCTCAGCAGGTCTGCTGGATAATGCCAGGTCGCGCTCGCGGATTTCGTCGCGGCGCGCGCGAG
>JBEKSF010000091.1:0-24178 GCA_049517295.1 Verrucomicrobiota bacterium
AAGGAAAAAATTCGTAGAAAAGATTCTTGGAGAATTGCGTGCCGCGGCGCTATTGACGGAAGTGGCGCATTTTCGACAAAGTATTTCCTCTGTTTTCTCCGTACCCTGTTCAGATTCTTTGGTTGTGGTTCGCTGCTTCGCGCCCTCGCCCCTTTACGCTGCGCGCCGCCAGCGCCAGCGCAAGCGCCGCGTGGTCGCCTCCTCCAGCTTGAAACCCTCCGCCATGCGCAGCCCCTCCACCCAAAACGGTTCATCCCCTATGGTCGCCGCCACAATGCGCCGATGGCGCTGCGCGCGCGCCACCTTCAAATTCGTAAACAAGTCCTGCAACTTCCGGCCCGACGTTGTGCCGATCGGTTGAAATCGATCCCCAGGTTGCCAGTGCCGCAGCCAGATGATCGGCCCGACTTTGGCGGCGTCAAAATACTCCACGTTGGGTTCCCGGACGAATTCCTTTCCGTCCGCGATCTCGATCTCCCACCGCAGGGTCAGGCCGCCGAAGCTGGCGCGCCCCTTTTTCTTCAGCAGGAGCCGCCGCCGCCCCCCGTCAAATTCGCAGGCCTCGACCTTTTGCAGACGGAGAGTGCCGTCGGCTTCGCGCATGACCGTCTGCTCGGCGTCCAGGGCAAACGGCCTGTTCGGAGTCGCGCGCAAGCGCTCGACGAGGTCGAAATCCGCCGCGCGCTTCAATTCAAACAACTGAAGCTGGAGCAACCGGCGCTGGACGGCCACCGGAAGCCTGCCAAACTTGGCCCGACGCCGGGCTTGAAGCCATTGTGCGGCTGCTCCCGTCACCACCTCGGCCTCGCTTCCGGCCAACTCCATCAGCCGCAACACCGCCTCCTCCAGGCGCGGTTGATAATGCTCGCGCAACAGTGGGATCAATTCATGCCGGATGCGGTTGCGTTCCATCCCGATGGCGGCGTTGGTCGCGTCTTCGTAAAAGCGGATGCCTCCGGCTCGAGCCGCCTCGCGCAAGGCGGCCTTGGATAGGTGGAGCAGCGGACGCGCCAGAACAACGGAAGGATCGCTGGGGGAGACGTTGCTCCACTTCATGCCCGCCAATCCCTGGGCGCCGGCCCCGCGCAACAGCCGCAAGAAAAACAACTCCACCTGGTCGTCGGCGTGATGCGCTAGCGCCACCGCGGGGATGCCCAACCGCCGCGCCGTGCGCGCCAGAAACTCATGCCTCAACTTGCGTCCGGCCATCTCCACCGAGATGCCCTCCCGCCGCGCGGCGGCCCGCACGTCTCCGCGCCCGGCCACAAAGGGCAGTTGGAGGCGTCGGGCGGTTTGGCGCACCAGCAGCTCATCGGCGTCGCCTGCGCGCCCGCGCAACCGGTGGTTGAAGTGCGCCACCGTCAGTTTCCACCGGTGCGTTCCCGCCAATTGTTGCAGCCCGTGTAGCAGGACCATCGAATCCACCCCGCCGGAAACCGCCGCTAGGATTTTCTGCCCGTCGCGAAAAAGCCCCCGCGCCGCAATGTCTGTTTCAATTTGACAAACCCACCCGGGCAGCCCCGGAGCGCTCTCGCCCCTCACTCGGACCCGCTCCATAATTGCCGCCACAGCGTGCGGACCTTGGCGCGCAAGAGAATAAGGCGCTTCTTCCAGCCCCGATGAATCACCGGCTTCATCTCCGCGACCTTCCGCGCCGCCGTCTCGACCGCCTTCTGACAGGACGCGGCCGCCCCTTCGAATTCATATTCCAATTCGGGATGCTCGCTCAACAAATCGCGCAACAGGCGGAAGGCGCGGCCGTCCGCGGCGTTGACCTGCGTGGCGGCCACAAAACAGTGAGCGGCCTCGCGGTATTGGCCCTGGCCCGCCAGCGCGGCGCCGAGGTTCTTATAGGCGTTGGGCCGGTTGGGATCGGCCTCAATGGCTTTGCGGCAATAAACTTCACCCTCGCCGAACCGGCTCATCGTATTGAGACAGTAGGCCAGGTTGTTATTGATGAAATACCATGTCCATGTATGCATCGGCTCCAGGGCCAGCGCTTCCTTGTAAAGGCCGGCCGCCGCCGCGACATCCTCCGCTTGCTCCATTGTTTGCCCCATGCTCAACAGGCACTTGGCCTTGTCCTCCAAATCCCGCAGCATCGGAATCAACTGGTGAAACCGAAGCATCGCTTTGTCCGTTCGCCGGATTTGTTTGTAGAACTGCGCCAGTTGCCACAGCGCCTGGACCGGTTCGACTGCCGCTTCGGCTTGTTCCAGGCGTTTGAGCAGCAGTTTCTCCATTTCTTGGGACGACATCTCCACCAGCGGCCCGCTGGGCGGCCGCGGCAACTCGAACCGGAAGTCCAACGGTCTTTCCATACCTGTTTTATTTGTCGTTCGAGTTTTGACAGATTGCAAGCGCAAATTTCACCCTCACAAGCCCACGCCGTAGAATTGGACGAGATGGACCGCGGTCATTACGGTCAAAGCGTCGGGTCACGGCTGAACCGCGCGGAAGAATTGCGTTTGATTGGTTTCGCGCTCCATACTCGGGTACTGCAATAAGTTGGTCAAGGTAACGTCGCCCACCGCGCTCCAAAAAGAAGGCATCCAAAACAGTGAACCGGGGCTGGAGAAGAATCCAGAAGGGAAGAATGGCAAAAGTGGCATGAAACAGGCTTGCAAGAAGGTGGCAGAGGGGCTGCTTGGGAGAGATTCTTAGAACGGGGAGAAGCTGGAGGTGGCTTGGGGACCCCCGTTCTGAGAATGTTCGTCGGTGAGATTTCTCCGTTGGCAGCCTCTCTGCCGTTTCCACATAAGCGGGGCCAAGCAGAGGCAATTTGGCTGACAAACCTGTCATGTGCTGCGTGAGATTCACGCGCGTGCGTGAAAAAAATCGAGAAAACCCCTATCTTGATCGCCCGTTTCAACGACCAGGAGTGTCAAAACAACTGAGAGCCAATGGAAACAGGGCCAAGCAAGAGGAAGCGCAATGACGTGGAGATTGGCACGGATTTGGCTGGCAAAAGGGATTGACAGAGAGGTTGTTTGGAGCGAGGAATTCCGGGGAGGATTCACTCGCGAGGTGAGGTGGGGGGTCCCTCCCGGATCCGACGGTTCAAGACTCTTTGCCCAAACTTCCTCTCTGTCGATCTAGGCTCCGGCGCCAGCATGGGGTCGCGGGACCGTGGATCGAAGACCGGAAAATGGTTGCGATTTCGGGCCGTTCGCGTTTAGCATTGCGCATTTAGGGGAGATAAACTAAATGGCTGGCAGAGCACGGACTTGAACGAAGATTGATTGTGGCCGCGAAAGACGACTATTTGATAGATTTGCTGGTGGACATGGGGCAAGTGAACAGCGCGCAACTAGCGCCGCTGCGGGAGGAAGCCAGCGCCAGTGGCGAGGGCCTCGTCGATCACCTGCTGGCCAAGAAGATCATCCGCCAAGTCGATGTCGCGCAAGCCAAGGCAGCCCACTTCGGTTATGAATACATCAATCTGAGCGACATCCGCCTGACCGACGACGTGATCGCGGCTGTGCCGCGGCAGATGGCCAAGCGGTATCGGGCGGTGCCTGTGGCCAAACACGACCACACGCTGGCGGTTGCAGTGGCGGATCCCTCGGAACTGGAGGTCATGGACACCTTGCAGCGGATGGTCAACGCGGAGACGATCGAATGGCGTGTGGCGACGGATGAGGACATCGACAACGCGCTGAACAAGTATTACGGGGCGGGAGACGATTCGGTGGGGAAGATGTTGCAGGACATCACGGAGGGGGAGGTGGAGATCGGGTTGCCCAGCAAAGGGCCGGAGGCGGACGACGGAGCTGTGGTGGAGGCCGACGCGCCGATCATCAAGCTGGTCAACACGCTGATAGTCGAAGCGTTCAAGGCGAGGGCGTCGGACATTCACCTGGAGCCGATGACCAAGTCGTTTCGCGTGCGCTACCGCATAGACGGAGTGCTGCACGAGATGAAAAGCCCGCCAAAACGGTTGCAGGCGTCGATCATCAGCCGGCTGAAAATCCAGTCCAACATGTCGATAGCCGAGCGGCGGATTCCGCAGGACGGGCGCATCCAGACGCAGGTAGTGGGCAAGCTGATCGACTTGCGCGTTTCGTGCATTCCGACCATTCACGGCGAAAGCATCGTCATGCGCATCCTGGACAAGGAGGGCCTGCGGCTGGGCCTGCCGCAACTGGGATTCTTCACCGACGATCAGCAGACGTTCGAGCGATTGATTGGATTGCCGGACGGGATATTGCTGGTGACCGGGCCGACCGGGTCCGGCAAGACGACGACGCTGTATTCGTGCCTCAATTTCATCAACCGCCCGGACCGGAAGATCATCACGGTGGAAGACCCCGTCGAGTACTTGCTGGCGGGAATCAACCAGGTGCAAGTCAACGAAACGGTGGGATTGACCTTTGCGGCGGCGTTGCGCTCGATGCTGCGGCAGGCGCCCAACGTGATCATGCTTGGGGAAATCCGCGACCTTGAAACGGCGACCATTGCCATCAATGCATCGTTGACAGGCCACTTGGTTTTCTCCACGCTGCACACCAACGACGCGCCCTCGGCGGTGACGCGCTTGATCGACATCGGGGTCAAGCCGTTTCTAGTCGCCTCGTCGGTTCGCGCGTTGATGGCGCAACGGCTGGTGCGAGGGGTTTGCAAGAAGTGCGCGGCGCCCTATCAGCCGACGGACACCGAACTGAAGTCGTTGAACCTGGACGCCACCAAGACGTCGGGAGCGACCTTCATGCGCGGCAAGGGGTGCATCGATTGCAACAAGACGACGTATCGGGGGCGCTTTGGAATATTCGAGATATTTGTGATCGACGACGAGGCGCGCAAACTGATTTACGACCGCGTGCCATCGTCAATCTTGCGGGCGCGGGCGCGGGAAATGGGGATGAGGACGCTGCGCGAGGACGGATCGCGCAAAGTCATGGCGGGCTTGACGACGGCCGATGAAGTCATCCGCGCGACAGTAGGAGATGTTGACTGATGAAAACGAAATTACCCTCGGAACGATGGAGTAGCAACGGCGGGCACTGCTGCGATCATTGCCTGCCGGCGCGATTACTCCACCGGTCCGCGGGGCGTGGCTGAAAATTTATGTCCTATTCCATGTCAGATCTGTTGCAGTTGGTGGTTTCCGAAGGGGCGTCCGACTTGCATATTCGCGTGGGACTGCCGCCGGTGATCCGGGTTCATGGCATTCTCCACCGGGTTGACGGGCCGATGTTGCGGCCCGAAGACACCGAGGAATTGATGAAGAGCATCACCTCGGAAGACCACATTCAGCACACGCGCGAGCAGGGCGGGGCCGACTTTGGTTTCGCGTTCGGGGAAATGGCGCGCTTCCGTGTGAGCGTGTTCAAAGAGAGGGGCAATTTTGGCGTGGTCCTGCGCCAGATACCCACCAAGCTGCTGACGCTGGAAGAGATCGGGATGCCGCGGCCGACGATCATGACAATGCTGCACAAGCCGAGGGGCTTGGTGCTGGTGACGGGGCCGACCGGTTCGGGCAAGACGACGACGCTGGCGTCGATGATCAACATCATCAACGAAGTGCGCGATGACGCGCATATCATCACCGTCGAGGACCCTATTGAGTATTATCACTATCACAAAAAGTCGATCGTCACCCAGCGGGAAGTCCACATCGACGTTCCGAGCTTCGCCGAGGCGCTGCGGCGGGCATTGCGGCAGGACCCGGACGTGATTCTGGTGGGCGAGTTGCGGGACTTGGAAACGATGGAAGCGGCGATCACGGCGGCGGAGACGGGGCACCTTGTCTTTGGGACGCTGCACACGACCGGGGCGTCCAAGACCATTGATCGTATTGTCAACGCGTTCCCGATCAACCAGCAGGAAACCATCCGCATCCAGCTTTCGACCGTATTGCAGGCGGTCATCTCGCAATTGTTGCTGCCCCGCTGCGACAAGCCTGGGCGCATAGCGGTGTATGAAATCATGGTCAACACGCCGGCCATTGCCGCGCTGATACGCGACAACAAGACCTTCCGCATCAACTCCGATATTCAAACCGGCGCCAAATGGGGGATGGTGACGCTGGACGGGCTGCTGATGGAGAAGTACCAGCAAGGCATCATCTCGCGCGAGGAGTGTGTCAACAAATCGCAGGATCCGACCACCGTCATCCAGAAGCTGGCCGAATGGGAGGCCCAGCAGGCGGAATTGGCGGCTTCCCAGCCGGAAATGGCCCACTGACCTGTTATGCCCGCCGCCCCCGTCTCCAGTCCGCTGCTCGATTTGATCCGATCCCAAGGATTGTTGGACGATCTGCAATTGGAGGAGGTGATCGAAGAGCACAATCGGAGCGGCAAGCCCATTGGGGAAATTCTCCAGGATTTTGGGTTTTTGGACATGGACACGCAGCTCCAGATCATTGCCACCCATTTGGGGACGGAAGTCATCCATCTCGACACGCTGGAACTGACGCCGGATATTCTCTCCGCCGTGCCACCCGACGCGGCGCGGATGTATAAATGTCTGCCCGTGGCCATTCACGATGGAACGGTGCATGTGGCGATGGCCGATCCGCTCAATCCGGCTCTGGTCGATGAACTGGGCTACGTGGTTCGCAAGGAAATCGTCCCCATGGTGGCCGATCCGGGGGACGTCGAGAAGGCCGTCAGCCGGTATTACGGTGATTCCCAGACCAGCGTGGCCGACATCCTCAAGGAACTTGGGCAGGACAACGAAGTTGCGCGCGAGGCGGCTGAGGCGGTGGCCACCGGAGCGGCGGCTGACTTGGAGAAAGCGGCCAACGTAACGCCCATCGTCCGGTTCGTCAACCTGGTGCTCTACCAAGCGGTGCAGGACCGTGCCAGCGACATCCACTTTGAGCCGTTCGAGGACGAATTCAAAATCCGCTACCGGGTGGACGGCGCGCTCTATGAAATGTCACCCCCGCCCAAGCACCTGGCCCTGCCGGTCATCTCCCGCCTCAAGGTGATGGCCAGCCTGGACATCTCCGAGCGGCGGGTGCCCCAGGATGGCCGCATCAGCATGAACATCGCGGGCCGCAACATCGATTTGCGCGTCTCCACCCTGCCGACGCAATTTGGCGAATCGGTCGTCTTGCGCGTGCTGGACCGCGCGGCGGTGAACCTGGACATCAAGGCTCTGGGTTTTCCCAAGGCGGTGTTCGATTACATCTCTGAGGCGATCCAGCAGCCCAACGGCATCTTGGTCGTCACCGGGCCGACGGGCTGCGGCAAAACGACGACACTTTATTCGTGCCTGCGGGCTGTCAACAGCATCGAATCGAAATTGCTCACGATCGAGGACCCGGTGGAGTATGACATTGAGGGCATTATGCAGGTGGCGGTCAACGAAGGCGTGGGGATGACATTCGGCAAAGCATTGCGCGCCTTTCTGCGCCAGGACCCGGACGTCATCATGCTGGGGGAAATGCGGGATTTGGAGACCTCCCAGATAGCGATTCAGGCATCGCTGACGGGCCACCTGGTGTTGAGCACACTGCACACCAACGACGCGCCCGGCGCGGTGACGCGATTGATCGACATGGGCGTTGAGCCATTTCTGATTTCCTCGACGCTCATGGCGGTCCTGGGCCAACGGCTGGTGCGCACGATCTGCAAGAAGTGCCGCACGCCGTTCGAGCCAACGGAAACTCAGTTGTCGCTGCTCAATCTTTCGCCGCATGACGTTGGGGACAAAGTTTTTTATTACGGCCGCGGTTGCGCCGCTTGCAATGACACCGGGTACAGGGGGCGGCGCGGCATTTTTGAACTTCTGGTCGCCTCGGAGCCGATTCGGCTGCTGGTCAACGAGCGCGCGCCGACGGTCGTCATCCGCCAGAAAGCCGTCGAATTGGGCATGGTCACCCTGCGCGAGGACGGGATGCGCGGGATATTCGACGGCGAGACGACGATAGAGGAAGTCGTCAAATACACCTGAGACTTATGCCAAGATATAATTATGTCGCCATGGATTCGAGGGGCAAGGAAACCAAGGGAACCCTCGAGGTCGCCAACCAAAACGAGGCCATCGGCCGCATCAAGGAGATGGGCTTTTTCCCCACCAAAGTGGTCGAGGATAAGGGCGGGCCCAGCCCCGCGGCCAAGAAGGCGTCCGCCAAGAAGGGAAAAAAAGGCGGCATCAATCTCAATTTAAACATTCAAATTCCCGGCCTGAGCGGGCGGGTCAAGACGAAGGTCCTGACGACATTCACGCGGCAGTTGGCCACGCTGGTGCAGGCGGGCCTGCCCCTGCTCCGCGGCTTGCGCGTGCTTCAAAAACAGGAGAAGAGCGCCAATCTCAAGAACATCCTGGGCGACCTTGGTGACGCCATTGAAGGCGGCAGCACCTTTTCCGAAGCGCTCGCGCAGCACCCCAAGGTGTTCAACCGCCTGTTCGTCAACATGGTCAAAGCCGGTGAAATCGGCGGCGTGCTCGAAGTGGTGCTCAAACGCCTTTCCGAATTCATGGAGAAAGCCCAGAAGATCAAGGGCAAGGTCGTCGCGGCGATGTTCTACCCGGTTGCGGTGCTGGTGGTCGCCACCGCGATCATGGGCGTGTTGATGGTCGTGATCATTCCCAAGTTCAAGGAAATCTTCGCCGGCACACTGGGCGGAGGCCAGGAATTGCCGCCATTCACCGCCTTCGTGATGGGCGTCAGCGACATGATCCGGATTCATTTCATTCGCACCGGTCTGTATATCATTGGATTCATCGTAACGTTCAACGTCCTCATCCGATTCAAGCTCGGGCGCAAGCTCTGGGACAAAACCAAGCTGGTCATGCCTGTGATCGGCCCGGTGGTGACCAAAGTGGCCATCTCGCGCTTTACCCGCACACTGGGCACCCTGGTCAGCAGCGGCGTGCCGATTTTGCAAGCTCTGACGATCGTGAAGGAAACTTCCGGCAACGTCGTTGTCGGCAACGCCGTCGGCGCCGTTCATGAGAGCGTCAAGGAGGGCGAAACCATCACCGCGCCCTTGGAGGCTTCGGGGGTCTTCCCACCCATGGTCGTGAGCATGGTCGATGTCGGCGAACAAACCGGCGCCCTGCCCGAAATGTTGATGAAGATCGCCGACAACTACGACGAGGAAGTCGATAACGCTGTCGCCGCGATGACCTCCCTATTGGAGCCGATTATGATTGTCGTTTTGGCGGTCATTGTCGGCAGCATCGTCATCGCCATGTTCCTGCCGCTGATCGCCCTGATGGAATCGGTCGGTGACGAACAGAAGACAGGCGGCGGCAAAGACTAGGCGAGACGCCACGACAAAAAGTCCGCGTGTCAAAACATCGATGAGAATTGGTGTTTGTGGACCGGTTTGTAGAAACTCTCACCGGACAAGCTGCCAGGCAGGATGCCGCTCCCGACTTTGTCAGCCTGGCGGCAGGCGCAACGTCGCCTCCAGCGGCGCGATCTCGGGCAGTTCTTTGGCAGGATCGCCGCCTGTGAGTTTAAGCATTTTGTTGCCGCTGGGGCGCACCATGCGATCGTAACTACCGCGGGCATCGTCGTAGGCGGCGTTGGCCCGCTCCAAGCCGGCCCGGATTTTCTCGAAATGCTCGATGAATTTGCCCACGCGATTGAAAAGTTCCTGTGCGGTGGCCACGATTTCGCGCGCGTTCTCCCTCTGCGCGTTTTGCTGCCAACTGACGCTGACGGCCCGCAACAGCGCGATCAGGGAGGCGGGCGTCGCCAGCATGATCTGGCGCTGCGCGGCCCACAAAATCAATTCCCGGTCCGCCTCCAGCGCGGCGCTGAAAAGCGACTCCGCGGGCAGGAACAACACCACGTAATCCAGCGCGTTGGGGAATTGCGCCGGGTAATCCTTCCGGGCGAGATCGCGGATGGTGTCCTTGAGTTTGGCGGCGTGCAGGCCCAGAGCCTCGGCCCGCTGTTGCGGGTCGGCGGCGTCGATGGCCCGCAGGAATTCGAGGTCGGGGACTTTTGAATCAACAATAATCACCCGGTCGCCGGGCAGATGGACCAGAAGGTCGGGCTTCTTGTCGTCGGACTGCGTTTGTTCGCTGAAATCACAGTGTGGGCTGAGGCCGGCGGCCTCGACGACGCGGCGCAGGGTTTCCTCGCCCCACCGCCCGCGGGCCTGGTTGGAACTGAGAACCTTGCGCAATTGGAAGGTTTCGGAGGAGAGGGCCTGGCTGTTTTGGGCCAGCCCTTCGAGTTGTTTTTTGACTTCGCCAAGGACGGCCGCCTGGGAGGTTTCGCTTTGTTGCAGGCGCCGCTGGTAGCTTTCCAATTGTTCCTTCAACGGTTCCACCAGCGTGGCAATGGCTTGCTGGCGCTGGGCCAGGTCCCCCTTGGCCGACTCCTGGAATTTGGCCATTGTTTCGTTGGCCAGTTGCAAGAACTGGGGAGCGCTTTCCTTGAGGGCGTCGGCGCTCAGGGCCTTGAAGGCCTGGCGCAAATCGGCCAGCGCCTTTTCCTGCGCTTCCTTGGCGCCGCGGAGGCTTTCGGCCAGCATTTGTTGGGCGGCCTCGGCTTTGGCTTTGGCTCCCGCCAATTCGGCGGTCGTGTCGGTGAGTTGCCGGCGCGTGGATTCCAGGTCCGTGTCCCGTTGTTGCAGTTGCAGGCGCAACTCTTTTTCCAGGCCTCTGCCGGAAAAAAAAGAAATCAGCCAGACCAGCAGCGCGCCAACGACAAAGGCAATCGCAAGGGGAACAATCTGCGGCACAAGGATCAGTAGTGAGCGATGGCTTCGATCTCCACCTGAGCGCCGCGCGGCAGGGCGGCGACTTGGACGGTCGTGCGGGCGGGCGGGTCCTTGTCAAAGAACCCGCCATAGACCTCGTTCATCTTGGAAAAGTCGGCAAGATCGGTCATGAAAACGGTGGTTTTGACGACGTTGGCCAGCGTCAGACCCTGGTCGTGGAGGATGATCTTGATGTTTTCCAGGACTCGTTGAGTCTGCGCCCGGATGTCGCCCGCCAGCGGTTGTCCTGTTGCCGGAACAATGGGGATTTGCCCCGCGCAAAATAGCAAATCGCCAATGCGAACGCCGTGGCTATACGGGCCGCCGGCGGGAGCGGCCGCCGCGGGCTTGATGATGTATTTGTTCATACGTGGAACCAGCTTAAAGTTTGAGGTTTGAGGTTTAAAGACTTTTCCGCATCATGACAGCCATGACCACGGCAACGGTTGTTTTTCGAACCGCCCGCGGCGCGCTGACCGTGGGCCGGACGCCGCGCGTGGTGGGGACCCTTTCGACGCTGGCGCGCCGCGGGAACATACCGACGGACATTGTGGAAGTGCGCCTGGACAGGATGGAGCGGCCACCCGATTGGCTGGAGCGGTGCAAGGCGATCCAATCGCGCGGCAAACCGGTCCTGCTGACCGTCCGGCTTTGTTCCGAAGGGGGGCAATGGCCGGCGGACGATCTGCAGCGGCTGGAGCTTTACCGGCAAGGGTTGCGCGAACTGGCGGCGGTGGATGTCGAATTGGGCAGCGTGATATGCCAGGACGTGGCCCGGGAGGCGGCGAAACTGCAAAAGGCCTGCATCGTCTCTTACCATCAGTTTGAGAAGACGCCGCCGTTGCGCAAGCTGCGCGCCATCGTGGAGAAGGCGCACCAGATCGGCTCGATCGCCAAAGTATCGACGATGCTTCACGACCAAAGCGACGTTGCCATTCTGCGCTCCCTGCTGGAGCGCGATTGGGCCAAACCGCTCTGCGTCATCGGCATGGGCGAGGCCTGGGCGCACACCCGGGTGCTGTTTGCGACCCTGGGATCGTGCCTGACCTACGGCTACCTGGATCATTGCGCGGCCCCGGGCCAAATCTCCGGCGCGGAGCTGGCGCGGCAGTTGCGCCAGGCCTTGCGCGCGGAGGGGTGCTAATGCTATAATGGGCCGTGGCCGATTTAGCCGAAAAACAATGTGTCCCCTGCAGAGGCGGCGTGCCGCCGCTGGCGGGGGCGGATTTGGCCGCCCTGGCGCAACAATTGGCGGGCGGCTGGCTGGTCATCAACCAACATCACCTTGAGAAGGAATTCAAATTCCCGGATTTCCGCCAGGCGCTGGCCTTCACCAACCGCGTGGGGGAACTGGCCGAACAACAGAACCATCACCCGGATATTTACCTTGCCTGGGGGAAGGTCAAGCTGACGCTGTGGACGCATAAGATCGACGGATTGACCGAAAGCGATTTTGTCTTTGCGGCCAAAGTCAACCAAGTTGGGTGAATGGTTTGCTGGTCTTTTCCGCGCCCGCCGGATATATTCACGCTCTGGCAGGCCGAGTGGCAGCGGCTGTGCCGTTATGAAAACGAATTGCCGTCAACCACGGTTGGCCTTCACGCTGATCGAACTATTGGTCGTCATCGCCATCATCGCGATGGTGGCCGCCTTGCTGCTGCCCGCCCTGAGCAATGCCAAGGACCAGAGCAAGCGCACCGCCTGCCTCAACAATGAGAGACAGATGGGAACTGGCAGCCAGCTTTACGCCGACGATGATTCCCAGGGCGCGCTCAGCGGCACCGACAATTATGCTGACGACGACCTGAACTGGCTTTATCCGGCTTACGTTCGCAACCTCAAGACATTTATCTGTCCCAACACCCAGCACCGGATCACCAACGCCCCGATCCCGTTGGGCAATAATCTTCCCTTTTACTCGCGCAACGACAGCGGGGTGTCCTACGCTAACCGGCTGCACGGCAACCCCACCATCATCCCGGATTTGCAATACATCGCCGAAGACGGCGCCACTTACGACGCGGGGATGAAAAGCGGCCCGGGGACGAGCTATGAAGTTTCGGGCTTCCTCAACGGCAGCACGCCCAACGTCAGCGCGCCTTACAACATTCGCAAGACGCAGAAGGTCGTCGCGGGCTATGTCTATCTCAATGACGCCTCGGACACTTATGTCGTCTGGAACATTCCGCACTTGACGATCAATGTGAAAGGCCAGCGGGCTTCGATTTCCCGCATGTTTCTGATTTACGATGGTGACGACCCTGTCAACTACCCGGCCGGCAAAACGTCAAACGATAATTATCCCGATTACATCGACAATCACGGCACGGCGGGCGGCAACGTGATTTATTGCGACGGCCACGCCGGCTGGGTGCCCCAGGCGCAATACCCCCTCCTCTGGGCCACCGGCACTGATGAAACCGAATATACGGTCCACAAATATCCGTGACGTGAGGGGGAAAGAGCCGCCTCTTGTTCGTCAGCGCGGCGGCTCTCCGTCCTGTGTTTTAATGAATATCCAGGTCGCCGTGTATGAGCCTCAAGAGCGGGTCCTATCCG
Source organism: Verrucomicrobiota bacterium (assembly GCA_049517295.1). Classification (GTDB taxonomy): domain Bacteria; phylum Verrucomicrobiota; class Verrucomicrobiia; order Limisphaerales; family Palsa-1400; genus JBEKSF01. Next base: position 13,233 of record JBEKSF010000091.1, read on the forward strand.
ACACCTTTGGAAATGGGTGACGGCTTATTGAACGGCTGCATGGCTTGCTCGTCCGCCTTTTTCAAGAACTGCAGGAATGTCAATTGTTCGACGTAATCGCCGTAGGATAGGCCGTCATCGCGAAGGATGTGGCAATAATTCCAAAGCTTTTGGACAAGTGGTTGTGGATTGCTCATCGCGAGGCGAATGACGTTAGCTCAGTTTGAATTGAAGTTGACTGCGCGTCGCTGAGTTAAGCTGTCGAACCAAAATATCTACCATCGTGGAGGGATTCCCGTCGCCGCCGGACGTCTCATGGTGTTTCCGGCAACGCTCTGCACGGACAACCGCGATGGGTATTTTTGAAAGGAACTCAGTTGTCGGCCTCATCCCCTTGGAATAGTTTTTCCAGAAGCCTTTCAATCGCTTAATCACTTGGTCACAGTCCGCAAATTGCGCAGTTGTATAGTCTTCGTGAAGCAACAACCAAAATTCAAAGCACGGATCAGAAAAAGCGAACTTGATACCTGCTGCCTTCTTCGTTTTCATCGCTTCAGCCGCAAGTTTCCGGCGTTCGTCGTGCGGCTTCTCGAGATCAAAAACCACCCACACTTCGTCGTAAGCAATGGTGAACCCCTTCCTTGCCTGATTCTTCCGCTCGTCTCGGATGCGAATCGCCGCCGCAGTAAGTGTCAAGGGATCTGTTCCTGGTGGGTGTTCAATTTGTATATCCGCTGCCGCGAGTTGGAGCAGGTTTCGTAGCGCAAGAAAGTAATTCGGCTCTGTCTTCTGGCCCTCCGTGACAATAAGAAACGCTTTGCCAGACGACGGAAAGCGAGGCTTTCCACGGCGGAAAGCCGCTGGTCCTCGCGCGAATGAGCGTCGGCGACTCATATTTTCAAACCTTCCTGCAAGAATGGCACCGCCCCGTAACGTCCCGCGAGGTATCCCTTTGCAAGGGCCTCATCCTTTCGAGGCTGATAGTCACTCAAGGGATAGAGGTGAGTCTCGCCGCCCAGAGACTTTTCGGTGAACCATACTTGGTCGCGCCGTATGAGGGTGCTGTCCAGAAACACGGGATTGTGTGTGGTGAAAACAATCTGTGCGCCTTTGGGATTATTCTTGCTACAGAATAAAAGCTTTAAAAGCTCCTTCACTAGAATCGGATGTAAACTTGTTTCGATTTCATCAACGAACACCGTGTAGCCATTATCGAGGATGTCCAGCCACGGGCCGATCAGCGCAAAAAAGCGGCGAGTTCCGTCCGATTCTTCCTCATCGAAGTCTAGCGTTACCGGCTCAATTCCCTCGGCTTTATGCGTTAGATTGATCTCCAATCCCCTGAATGGCTCCAGGCCATGCTCCTTTTCCAATTTAGCCGACAAAGCCGGAGGAACCATTTGTTTCATTTCTTCAAAAGTGATCTCTTTTTCTTTCGCGTCCACGTCAACCACCCCGAACTCAGCGCTTCGGAGAAGATTGATTATTCGGTCATGTTGAGCGGGGTTCTTGATCTGTTCCGCAGTAAAGCCGTGATGAAGGCCGTGCCCCATCCTCCTTTCCGCCCCCAGGTGGATAAAATGCAATCCGTCGTTGAACCAGTTGAAAACTTGCGTTAGTTGTGCGTGATTGAATTGCGGCCCAACAGAGAGGAACAAGGAATTCTCTCGCGTTTTGTCTTGCAGGCTTTTGTCTTGGCTGAATGCCGTCGATGGCTTCGCCCACTCATAAGTTCCCTTGCTCGCTTTGAATGTGCGTTGATACCACCGTTGCGGTACGCCTTTGGGATACGCGACCAAATACTCCTCGACCACTCGCTGCGGCGTGACCGCGAAACCAAATACGAAGCGCACACCATCGGCTACAAATGTAATCTCAAACTCGGATGGTTTTGCGGCTGATTCCCGGTCTAGTTTAAACGGCTGTGCGCCGGTTTTACCTCCCGGCTGAATCCGTGTGGCAGATCGCACGACAAAGCCCGCCACATACCTTATAGCGGCGAGAACGTTTGATTTTCCAGATGCGTTCGCTCCATAAATCGCGGCCCCTTTAAGGAACCTGACGCCGGATAGTCCAGGCAATTCGCGGTCAATCACGCACGACGGCAGATTCTTGTCTGTATTGCTTGCCACCAGGCTAAACTTCTGCTCCTCGCGTATGGAACGGAAATTTGCCACTTTGAATTCGATTAACATGAGAACAAATTAAAAGAATGGATCAAAAAGTAAAGCCGTTTTTGCATATTTTTCACAATAAACGACGTGAATTTGTGTTCAGAATTAGATTCTCCCACTAAAAACCTTCTGCAAAATGGACTGGCGGAGGCGGATGGCACGCTGGAGGTTGGCAAACACCACCGCTTCCAATTCCTCCACCACGCTCAGCCGGCGCTCCAGTTCCGGCATTGCCCGGAGGAATTCGGCGATGTTCCTGTTTCGAAGCCAGTTGGGAACGAGGTCACCGGATTGCCCGGCGTTCTTGAAAGGGGCGACGTCGGTCGAACAGATGCAGTCCTTGCGCTTTTGGGAGAGGATAGTGATCGCCGCCCCTTGGACTTCGGTTATGGATTTCTTAGGGTTCATACTGGTTTGGTGCGATGAACCGCGGGTTGCTCGCGGGGAGCGCTGGGATGAAGCGGGCGGCCGCGAATGGCCAGTTCCCGTTCGCGCAGGGCATCGAGCAAGCGCAGCTTTTCCGCAACGGGCCGCGCCGCGAGGTCGCGGCGCAGAGCGCGTTTGCTTTGGAGAATCTTTTGCAGGTCGAGGCTCATGGCGTGTCGCGGAGAAAATACCGTTCAAACTTTTGCCATGCGTCAACGAGGCCATGCCGGGCGAGGATGGTTTGAAAGCGCGTGGCATCGAGCGCGCCGGCCTCGACGAATTGGAGAAGACGCGCTTTGTCCTTGGCGCGCCCGGTTTGCAGCGCGATAGCGGCGAGATGTTCGGCGGTAAAGACACGCGCCGGCGCTCCATCCACGTCTTTGCTTACAGCTTCCTTCAAGGCTTCTTCCACAAGCGGAGTTCCGGGTGGGAGAAACTGGACGGGCCAGCCTCCAATAATGACGTATTCGCCCTCCATCGTGCATCCCTTCGTTCTGAGGTAATCGAAGACGGGCTGCAGACTGACGATCAAACTCCCCGGTGCAGGCTTGAAACCCGCGAAGATGTCCACGTCCAGCGTGGCAACGGGTTCCAGATAGAAAGTAGCGCCGACCGCGCCGCCGATGGCGTAGCGATCAATGACGCCGTCGGCTTGTATCTGGTTGATCGTCTGGATGACTTCTTTGATACCCATACTCAGGCATTCGTTGAAGTGTTCGTGGACGGATTTGGCGGAGGGCTGGAGGGCGGGGTGTTGCGCAGACTTTGGCCGGGCTTCGCGGGCGGCTGGTCCGATGCGGAGGATTGGAGGACTTTGCGGGCGGCGTTGACGATGCCCTGGGCCAAGGCGGGAGGGTGTATGACGCGGGCGTTGCCAGCCCAGCCCAAAACCCAGCGCTCAACTTCGGAGAGGCTGGAGAGTTTCATCCGCAACTCGACACCGCCGTCGGGCAACTCGCGAAGTTGCTGCGATTCATGCCACTTTTTCTCGCGAATGTAATCGGCCACAAGTTCGTTGAAATGAAGGACGACCTCAAAACTGCCCTGGCCGGATTGGACGCCGAAACTGTCGCGGAGACGCTTTTGGAGGGAGAATTTTTGGGGGCGGGCAAAGGTGCGGCCGGTGGGATGAAGGGAAAGGATGCGCGCGGGAACAAAGGTGCGGATGTCGTTGCGCAAATGGCACCAGGCAAAGAGGAACCATTCGCCGTTGATGTTGGCCAGATGATAGGGATCGACGACGCGCAACTCGGTGTCGCGGCGGGCGGGCTTGCGATAGGTCAACTGGAGTTGTTGGCGGCGCGCGACCGCTTTGGCGAGGGCGTCGAAAATCTCCAGATTGAGGATCGGCTCGGCGCTGATGCGGAAGGAAATGGTCTGATCCCAGTCGGCGAGGTTGAGGGAAACGGTGTCGGGGAGCGAGGCGGCCATTTTTTTGAAGGCGCTGAGGAGAGGGCGCTCGAAGGTGGTGCCGCGGTATTGTTGGAGGGCCTTTTCAGCGACGAGGAGGGCAAACAATTCGCCCTCGGTGATTTGGAGGGTGGGGAAGTTGGTGACTTCCTGGGTGTAATGGTAGCCGTTGCGGGCGTGGTCGTAATCCAGCGGCAGTTGGAGGCGGTCGCGCATGAACTCCAAATCGCGGTGAACGGATTTGGAGCTGACCTCCAGATCGGCGGCCAGAGTGGAGGCGTTGGGGAAATGCCCGGATTGAATGGCCTGGTGGATGCGGAGCATCCGCTCCAAGGGCGGACGGGAATGGAGGGTTCTTTCGGGTTTCGGTTTCACGGCGCCGCCGGGCCGCCCTGCGACCTAGGCGATTTTGGCGAGCAACTCGTCGTTGGTCTTGTGCTTTTTCAAGGCGGCGATCAAGGTTTCCATGGCTTCGACGGGGTTCAGATCGACCATCATGCGGCGGAGCTTGCGGATCGGCTCAATGTTTTTGGCGGGGAAAAGCTTTTCCTCCTTGCGGGTGCCGCTTTTGGGGATGTCCAGCGCCGGGAACAGGCGGCGCTCGGCGAGTTTGCGCTCCAGAATCAGCTCCATGTTGCCGGTGCCTTTGAATTCCTGGAAAATCAACTCGTCCATGCGGGAGCCGGTATCGACCAGGGCGGTGGCGATGATGGTGAGGGAGCCGCCTTCCTCGATCTTGCGGGCGGAGGCGAACATTTTGCGCGGGATTTCCAAGGCGCGCGCGTCCACGCCGCCGGTCATGGTGCGGCCGCTGCCGCCATGAACGCTGTTGTAGGCGCGAGCGACACGGGTGATGGAATCGAGCAAAACGAAGACATCGCGGCCGCTTTCGACCATGCGGCGGCAGCGTTCGATCATGAAGCGGGAAAGACGGACGTGGGTTTCGAGGTCCTGATCGTTGGAGGAGGCGACGACCTCGGCTTTGACGGAGCGCTGGAAGTCGGTGACCTCTTCCGGGCGCTCGTCGATAAGGAGGACCATGGCGTAGATTTCGGGATGGTTGGCGGTGACGGCGTTGGCAATCTGCTTGAGGATGGTGGTTTTGCCAGTGCGGGGCGGAGAGACGATGAGGCCGCGGGTGCCTTTGCCGATGGGAGTGACCAGGTCGATGATGCGTGTTTCGAGGAGGTCCGGCGAGGTTTCGAGGTTGATTTTTTCGATGGGATCAATGGTGGTGAGGTTCTCGAAGCGGACAGCCTTGGTGTACGCCTCGAAAGGCAGTTCATTGACCTTATCGACCGACTTGAGTTGGGGGCTGTTGCCGCGGTGAGGCGGCTGGGTTTCGCCGGCGACCAGACAGCCTTCGCGCAGGAAGTTGCGTTTGATGGTGTCGGGAGTGACGAAGATGTCGCTCGGTTTGGGATGGTAGTTGTTTTCCTTGGTGCGAAGGAAACCAAAGCCCTTCTCGGAGATTTCAAGGAATCCTGCCCCGTAGTCGGTGGCGGTGGCGCTGGGCGCTGTGCTCATAGATTTAGAATGTAAAACGTGCGAAGGCCTTGTCTGAATCACCCTCAAAAAGTTACGTACGTTCGAGCTTCGAATTCTTGGAGGACCGCGGCCCGTCGCATTCGGAATTATCCGGCGCAAGCCCGGTCAGACCTTCAACAAAGCAATAATCGGGTAAAAAGGGAGATTATGCAACTTTTTTTTTCACCCCCCCACTTCGGCCTTGGCATCGGCCGCCAGCGGGGTGCTCAGGTAACGCTCTCCGGTGGAGCAGGCGAAGGTGACAATGAGCTTGCCTTTGGATTCGGGACGACTGGCGACCTGGATGGCGGCGAAGACGTTGGCGCCGGTGGAAATGCCGGCCAGGATCCCTTCCTCCTTGGCCAGGCGGCGGGCCATGGCAAAGGACTCGTCGTTGCTGACCTGGATGCACTCGACAATCTGGGGGTTGCCTTTGCTGTCCTTGAGGTGGAGGTTTCTCGGAATGAACCCGGCGCCGGTGCCTTGGATTTTGTGGGGTCCGGGCTTGAGGGGGCGTCCGGCCAGGCATTGGGAAATAACGGGGGAGTCTTTGGGTTCAACGGCAATGGCCTGGAAAGAGGGTTTGCGGGCCTTAATGATCTCGACGCAGCCCGTGATCGTGCCGCCGGTGCCGACGGCCGAAACGAGGACATCAACGGCGCCGTCGGTATCGTTCCAAATTTCCTCGGCGGTGGTTTTGCGGTGGATTTCCGGGTTGGCGGGGTTTTCAAACTGCTGTGGGATCCAGGAATTGGGGTTTTCGCGGGCCAGTTGATCGGCGCGGGCCATGGCGCCCTTCATTCCCTCGGGGCCGGGAGTCAAGACGAGTTTGGCGCCGAGCAAAGCCAGGAGAGTGCGGCGTTCCAGCGACATGGTATCGGGCATGGTGAGAATCAACTTGTAGCCCTTGACGGCGGCGACAAAGGCGAGCGCAATTCCGGTGTTGCCGCTGGTCGGTTCGATGATGAGGGTGTCCTTTTTGAGGATGCCGCGCTTCTCGGCGTCTTCGATCATCGCCATGCCGATGCGGTCCTTGACGCTGCCCAAGGGGTTAAAGAACTCGCATTTGAGGAGGATGGTGGCCGGCAGGCCGCTGGTGACACGATTAAGGCGGACCAGCGGTGTGCGTCCGACCGTTTCAACAATATTGTTATAGATGTGAGCCATGAGTGTCAGTGTGTTAAAACCGTGGGAGGAATATTGGCCCGTCCCGCGGCAAGGGCAAGAGTTTTTTGAGTTCCTCAGACGGGTCGCGGTTTAGCCGCCCCGAACGAGCAGACGAACTTTCAGCGGGCGTATCGTTCCGATTTGGGCGAAATCCGAATCGAATGTAACCAACGCCTCATCGTAATGCAGGCAAACGGCCGCAATGAGAAGGTCCATTGAGCGGGGCTGGATACCTGCATCGGCGCAGGCCTGCCCCAGAGCGGTGGCGCGGGCCCAAATCTCCTTCGGCGTCGGGAGCACAGGCAAGGTGGCGAAAACCTGTTCCACGCGGATTCGATCGGCGCGAGGAACCGCGCGGAGGATTTCAAAACGAATCGGCTCGCAGACGGCCGCATCGGCGCTGTCCACCCATTGTGCCACCTGTTGGCGGATGGGGGCGGGGGTTTTGGGGCGAAAGTAGTCCACCCAAAGGGAGGAATCAATCAGGGTTGCCATAGGGGGCGATCCTTGCGAAGTTGATCAATTTCGGGCAGTTGGGCGTTCCACTTTCCGGCGAGAAGCTTCTGGCTGATCTCCCGCCGTCGCCTGAGCATCAGTTCGGTCACGATGAACTGTCGAACGGCTGGTCCTTTCTTCTTTTGTCGGGAGAGACGCATGACATCTTTGAGATCGTTTTCAGACAAATCAACCGTTATTTTCATGATCCTAATGTGGCATAATATGAAAAAGATGTCAATAATTGAGGAGGAGTTGCCTCGCCAAAAGCATTTAAGGTAGAGCGGCTCTTGGGCGCTCAATTGTCGGAGAAGAGGTATTCCAGATCGGCCTGGGACAGATTGGCGGCGAAGCCTTGTTCGCCAAAGACGTCGGCAATGGTTTGGGCTTTGCGCTGTTGCAGTTCCCAAATCTTTTCTTCGACAGTGCCGGGGGCGATCAAGCGATAGGCGTTGACGGTGAGGGTTTGGCCAATGCGGTGCGAGCGGTCGATGGCCTGGGCTTCGACGGCTGGGTTCCACCAGGGATCGTAGAGGACAACGTTGCTGGCGGTGGTGAGATTGAGGCCCGTTCCGGCGGCGCGCAGACTGAGCAGGAAAACGGCGGCGGAAGGGTCGTCCTGAAAGGCCTGCACGACTTGGGTGCGGTCTTTGGTTTGGCCGGTCAGGATATGCGCGGAGATATGGCGGGCGGCGCATTCGGTTTCCAGGATGCGGAGCATCTGGACGAATTGGCTGAAGAGGAGGACCTTTTGATTTTCGGCCAGCAACGGTTCGAGCAATTCAAACAACGTCTCGGTCTTGCCGGAAAGGGCGTCGCTGCCAACCAGCTTGGGGTGGCAGCAAATCTGGCGCAGACGCGTCAGGGCAGCCAAGACATGAATGGTGCTGGCGCGCAGGCCGCGTTGGGCCAGGGAAAGCATGACCTGCTGGCGGCCGCGGCGCAATTCGGCCAGATAAAGCTTGCGCTGGGCGGGGTTCAGCTCGCAATCGCGGCGCTGCTCGATGCGATCCGGCAGGTCGCGGGCGACGTCCCGCTTCAGGCGGCGGAGGAGGATGGGGCGCAATTTGGCGGAGAGGCGGCGGCGGGCGATACGCTGCTGGTCGGCGGCGTTTTCGCCGCGGGGTTCGTATTTTTGGCGGAACGACTGCTGTGAGCCGAGGTAGCCAGGCTGGATGAAATCGACGAGGCTCCAGAGGTCAAGGAGGCGGTTTTCGAGAGGCGTGCCGGTGAGGGCGAGGCGGTGGTCGGCGCGCAATTGCTTGACAGAAATGGTGATTTGGGCGTCCGGGTTTTTGATAAACTGGGCCTCGTCCAGGATGACGGCGCGGAAGGAGAAATGTTGGAGGGCCTGAAGGTCGCGGCGAAGCAAGGCGTAATTGGTGATGATCAAGTCATGTTGGGGAATCTGCTTGCGCAAATTGTGGCGGGCGGCGCCGCTTTCCAGGACCAGGACTTTGAGGTCGGGTGTGAAGCGATTGGCTTCGCGCCGCCAGTTATGCAAAACGGAGGCCGGGCAAATGACCAGAGCCGGTTTGGAAAGAGGCTGGCTTTGCTTCAAGGAGGCCAGCCAGACGAGGGTTTGCAGAGTTTTTCCCAAACCCATGTCGTCGGCCAGAATCCCGCCCAGTTTGTGCCGGGCCAGGTGGCAGAGGAAACTGTAGCCGGCAAGCTGGTAGGGGCGAAGGACGGCGTGGATGTTATCGGGCAGCGGGGCGGTGGGGATGCCGGCGAATTGGGCCAGGTGTTTGCGCAGGGCCTGCGCCTGGGGAGTGTCCCCGAAAACCCGCAGGGTGGCCTCATCCAGATGGGCAGCCTGCTCCAGTCCCAGCCGTTGGGCTGCTGGCGTCAAATCCTCCAAACCGAGACTGGCGAAGGTTTCGTGGGCAGACTGCACGGCGGCGGCGTCCAGTTGGAGCCAGCCGGCATCGGGCAATTTGATAAAGCGGCCGGTGGCGCATTGGAGGCGGCGCAGGTCGGCGGGCGTGAGGCGGATGCCCTCCGCCTCCCATTCCGCCGAGACAGTGAACCAGTCGATGCCGCTGCCCTTGACGGCCAGGCGCGGGCACAAGGGACGTTGCGCCAGGAAGAGGCGGTGAAAGGCGGGGTTGCCGAGGTATTCGGCTTCGGCGGGCCGGTCCGGCCAGGCCTCGGCCAATTGGGCCAGGAAATTGTCATTGGCGTCGCCCACCAAGAGGCCCGGTTCGGGCGTAAACCAGTCCAAGCGGCGCAGCCATTGGAGGGCTTTGTCCAGACGGGGATCATCGAGGATCGTGGGCTTGCCGGCCAGTTGGACCTTCGGATCGTCGCACTGCCACTCCTGGCCGTTCCAATGCCAGTGCGCGCCGTCAACGTCGCTGCTGGCCAGCAAACGCAGGCGCACGAGGTCGCCGGCCAACTCGAAAGTCAGACGCGGCAGAGCGGGATGAACGATGCAGAGTTGGGACCAATCCGGCGCGGTGGGAGATCGGGTTTTGCGCAAATGGGTCAACAGGCGGTGGCTCAGTTTGCTGACGGGAACCGATTGAATCCGCGCCCAGTTGCTCAACACCTCGTCGGGCGGGGCGCAACGCAACAAACAGAAGGTGGAATCGACCAGCGCGATGGCCGGGTGACCGGCGAAGAATTTGACGGCGTTCAAGGGATGGCGCCGGCCGGAGGGCAAGGCGAGTTGATGGGTAAAAAACAACTCGTCGTTGATGGATTCCAAGTGGGGTTCCAGTTGCGCCAGAAGGCCGTGAAAGTTGAGCGGCAGGCCGGATTGGGCCAGGCAGAGCCGGTCATTGCCGCCCCACCGGGCCAGCCATTGGAACAGTTCGATGCCAGTCAGGAGAAGCGATTCCCACAACCCCTCGGGATCGGGGTGGGTCTCCGCCAGCCATTGGATAAATTGCCAGTCGTCGGAGGAGAACTGTTCCTCCTGGTGGGACGTGCGCGCGGCCAGACTGACGACTTCGGCCAGTGTTTTTGGCTTCTCGCCGGTCCGGTTGCGCGCGACATAGAAGCTGACCGACAGGCCGAACAAGCCGGAGTCTTGGGACATCGGCATGGGATCGCAGGCAACGCGGATGCTGGCGCGGGGCGAATCGGAAAGGCCGGGCCAAGACGGGAAGAGCCAATGTTCGAGCTGGAGGACCAGTTTCTGGTCCTTCTCCGCCTGCTGGATTTCCGCGAAGCGATTGAGATTGGCGTGGGGCTGCAATTCCGTGGGCAGGGGGCGGTTGAGGCGCATGAAAAGGATCGCCGTTTCCTCCAGGCGCTTTTTACCGTGTGTGGAAATGAGGCGGGGCCACCATTCGTGCGGGCCGAAGTCCTTGCGGGAGAGGGACAGTTTATCGAAATAATCCTCCAACAACAGCCAAGCCCGCTGGGGGTCGGCGCATTCGGCGAACACATGGAGGATTTCGGTCCGCTGAGCCACGGCGGCCTTGGAATCGGCCAGTTCGCGCCGCAAGTCGGCCTGCGGTCCATAGGCCTTGGCCAGGACGCGATGATGGACGTCGTATTTGGTCGTGCCGCCCGTGGGGGATGGCGCGCTGGTCTTAAGCGAATTTCTGGCCCTGCTCATTGCAACGAAATTAAACCGGCAAAGCATCTCGACACACTTGGAGGGCAGAGTCAATAGAAAAGCAAGGAGTGATGGAGGGACGGGTGTGAGACAAAATTCTTCGCCGACCGGTTTTTGCGAGACAGAAGTATATGCGACCCAATATACTCCTTTGGGGCCACGTTTGCCCTCTCTCCCCGCGTGCGGGGAGAGAGCCGGAG